>CAIYTF010000154.1 GCA_903929035.1 uncultured Ignavibacteriales bacterium
AAACGTTATTTTCTTCACGCTGTCAATCAAGCTGTTCTGTTCGCCTCCACCGGTAAATTTGACATTGAGATATGTCTGGGCATTAAGCCGAACTGAAAACAAAGCAAACAAACCTATTACAACGACTTTGTAATAACTATACCGATTACAGCTGGTACTTCTGTTCATAAAATCCTCCAATGATGTTTAAAAATAAAAAAAGACGCGAGCCTATCCTTATACGTCCTTAACTGAGGTACCGTCATACCCGAAACAAAGACAATAAAGATAGGCTGCGTCCGTATTATCGAACGCAGTCCTACCCGCTTGTTCTTGTTTCATCAAAGTGCGGTTTTTCAGATTAAGAACAGAGCGTAAAGACCACTCAAATACAATTATGTTAATTAAATACTACGTTAATATTTCCAAGTTTGATTTTTGTTAATAGTGAAATTTAATAAAATATTTTGAATAAGCAAAAATAATTATTGGGATTTTCAAAAATATTTTAATAGTTACGACTTCTGATACTTATTCCGAATAACCGTATCGCTTGGCACATCTTGAGAACTTGCCGGATAATCTAAACTAAAGTGCAATCCCCTGCTCTCTTTTCTCAAAAGGGCGCATTTTACTATCAAATAGGCACAGGTAACTAAATTTCGAAGTTCAATAAGCGATGAGAAAACTTTGTTTTTTTTATAAAATTCTTCAACTTCTTCAAACAAAGTATTGATTCTTCTTTGTGCCCGTTCTAACCGTAAATCGGACCTGACGATACCGACATAATCGGACATCAGCTGTTTTACTTCTTTTTCGCTGTGAGAAATAACAACCATTTCGTCCGGTGTCAGAACACCGGCTTCATCCCAATCGGGTATTTGCGGGAGCACGGTTGACTTGGTTTCTAATTGCTTCTTAATCGCGGCAGATGCCCTGCCTGAATATACAAGTGCTTCCAAAAGTGAATTAGAAGCAAGCCGGTTGGCACCGTGTACCCCCGTCATACTGACTTCACCGGCGGCATACAAAAACTGCAGTGACGTGCTCCCGAAACTATCCACTATTACTCCGCCGCAAGCATAATGCGCCGCCGGAACAACAGGAATAAAGTCTTTCGTAATATCAATTCCTATGCTTAGGCATTTTTCATAAATATTCGGGAAATGTACCTTTATTTCACTTGCAGGTTTACGTGTAATATCAAGATATACAAAGTCTTCGCCCTCTTTCTTTAACTCTGAATCTATGGCTCTTGCCACGATATCCCGAGGGGCTAACTCTAACCTTGAATCATATTTTCCCATAAACCGGTCGCCGCTTTTTGTGCGCAATATACCGCCAAAACCTCTCACCGCCTCGGAGATAAGGAAAGCCTGCTCCCGAGTGGAGGATGTTCCCGTGGAATATAAAGAGGTTGGATGGAATTGTATAAATTCCATATTTGATAGACGTGCTCCGGCTCTATATGCCATAGCAAAACCATCGCCGGTGGCAATAGCCGGATTTGTTGTATGGAGGTAAACTTGCCCTATTCCGCCGCTTGCCAAAACGGTGGCACAAGCCTTAATTTTAATTACCTTTTCATTTTCAATATCAAGAATATATGCTCCCCAGCAATGTCTGCTGTCAATTGGCGAGTTTTTTAGTTTCTTGATGTTATGTTCCGTCAAGAGGTCTATTGCAAGATGATTTTCCAATATAGTGATATTCGGCACCGAAGATACATATTCAACTAACGCGCGTTCAACCTCTCTCCCTGTCAAATCTTGAGCGTGTACTATTCTCGCGTGGGAATGCCCCCCTTCTCGCGCGAGATCAAACTCGTTACCGGACATTGTGAATCGAGTTCCTATCTCCATTAGTTCGCGAATATGCTCTGGACCCTCTTTCACTAATATTTCGACCCGTTCTCTATCACAAAGTGCCGCGCCGGCAACCAATGTATCATTAATATGGTTTTCAAATGAATCAGTCCCGTCAAGAACCGAGGCTATACCGCCTTGAGCATAATTTGTGCCGGACTCAGTTTTTTCTTTTTTTGTAACTAAAATAACATTGGCAAATTTAGAGACTTTCAGAGCTGTATAAAGCCCTGCAATCCCGCTTCCGATTATAAGTACATCAGTAGTTTTTTCCACTATTTACAGACTTTATTTTGTATGAATTAGAAATGGAACAAAGTGAATCATTACAAAGAAAAAGACTGCTGCAATAATTATTAATACTTTGCGGTTAAAGAAATGCGCGCAGGCAAGTATTGTCAGCGCAAAAGCCCACATATAGAAACCTGACTCAATTACAAGGAAAAAATAAGCAAAGAACGGATGAATGAGGAATATTGTCGGGTTTTTATAAAAAATATATTTACCGAATATCACAAACTCGGGAATAAATAACGCGGCAAAAGCAAAAATTACGGGTATTTGCGCGTATAATATTGCCGCTCCGATTTGCTTTATCTGCAGTCTTTTCTTTGTTATTTTCATAATTAAGCCGAAAATAGAAGATGCTGAAATAATTGAAGCGGTTAAAGAAAGAAAGACAAACTGAATTTCCCCAAATTTAAAGTATTCCCGCCCAAACAAAACTGCATCAACTGCCTGATACATAATCGAATTTTTTATGGAAAGTAAAATCACTAAAGGAATAACATAATTTTTCTTTTCCGAAAAAATAATTGCCGCGAATGCAGCTGACGGAGAATCAATTATACGAAGAACTATCTCGCCAAGATCGATATTCGGAACTCTATCCCTTAAAACATTACCGCAGTACCGGCAATTTACCAAAAATAAATCGCCCGTTTGACGGCAAGCCGGACAAATTACCGGAGAAATAATTTGTTTGCTCATCTGCTAAAATAATATTTAAACGAAACAACTTTGTCTTTTCCTGACGGATTTACCGTAAAATCAAATAAGTGAGCATCAACATAAGCATCTACAAGATTGAGAACATAGGTTATTCCAAGATAGACCGCGAACAAATCGCGTTGATCGTGATAAAATTCACGCAGTCTTTTGTCTAAAGGTGACGCGGTCTGAATAAATGCATCGCGGTTCTTTTTATACTCTTTGTTGTTTTGAATATAGTTATAAGTAAACCATCCCGCGCAACCCCAAACAACGGGTGCTTTCCAATATGATTGGTTATAAATTTGTCCCGTTCCCGGAAAAACCGCGCTGAAGAGCAAAGACTTCCAAGGAGCCTTTGCCATAACAAAGGCTGTAGTATCCTCTAATCCTACGGTATTTGTCGTGTCCCTTTCCCGCGGGGAATCGGCAAGAAGAATGCCGGAGAAAAAAAAACTAAGAATTACTATTGTTAATTTCATAGAGAAGTTCGATTAATCTTTCAAACTCGGCTTGAGAATAATATTCTAATACAATTTCGCCGGTTCCGTCAGCTTTTTGTTTGCAAAGCACTTTAGTGCCAAGTAACCGGCGTAAATTATCTTCAAATTGAGAAAACGCGATATTTGCCGGATCATTACTGTTTTGTTGAATTTTTGGACGTTTAGATACTTTCGGGGCTGACAATATCGCGTTTTTTACCAACTCTTCAACTTTTCTAACAGAAAGATTTTGGCTGATTATTTGATCAAGAATAGCCAATTGCCTGCCAATATCAGGAACATTTACCAGTGCCCGGGCGTGTCCCATAGAAATCGTTCCGTGAATGAGACAGTCTTGAATCTTCTGTGGCAATTTCAGCAGCCGTATAGAGTTGGTGATAGTTGATCTATCCTTCCCTACCCTGTTTGCAATATCTTCGTGAGTTAAGTTACACTCTTCAAGCAGTCTTTGATATGCCAACCCGACTTCCACCGGATTTAATTGTTCCCGCTGAATGTTTTCAATCAAAGCCATCGCGAGCATTGCTTCATCAGTAAGGACTTCAAGGATATAAGCAGGTATCTCGCTAAATCCTAATTCGGTGAAAGCCTTAAATCTGCGTTCACCCGAAATTAATTGATATTGGTCTTCACCGATTTTTCTAATAGTGATTGGCTGAATCAACCCATTTACAACAATGGATTTTTTCAGTTCCTCCATTGCTTCCGGTTCAAAGTTTTTACGCGGCTGAAATGGGTTTGGTTCTATCTTTGATAGTTTAGTTTTAAAAAATCCCTGAGCCGGTGCCAAATTTGGCTTCTCTTCGGCCTTAACCGGGTTGCTGCTCACGGATTCAGTTACTGCCTGTTCTTCTATGTGAGGTGAAGGAGCAAGTAAGGCATCTAAACCGCGTCCAAGAACTTGTTTATTTTTGCTCATTATATTATTTTGTATTCCTTTCCAGCAGCTCGGAAGCCAAGCTCATATAATTCTTCGAACCAACGGAAAGAACATCATAAAGTATTATAGGTTTTCCATAACTTGGCGCCTCCGATATCCTCACGTTACGGTTAATAACCGTCTTAAAGACTCTCTCCCCAAAAAACCGGCGGACTTCTTCAGTAACCTGCATAGAGAGTTTCAAACGGTTATCATACATTGTCAATAATACACCTTCAATACTCAAATTTACGTTATAATGCTGTCTCACGATGTTGATCGTGTTTAATAGCTGTCCAAGACCTTCCAACGCGAAATATTCACACTGAACCGGAATAAGCACAGAATTTGCGGCTGTCAAAGCATTTAACGTGAGAAAACCAAGTGAAGGAGGACAGTCAATAATTAAATATTCGTATTCATTGGTGACTTGCTCAAGAGCAGTTTTAAGTAGTTTTTCACGATTCGGGATGCTGATTAGCTCAACCTCAGCACCAACTAAATTAATATTTGCAGGAAGAACGTGGAGAAACGGAATTGGTGATTCCAAAATTGCTTCCCTGATATCCGCGTTACCCACGATAACTTCATAGACAGAAGGAGTTCTTTTTTCAGAGCCAATACCTGATGTTGAGTTACCCTGCGGGTCTATATCTATTAACAATGTTTTCTTTTCAGCGACAGCTAAACTCGCGGATAAATTTATCGCGGTTGTGGTCTTGCCCACACCGCCTTTTTGATTTGCAATCGCAATTATTTTACCCATAAAGGAATATCCAAAAGCCTTTCAAACTTATAGTTCAATCTTTCAATTAATTTATTTTTTCGAATTATTCCAAATTACATTTACAAATAAATATATTAAAAGGATGTTCTTCAAATTGCTTACACATCATCGGGTTCGCAATAATTATAAATTAACTAATCAATATAAGGATATGAATTTATTTTAAGAATAATAACTTTAGAAAATCTATAATAGACTTGAACGGTGTCATTTTGGATTTCTGATCACCATATATAGTTGGGATTGGAGTATAACCAATCCGCAAACCTTCGCGTACGGCATTTATTATTATCTCGGTTTCCGCCATAAATCCCTCATTTTGAGGAAGTATTTCTTTCAGATGCTCCGTTCTATACCCGCGAAATCCTGATTGAGAATCTTTGATAAAACGGTGCACTTTTAAGGAAAGCAAAAAAGATGTAAGAAAATTACTAATTATCCGCTGTATAGGCATAATGCCCGGTGTTCTCCGCCTTGCTCCAATAACAACATCAAATTCTTCCAACTTTGAAAAAAAATCAGGAACGTGCTCCGGAGGGTGCTGTGCATCACCATCAAGGGTAACAATCAAGCGTGCTCCCATCTCAATTGCTTTTAAAAACCCAATATTTAACGCGTATCCCTTGCCTCTATTTATAGCAATTTTTTCAAGAACAACGCGTTTATCAACCGGAATATTTGATGTAGAATTATCCGTTGAACCGTCATTAACTAAAACAATGTAATCAACATATTCTAATGAAGTTAGCACCACATTCTTAATGTATCTTTCTTCATTAAAAAACGGGATAACCGCGAATCTATTTTTGCTGTCTAAAGAGGTTCTCAACTGCAATAATAAGTTTACGGAAATGGGAATATTCTTGTGTAACGCGTAGCCGTTTTCTAAGTGCCTCCTTTGATAAGCCTCGCGTAAGCACACCTTGCTCCGCAACCGATATGCTCCCTGTTTCTTCCGAAACAATAATGCTGATAACATCAGCTTGCTCCGATATTCCAATACCTGCGCGGTGTCTCATTCCAAGAGGTTCACCCTTGTGGGTGGTTGTGCCGGATAAAGGCATAGCACACCTTGCCGCTTCAATTATATTATTTTTTATAATAACTGCTCCATCGTGCAATGCTGCTCTCGGGTAAAAAATACATCTCAATAAATCTTTAGAGAGCCGGGCATTTAGAATCTCCCCTGTTTCATTGAAGCCTCTAATTCCGGAAGATTTCAGAACAATGATTAATGCACCGTGCTGCTGCTGAGATAACTCGAACGCGGCATCAACTATATGAGTTACATATTCCGGAGTTTCCGAGTTGTTGTTTCGGGCAAACGGATTTCGGGCAATTAATACCAATAACCGTCTAATTTCCGGCTGAAACAAAATTATGAATGTAATAACCCAAATATCAGTAATAAATTTTAGCAGCCAGCTTACTGCTTTCAGATTTAATAGCTGAGCACTAAAGGATAACAACATCACTATAAGAAGCCCAATGAAAATCTGTGATCCTAAAGTACCTTTTAGCCATTTATAGAGATTATAAATAATATATGCCACGATTGAAATATCAATCACATCCAAAAGTGATATTTTAAGAAATCCGAGGTTAAATAGGTCAATCATTTAGTAAAGTCAATGCTTTATATGTTTTTTTAAGTTCTCGAATTTTTTTATAATCGTGAGTGCGTATAATTGATGCACCGTTTATTAAACAAGCCATTTCCACAAATCCGCTGGAAAAATCTCTCTTATCGGCAGGTAAATCAGTTACCAAACTCAACATACTTTTCCTTGATACACCCATCAATATAGGAAACTTTACCTGAGTAAATTCTTCTAATCTTGCAATAATTTCCCAATTATGCGCTATTGTTTTTCCAAAACCAATACCGGGGTCTAAAATGATGTTTTTTATTCCTGCTTCGGAGGCTTTTTTTGCCTGCCTCAATAAAGCGGACAATACTTCAATCACTACATTATTATATACAGGATTATGCTGCATAGTCGCCGGCTCACCTAAAGTGTGCATCAAAATATAATAGCAATCAAAACTACTGACAACATCAAACATACTCGTCTCGAATGTACCCCCGCTTATATCATTTACAATCGCTGCCCCTGATTTAAGAGCGGCTTCTGCAACCTTACTCTTATAAGTATCAATCGAAATAACAGCATCGGGATAAGTCGATTTGATTCCTTCAATTACCGGTATTACTCGTTCGAGTTCTTCTTCTTCGGATACTTTTTCTGCTCCCGGGCGGGTGGATTCACCTCCAATATCAATAATATCAACATTATTATTTAACATTTCGCCGGCAGTTGCTATTGCATTTCCAATTGTATAATTCTTTCCCCCGTCAGAAAAGGAATCGGGGGTAACATTTACAATACCCATAAAATACGGATATTTTTTACCCTCTAAAAATCCGGATATATTTGCTTTAGGCTGAGTTAAGCACTCAGGAAGGTTATTAATATATAAATTTGACTGCTCCATCAGCAGCTTTAATAATCGTAATGATTCAGTTGAAATAATTCCATAAACATTCGGCAAATAGTCCGATAAAGGTTTATGGAATTCAGCTAAGTTTTCAAGCCGAAGCAAAACATCCGGGTTTATCCGGTCAATCTCAAACAACTCAAAATTATATGGATGTTCCGAAATTATACACATAGCTTCAGAGCCATATATTTTGGCATATCTATCGGAAATAACGCCTAAAGAAATATTTGGACGAATCGCGAACATAAGCTAAGTGTTAATTATCAATGGTTAATTGTTAATGAAAAAATTGGCAATAAGATTTGATAATTAACCATTGATAATTTACAATTAACCATTAACCATTGACTTATACATTCGGGTGGTTTCTTCAACATTTTCAGAGTCAAAGACTGCTGAACCCATTACAAACACGTCCACACCTGCATTAGAGGCTAAATCAAGTGTATCTTTGTTTATTCCGCCATCTACTTCAATTAAGTATGATAGTCCTTGTTTTTCTCGAAATTCCGCGATTCGTTCAATTTTTTTTAGCACCGGTGTAATGAATTTTTGTCCGCCAAAACCCGGATTAACCGACATTACAAGAACTAAATTAACAGATTCAAGTATTTCTTCAACTGCAGAAAACGAGGTTGCAGGGTTAAGTGCAACCCCTGCATAAATGTTCATTTGCTTTATTCTTTGTATTGTCCGGTGCAGATGAACAACTTCTTCCGTATGAACCGTGATAAAAGATGATCCTGCCTCGGCAAAAGCAGGAATTATAGCATCAGGATTTTTAATCATCAGATGTACATCTAAAGGCAGAGAAGATATTTTTTTCACAGCACTAACAATAAGGGGTCCAAAAGTAATATTGGGGACAAACTGCCCATCCATAATATCACAATGAATAAAATCCGCACCGCCTGCTTCGGTTGCCTGCACTTGCTTCCCTAATTGAAGGAAATCAGCAGAAAGAATTGAAGGAGCTAAATATTTTTTCATAGATGTTTCGCGTTAAATTCGTCTTCTTTTATTTCTGTATATTTGCAAATAAATAAATCAATTTTATCTCCGTGATTAACCTTAGCACCGCCAGCCGGATACTGATCCGCCACGGTGTTCGGCAAAAGTTCCTTGAGCGTGGGAAGGAAACTTATCTTCCCTACCTCTAATTGTAATCCTTTTAGTATTTCCTCAGCCTCTGATTTTGACTTCCCTACCAAATTCGGAACTTCGATAGTTCCTTCAACTGCCCCAAGGCTAATAGATATTCTCACCCTTGACGTTCTGCGTATTGACATACCAGAGACAAATTCTTGGGACACGATTATATCCTTTGGAGTTGTAGAAGGAACGTATCGAACATCCCCTATTCGTAAACCCGCTTTCTCAAGTGCCAATTTCGCGTCAATTAAAGATTTTCCCATAAGATTTGGTACTTTGGAGGTTTGATCACCGCCGCTGACAATAAGGAAAATACGCCGTCCGCTCTTTACCGCGCTGCTTGAACCCGGTCTTTGAGAAACAACCGAATTTTTTGGGTATCTGTTATCAAGCACAGTATCACCAACAGCGGAAGTTAATTTGTTATTTTCTAATAGTTTAACAGCTTCTTCAGCCGGCATCCCTACAACATTCGGCACTTTTATTTCCGCGGCATAAGTGTACCAAGGCATAATCAGGTAATTGAACACCATCAGCAATATAAATATTCCAATGAGGACAAATAATAGCTTTTTTACAATAGGGTTTTTAATAAAGTCTTTCATATTTTCAAATATATAAAACTTGCTATTTTGTTCCAATGAAAGACAGGATTATTTATCACTTATTTTATTCCTTTATCAAAAACATCATAATTCCCCATAGCAAGTTCAACTTATTCCCCCACGCTAATCGTTATATAGCCGATTTCTTGCTATTAACAGTTTTTTTGTCGTACACCCAATCAGTTGAGTGATTACAAATTCACACTTTTCCTTAGATATTTCACGAAAAATTTGTAATATTCCTTTGGTAATTATCCGGTTCTTGTCTTTTCAATTAATATAATGATGAAACAGTAAATGAATAAAATTGACCTGCTGAAAAAACTAAATAATCTTTCCGAACTATCTTCGGACGAGCGGATATATCTCCTTAACCTCGTGAATACGCACACAAAATACGGTCTCGTGTGGGAAGATAAACCCGAGGATATGGAAGAATTACTGAGGCAAAATCTTCCCGTGTTAAAAGAAGCGGCTGAAAAAGCCATTATAAATGGTGATAATCATCCGAATCATATTCTCATCGAGGGCGATAATCTTCACGCGTTAACATCCCTTTCTTTTACCCACGAAAAGAAAATTGATGCAATCTATATTGATCCGCCCTATAATACGGGTAAAAAAGCTAATGGTAAAACGGATTTTAAATATAATGATGAATACGTGGATCGGGATGATGGATATAGACATTCTAAATGGTTATCCTTTATGGGTAAGAGATTGAGGCTGTGTAAAAACTTGTTGACTAATAGAGGCATTGTTTTTATATCCATTGACGATAATGAAGTCGCGCAACTTAAAATGCTATGTGACGAAATTTTTGGGGGTGTCAATATGATCGCTGTTCTTCCAACAATTATGAATTTAAAAGGGAATCAAGATCAGTTCGGGTTCGCGGGAACACACGAATATACTTTAGTGTATTCAAACAAAAAAGAAAATTGCGTAATCGAGAATTTCGATCTTGATGAAGAAGATTCAAACTCTTGGGAAGAAGATTATTTGGGCGTTTATAAAAAAGGTGCTAATCTAAAGGCTACCGGAGTAAATGCGCCTCGCGAAAAAAGACCAAATCTTTACTATCCAATTCTAGTAAATTTCAACAAAGAAATATTCACGATATCCGATGATGAATATGAATTAATATATGATAAAAATACGAAATCATTTAATGATAAATACGTTCGGGAATTATGCGATAATTATAAGAAAAAAGGATTCAAATGTTTACTTCCTCATACCAATAATGAATTTATGTCTTGGCGTTGGAGTTTGGGAAAAGTCAAAAATGAAAAAGACAATATAATTGTTGTTGGTGATTTGTTGGAATTATCGGTTTACAAAAAACAACGACCTGAAATTGGAGAGTTGCCAAGTAAAAAACCAAAAACTTTGTTTTATAAACCTGAATATAGTAGTGGTAATGGAACGGCACAATTGGTGAGCATTTTTGGAAGTAAAGTGTTTAACAATCCCAAACCAGCGGAATTAATAAAAGATTTTTTCAAAATATCAACCCAAAATAACTCGATTATTTTAGATTTTTTCGCCGGTTCCGGCACCACGCTGCACGCGGCGATGCAATTAAACGCTGAAGACGGCGGGAACAGGCAATGTATCTTAGTCACAAATAACGAGAACAATATCTGCGAGGAAGTCACCTACGAAAGAAATAAAAGAGTAATCCAAGGATACAAAAATTCCAAAGGAGAAAATGTTGAAGGTCTCGCGCGAAACAATCTGCGGTACTACAAGACGGAATTTGTTCCAAGCGAGAAAACGGAAATTAATCGCAGACGGCTAACCAACGATTGTACCGAGATTTTACAAATTAAAGAAGATTGTTACAACGATATAACCGATCGCGAAGGCTTTGACAGGAGAAAATGTCGCGTAAGCTCGAACAGGCACGGAAAATATCTAATAATTGTATTTTATAGCAGGGAACAAAAAACAACAACCGAAAAACTTCGCGAGTATATCGCGGGGCTTACCGATCTATCCGAAAAAATCCGCGTTTATTCTTTCAGTTCCAGCACGGATGTATTGGCGGAAGATTTGTTTGAAGTTGCCGATCAAATCGTAGCGGTGCCTTTGCCCGATGCAATCTATAACGCGTATAAAGCAACATTCAAAACCATCAAGCTGGATAGAACCAATTTGATGGAAGAATCATCCGACTATGGAGAAAACGATTCGTTCAGCGAACTTCGGGAAGACGAATAACCAATGCCAATATTAAAAGACTACCAAGAAAAAGCGGTAACTCGCCTTTTGGATTATACCTGCGATGCTCTCGGACTGCCCGATCGCCGAATACAGATGGTTTTGAAAGCTCCAACAGGTGCCGGGAAAACGGTGACGATGGCGGCATATCTATCGCGATTAATACAGGAAGTAACTCTGCGACCGAATCTTCCCCGCGACATTGCTATCATCTGGATAGCCCCAAACACGCTGCACCTTCAAAGCTATCACTCTTTGAAAGGATTCTATAGCGAATTGAATGATTTGAAAACTGTGCAAATAAATGACTTGAGCGGTAACGTGGAATTGCGGCCAAAAGATTTATTGTTCATCAATTGGAGCAGCGTTGATAAGGAAAAAAACACTTTCAGAAAAGAAAATGAACGAAGTTTCAATCTTGAAACTCTTATTCTGAATACCCGCCTGCAAAACATTGAAATAATCGCGGTAATAGATGAGGCTCATTTATCTGCTTTTACCGGAGAACAAGCCAAAAATGTTTTGAAACTGATTGACGCTAAAATAGAAATATCCGTTACCGCCACTCCACTTCATATTCCCGATAGAAACGTGGTAATCCAAAGGCAAGAGGTGGTTGCATCCCAAATGATTAAAAAAGGCGTTCGCCTGAATGTAGATTTATCTGAAGAAGAACAAAAAGGTTTGTCTTTGGATTTGCACTTATTGCAAAAAGCGATGAGTAAAAGGCAAGAGGCAGCGGACGCTTACGAGGCGGCGGGCATAAATATAAATCCGCTGTTGTTGGTTCAATTACCTTCGGAAAAAGCAACGCTGACGGACGAAGACAGAACTAAACGGAAAATAATAGAAGAGCATCTTGAAAGCGAATTTGGAATAACGACCCGAAACAACCTGTTGGCGATTTGGCTATCTGACAGTTCCGATAAAATAAATCTATATAACTTGGAACATCCCGCCGCGATGCAAAGAGTGCTTATTTTCAAACAGGCAATTTCTCAGGGGTGGGATTGTCCGCGCGCTGCGGTGTTGATTATTTTCAGGGAAATCGGCAACCCCACTTTCGGCATTCAGACGGTGGGAAGAATACTCCGTATGCCTGAACAAAAACATTATTCCGATGATTTTCTCAATTATGGCTATGTTTATACCAATCTTCAAAACAGCGTGATTCGTTTCTTGCCGGATAATGAGGACTATTTCAGCAAACAGAGAGCAGTATTCAAAAAAGGACTCTCTAACCATCAATTGCAATCTTCATACATTGTTAACGATAGACCTAGCCTCGGTTTTCTATCGAGTGATTTTCTTAGAATTTTTAATCATACCGTTGAAAGTTTATACGAAATATCCGAAATACCGGAAGCACATCTTTTTAATTCGATTGAAGAAGCGGAAATAAAGGCGATTACTGAAAAAAACAGGAAAGAATTCGCGGCTAAATTTTGGGATTTGCAAGTGGAGGAAATCGAAATTTCAATCCCTAAAGATATTTATGTTGATGCTTACGATGTGAATACTATTCTTGTTAACAACGACAAGATCGGACATTTTTCCAAAACGCAGGCAGAACTCAACGAGATGCTCGAAAGGTTTTGTTATGATTCCGTTTCAGTATTAAATAAATCGAAAAGCTGGAAACTACTGAAAAGAACCTTGATTGAATTCGTTGAATATTATATGTCGTATGATGAATTTACCGCCCGTAAAATTTTGCTGCACGCGCCAAATCAGAAGCTGTTAACCGAGATAATCACCATTTCTCTGGAGAACTACGACAAATGGCAAAAAGAAAAAGGGGATAAAAACCGGCGTGAAGAAACCTCCGTTTGGCAGGTGCCGGAAGAGCGATTTTATTCGGAAATATTTCATAGGCAAGAGAAAATTAAATTTCACGCCCTTGAACCGTTTTTTGAGTTTAATAATGCTTCAACCCCGGAGAAAATATTTCAAAAATTGCTCGAAGATAATTACCGCGAATTGGAATGGTGGTATAAAAACGGCGATAAAGGCAGAGAACATTTCGCTGTTTCTTACACGAACTCGGCGAATGAATTGTCTCTCTTTTTTGTTGATTTTATAGTAAAATTTTCAGCGGACACTTTCGGCTTATTTGATACTAAAACAAAGGGTTCTGACCCCGAAGCAAGCCGTAAACATAACGCGCTGCTCGACTATATCGCCAATATTAATAAACGAAATCCCGATAGAAGTTTGATTGGCGGAATATTAATTCCGGAATCGAAAGGGAATGATATTCTTTTTAGATATTGCCGCGACAAAATTGAAAACACGAGCGATCTCACGGGGTGGGATTATTTCAATCCATCAGTAATTAATAAGAGGTAACACTATGGCAAAAAAAGGACTCGACTCGAGTTTCCTGCACTATGGTATTCGTAAAGATGATTTAAGGCTCATCGAAACCATCTGTATAGAACATAAATTGGATTTTAATTGGGTTCAGGAAGAATTACTGAAAGAATACCACGAGAAAAAAATCCGTGATCAATACCTTGAAGACAAGGCAATCGAAAAAGTAATTGAAAAAGCAATCTCAAAAATCAAGTAAACTATGTTAATAAATCGAATCATCGCGACAAATTTTAAGACCTACCTCAATCTGGATTTGGATATTTCCGTTGAGGAAGATAAGCCGATAATACTAATAGGCGGCGAGAACGGGGGCGGCAAAACGACCCTGTTTGAAGCAATCTATGGCGCACTCTATGGCTTGAATATTAGTTCACCAAGGCAGTTCAGAGAATTACTTAACGCGGGGATACTTGATACAAAGGGCAGTAAAATTATTTTGGAACTTCACTTCTCGGGGCAGGTGCTGAATGAAGTAAAAAAATATGTATTAACCCGGACATATATGCTGAACTCTTTCGGAAATCCCGCCGAAAATGTGAAATTGAATATGAACGGTGATGTATTCAAGTATGGAACCGTCACACCGCCGGCGCAGCGCGCGGAACAAGAAGCGCAAGTCAACAAAATAATTAAAGCGAATTTACCGCAAGAGTTAAGCCGCTATTTTCTGTTTGATGCTATGGAAGCGGGGAATCTCCTCAAAGAAGACCAATTGAATCGTGTAATAAAAGAGAATATCGAAAATGTAATGGGGTTTAATAAGTATATGCAGTTAGCTGCTGCATCTGAAAATTTGTTTCAAGAATACACGGCGCAGCGTCTGAAGATTGAAAACGAGAAAACCGAATATACAAAGTTGATTGAAGAAAAAAAGAAATTGGATGCCGCGATTAAAAGCATACAATCGGGATATGATGTTGCTCTTCAATATTCGGCAGCAAATCGCGAACTGTTTCAAAATATGAAGTCCGGATTGAATCAAGAAACGACTATCAACAATAAAATAGAACAAGCCAAATTACAGGTTGAAAATATTTTACAGAAAGAAAATTTGTTCAGGGGCGAATTGGAAGATTTTATTAAAAACATCGAGTTGTATGTATGCGTTCCAAAGTTGGTTGACGCTATTCGCGCGGAAGTGAATCTTGTTCTGAAAGAAAAAAATGAAAACAGGCGGCAAGCCAATCTAAATATACCGCCCGAGCAGGTTGAAGCGATCGGCAATTTAATTCTCGAATTTTTAAAAGAAAATAATCCGGAGCTAAAAGATATTGCTATCGGCGATTTGGTGGATTATGTATTGGCTTCCGCTAATAATTCAATCACAACGGACGAGTATGCAGCTTTAGAATATTCCGATGTCAAAGTTCTTGAAGAATTTCTTGCACGAAAAACCATTAACCCGTTTCCCCGGTTATCTAAAAAGCAACTCGAATTAGGTATGGATTTCGAGCAAATTCCCGGTTTACAGGGAGAAATAGAGCAAATGAAGTCTCGAATATCCGGAAATAATTATGAAATTATAAGGGATTATGAAGAGAACGAGAAGAATATAAAAAAATTACTATTGGCGTTGGAGGATGAGAAAGCCGCTCTTCAAAAAGTCGAAAAACGTTTGCATCAATTCGATATTCAGACAAGCAGGGAACACGACTTGAAGTATGACACTCTCGCGAAACTAAAAATGTTTTTTGAAGATGTGGCAAATCAATTGTTAACTGCAAAGAAGCAGACAATAGAATTGAAAATGAAGGAAGACCTTAATATCAATTTAACCGCTTATCGAGATGTAATTGATAGAGTGGAGCTGTCTGAAAATCTTTCAAATTTGACATTTAAACTCTTTCATACTGCAGGTAATGAAATTTATTTGAACCAGTTAAACACCGCGTCCAAACAAATCGTGGTGCAGGTGCTGCTAAAAGCACTGCACGAATTTGGAGATTATGATCCTCCCGTGATGATTGATACAGTTATGGGCGTTCTTGATGAAGCAAGCAGAGCAAGCGTGTTAGAAAACTATTTTCCGGAGTTGTCCCATCAAACTCTTTTGCTTAGTTCCGATAGTGAAATTAGAGTTGATAAGGATTTTGATAAAATCGGCACGAACATTTCGAAATGTTACACCTTAAAAAGGGATAGAGAAAAACAATTAACTGAAATAGTTTCCGGTTATTTCGGCAAACATTTAGGAGAGTAAAATATGAGTATTAATAATATCCAGCACATCAAACAATCCAATGATCTAAATGAAATTCTTGGCGAACTAAAACAAAGAATCGAACAAAAAATAAATCTGAAGCAATACAGTGAAAATAATACTCCGATTCTTTTAGGCAATAATAAAGTGACGCGTATCTGTTTGCTGGCGGGCTTATCGACCGAACATAAAAGGACTATGGAAGAAATCGAGCAAATACATTTAAGTCCATCACGTATCTCTGAAATGTTATTCACGCTCCATAATTTAAGTGCCTTCTTTTTTGCTCTGATTAATCTTCGCTATCGGCATTTACCGATTGATTGGCAGAATAATTCTTTGAAAAGCAAGGTGGTTAACGCGGAAATCTTAAGAGGGAATGAACTCCTAATGAAAGACTCCGTGTTGGATGATTGGTTGATGAATGCGCCGAACATCGGGTATGGAAAATATTCCGGAACAATTCCGATGCTTGAATTAAATATCGGCAGTTATGAAGACGATATTCTGGCTGCTATTAATCTGAATCGAAAAGACATTTCAAATACCCAGATACTTATCGCGGGTGCCACAGGTTCGGGGAAATCGAATCTCATTGCCGTATTGCTTAATGAAATTAGAGTATTATCGATAGAAAGTGCTTATCCGGTAAACTTCCTTTTATTCGATTACAAAGGTGAATTTTCCGACATTTCCAATAATGCATGGCTCGCGTACTTTGAAGTTGATCGCGGCGCGATATTTGACCCAATTAAGCAGCCGCTTCCGTTTACCCCTTTCAAAGATTTTACAGGTAAAACACAGAACGAAATCAATCTATACTCAACGGAATTGGCAATTGCATTATGTGCTATTGACAGGGCGAGCATTAGCGCGAATATGAACAATAAACTATCGGAAGCAATTATCGGCGCATATAAACGCAGCCTCAACAAGCCTATAACATTCGACCTTATTCTGCAAGAATACACTTTTTTGCAATTGGAAAGAGACAAATTCAAAGACGACAGTGTAAAATCTGTACTCAAGCAATTAATTCGGGCTAACCTATTCATAGCAGAAGACAAAGTCGATTTAATCAAGAGCAGCTTTATCGTGAAAATGGATGCTTTTCCTAAAGATGGTCCAATCGCGAAAGCGATTGTTTACTTCATCGTGTCAAAACTAAACACGATATATGAAAACTTGCCAAAACAATTAGTTGATGAGGAATGCGCGGAACTCCGTCACTTCACGATCATAGACGAGGCTCATTATATGCTTGGATTCGACAACAAGCCGCTCCGAGACTTGATTGCAGTAGGCAGAAACAAAGGATTAAGCATTATACTTGCCACTCAAAATATGGACAGCTACAAGAGTGAATACTTTGATTTTTATGCCAACGCTCAATACCCGTTAATAATGAAACAACAGTCAATGAATGACGGAGTAATCAAAGACTTGTTTGGAGTATCCGGTGCAGAATTTCAAGAAATTAAATCCGCCATTTCCGGACTTCAAAAAGGCGAGTTAATCATAAAGAACCCAACAGCTATCTCACTTGGAATGGGCAAGAAGTTCAAAAAAATCAAGATTAACCATTTAATCTAAAAATTTACTTTATTGGTAAAAATACTAATAGGAATTGTATGTTAAACATTGCTTTATTTGGTCCCCCCGGCGCCGGCAAAGGAACTCAATCAGAGTTCCTTATCAAGAAATATAATCTATATTATATATCAACCGGCGGTTTGCTGAGAAAAGAGCTTGCCGATAAATCTAAACTTGGTTTAGAAGCGCAGAGCATCATTGCTTCCGGCGGCCTGGTTTCCGATGAAATAATCGTGCAGATTATGGAAAAAACAATTACTGAAAATCCGGATGCAAACGGGTTCCTGTTTGACGGATTCCCGCGTACTTATATTCAAGCCTACATTCTCGAAGGACTGATGATAAAACTCAATACATCTCTCACCTGTCTGATAAGCCTCAATGTGCCCGAAGAAGAATCCGTTTCGAGGCTATTAAAACGCGGCGAAACTTCCGGTCGTTTGGATGATAATGAAACCGTTATAAGAAATCGGCTGAAAGAATATAATGAAAAGACACTACCCGTGCTCGAGTTTTATAAAGAACGCGGTATGTTTTTTGAAGTAAATGGTCTGGATACAATAGAAAATGTTAACTTTGAAATTACAAAAATCATTAAGCATCAGTTACGCAACAAACTATTCAATATTGTGTTATTTGGGTATCCGGGTTCAGGACGCGGATCTCAAGGCAAATCCTTAGCAAAGAAATTTGAACTTGAATACGTTGCCACGGGTCCTATGTTGGATAAAGAGATTGCCCAAGGCACTCCTATCGGCAACAAAATCAGGGTACTTTATGAAAACGGGCAGTTAGTGCCGGATGAGATAGTTGTTCAATTAATTGAAAAGAAACTTATTAACTCCAAAGATGTAAAAGGATTTATCTTTAAGGGGTTCCCGCGAACTTTGGTTCAATCTTATATACTTGATGGTTTGCTTAAAAAACACGGTGCCTCCATTTCCAAAATTATTGAAATTGAAGTTCCTCCTTTAGAATTAATTTCACGATTAGATGAACGGAGCAAAACCGAGAATTGTATGCCTTATGACAACAGCACCTCAAAAATAGTGAAGAGGCTGCAAGAACACGAAACAAAAACTGTTCCTGTTATTACAAAATATAATCAATTGCACGAAGTTATAAAGATAAACGGGATGGGTCCTTTTGATGAAGTTTTCGCGAGAATTTCTTTTGAAATTGAAACAGGGATTCGATTGATGCGATAGCAATCCAACGAAAAAAAATCGGCTGAAAAAAATATAGTATTTAGTTGAAATAAAATGATAAAATCCTTATATTTGTTTTCTAAGTAATTATGCACCCGTAGCTCAATTGGATAGAGCGTTTGACTACGGATCAAAAGGTTGAGGGTTCGACTCCTTCCGGGTGTACATTTTTATTTTTTTAGCCTTGTAACTACATATAATATAAATAGTTAATTTTAACCGCTAAAAATAGTGCAGACTATTTGCAAAGTTTTGAGGTTTTCCTGCCTAAATTAGTATTCGTACGTCTTCTTAATATACTTTTTTAGTTTGTCGTAATTTGCCTTTGATAACTGTAATTCCTTTATAATCTTCTCGTCTATTTCATTTTCTGACGCTTCCTCTTTTAGAAAGCGATATTTTAATTCCATAAAAGCGTCACTTAGTTTTATAAGATTATCAAAATCCATATTATCGGGGTTTTGTTCAGCGAATTCCGTCACGTATTTCAAATGTGTATGTATCCCGTAGCGAATCGCGTCCATTGTATGATCTTTAAATTTAATCGGTTCTTCAAGTATGTTGCCATCCTTGTCTTTCCTGTAAGCATAGCCTAAGACCTCGTTGTTTATGTTCGTATTATTTGGATTACTATATATTTTCTGACGTTTCACGTGATCAATACCATCCTTAACGCTCTTATCTGCCGGTAATACCATAAATCCCGCGTTATGTATTTCCTGTATTCTCTGCGGCTCCGCTGCATCAGCATAAATTGGATGGTTCTTCGATATTTCCAAGTCTTTTAGTTTCTGTATTAGTTCCGTGTTGGTCAGCCTTGTTTGATATAACGATTCTGTCAAATAAAACTCATTCTCCCGCCTGTCAATTCTTATTAAAGCTGTCGGATTAACAAAACCGAAATCAAGTCCATAAAACGTGTCGGTAAAAAACTTCGGATAATTATTTATTATCGGGAACGGCTTATATATTAACTCTGCCAACTGGCCCCAAAGTCCTAAAGCATACACGTTGTAATAATTCTCGTCCTGTTCAGCCAAGCTTTCGAGCACGCCCGCGTATTCAGCATCAAGTTTCATATTATCTTTATATGTTGTCTTTAGAACAGTTGACTTATTTTTTATATCAGTGCTCGGGTTGGAGAAGAAGTGCTTGTATAACCAGTTTTGACTGCTTACAGGATTAAAGGTTAGCATAATTTGTTTATGATGCTTTGTCTGTCCTCTTAATCGTATATCAAGCTGCATAAAATCCTCTTTACGAAGTTCTGTTGCTTCTTCAACCCAAATAGATGTAATACCGTGTATGGATTTAATCTTCTCCGGATCATCCATACCCGCTGTTACAATCTCGTTGCCATTTGCTTTGAATTTAATCGACATTTCCGTCTTGTTAAATTCAAACTTGTGATATATTCCCCACGACAAAATAACATCGCGGAGCAGCGCGTAACAACTTCCCCTGATGGTACGCGCTATCTTCCTGACGACTAATATTTTATGTCCCTTCTCTGTTATAATTCGTATAAGCTGCTTTTGAGCCGTGAAATAACTTTTCCCGCTCCCGCCGCCGCCGTAGAGAACTTCATACCTGTTGATATTACTCAGCAGCTGGAAATATACAGGGTTAATCTCGTTCTTTAGATTAATTTCCACCGGTAAACGTCACGTCCTCTGCTTCTTCAAATTTGCTGTCTAAACCTATTTCCTTTATTGCCGCCGTGCTGTCGCCCTGCGGCGCGTACTGAACAAAAGTAATCTTAACTCCTTCGTCCTCTTTCTTGACCTCACCACCTAAGAGTTCCATATCAAGGCGGATCAGAGTTTCTGCTGCTTTCAGCAAAGCAGTTACGTCTCTTATATTCTCAGGCTGTATTTTTAGAATCATCACTCCTGTTTTCTTATCAATTTCAATTACGGTATTTACCGCTTTTTTGATAAACGATAGATAATCACGCACTACCACTCTGTATTCCATACGCTGAGCTACAATATCAGCGTCTGTCTTCTCAGCCATAATTTCAGATATATTATTAATCCGTTCTTGAATAACCTCGCTCCACTTGAACTTCGTCATCCAATTTTGCAGTGTCTTTGGCTTCCTTTTAGTAATATTTGAAAGTTCTCTTATTGACCTTTTTTCGCCCATCCTATAATAAGTTTCAAAGGCCTCTATCTGTTCAACTGTTTGAGGGTTTTTAGGTGTTCCTTTTTTTGCCATTATAATGTAATCCCGTATAAAGAGTTTCCCGTTTGATTATCGCCCGAGCGTTTTTTTATTTTTTTTTCAATATTCTTTTGTCTTTTCTCAAAAAGTTTTACGTTATGACTACTGTGATGTTCTGTATCACAAATAGCAAACCAATTGTTATCTATAAACGGATTAAAATATTTATTTTCCGGTTTTTTCTCTTTTATTTCATCTATGTTTGTCATTCTTTATTCCTATCAAATATTAATGGTAAATTCTCTTTTAAGTAATCTTTGCACATATTAGCAATTATCTGCATATCAGGATGTGCCGCCTTTGATGTTCTCAAATCAAGTATATGAATCCATTCCCTTAAATTAGCCGTCATAGATATTTCTGTTTTAAGGCAGTTAGGCAATATTGCACGTGCTTGTTCAGGTTTCCAATTTCTGTAATTAATTAATTCAATATAGGTTTGTTCTATTTCAATTAAAGTTTCAAAAAATACTCTATCTTCTATTTTACAATACATAATGGACATTGTATTAACATAATGTCCTTCTTTAATCTCTATATTATGGGGGATTACAAATGTTAGTTGATTTCCAAATTTATCTTTAGTATAATTAGCATATCTTGTACTTTCAATACTAAAAACTACGCCTGCTCTGTGCCTTGTTAATTCAGCCATTACTCCTCTGTCAGTTATTATCTTAGCTGATAGAGAGACGTGCTCAAGCACCGATAAATGTCCTTTCTTCATTATCAAATTGATAATTTCCCTGTAACTATCACCGGTTATATATTCCTCTGATTTGTAACAAGTACGAGCGTGTTTTTCTAACTTCTTGTATATTTGTTCCGAATTAAACGGTTCAAATGCTACTGATGGGTTTATTAATATCATTTATTCTTTCTTTTTTAATAATTGCCTCCCCAACCACGAGGAGGCAATACGTATGAATTATTTTTTCCTAACCACTCAAATTGCAGACCTTTCTTTCTGCTTTGTTATTTGTTTCCCTTTATAGGGAGTTATTTAATACACTTTTCCGTGTAAATGTTCTCTTGTTTAATTGAATTAAAAATACTATAAGCAATTTCCCACATTATGGTATTGCCAAGTGATTTTATTCTGTTGTTCCTGTGTTTTGCGTGCGTAAGTCCGTCCAACCTTCCGGTATGTGCATCATCCACTCCACAAAGTCGGGTTGCAGCTTCAATCCAACTTTCTGCGTTATATCCGGGACCGCGTCCGAATGTCTGGTATTGTTTAGATTCGTACATCCAATCCAATCCCTCGCTTTCGGAGTTGGCAGTAAACCCACCATCGCCTGTAAATTCAGCATCCCTTGACCTGTCCGCTCCCTTCTCGCTAATATCGTTTTCATTGATTCTGTACTCTCGTTCGCTCTCGGAGTTGGCAGCATCTTTGGCAATATTGTATCCGATAATCCATATTTTCTTCCCGCAAAATGGGCAATACACGAAGTATCCCCATTTGTTTATTATCGAATAGCCGGAGTTTTTCTGTGCTATAAATTCAGGACAGCCCGGTCTATAATTAATCGAGTTACCTCTGATCTCCTGCCATTCGCATTTGTCCGTCTTGATTCTGTGCTTATAATACTGTTCCATTAATTCAGGAATATTATCTTGGTCAAGGACATAGTTTTCTTCATCATCCTGCAAATTATATAATTCGTCCGCGTTCATCTTCTCACCTCCTGCACTATCAAAGGCTCAACCCAATAAACGTTAATCTCCTTTAATAAGTCAGGGCTATTGCCCTCAAAGTCAGAGTAAAATTCATTACCGCCTCTTGCCCTCCATATAATCCCGCCTAAGTTATCAATATCATCTTTTTGTATATGCACACATTGAACTTCACCGTGCGTAAATGAGTGAGCGTGGTCGCCTAGTTGTACTCTTTCAAAATCGTGATCTGCCGGCATTAGCTTAACTTCTTTGAATGTATATGCTAATTCACTCATAGAACTCTTCGTCCCGTATCTTGCTTTTTCAATTGCTATCGTTGTCATTTTAGTTTTTACCTTCTTTTAGATTTTTTTACTAGTTCTAAAATCATTTCTTTAAATGATTCATAATTATCTATAACGCTGGCTATGCCGCCTGATTTTATTATCTGTTGTAAATTTTTTTCCTGCAATAATGTTGCTTTAGCTCCTTCTCTCTTGAACTCTACTGCAACGAACGAGCCGTCTATGCTCATTCTTAAATCCGGTAATCCCGATCTGCTGCCAAGCACGAGCTTCTCCGCGTATATGTTCGGGTATTCCTGCTTTAGGTACTTCAGGCATTTTGCCTGCAACTTCGATTCTAACACTTTCGTAATCCTTTCTGAAATAATATGTCGTGTAATCTTTCTTATCTTGAACTGCTTTATATATTTTGTCTTCAATACCGCCTTTTGCAAATATCCAATGCGCGGCAGCTTCAGTCGTTCTGTTCTTATCCTGCATCCGTGCCCTTGCCTGCCAATAGAGTAACGAGCTATGCGATATGTTGTAGAATATTATAATATCCGCTGTTGATAGGTTTACGCCCATACTGCCTGACTGTATTTGTGATATAAACACTGTATCAGTATTAGCATTAAATATTCGCGGGCTATTTGTCCAATCCTTAAAGGTTGCTTTTAGTAAATCGCCCTCAGCTATAAAATTATAATAAATACCAATCTTGCGTCCTTTATAATTATTCTTTATAAATACCGCTTTTGAATCATCAAGTATTATTTGTTTACCGGTTTCCGTTTTTACCGTACCGCTAAAAAGCTGGTGCACTTTGCTCATCTTCTTCGCGGCTGTATCGATAACAACTTCTTCATTGCCTATTAGCAGTATTTGGTCGCTTAACAAGGTTTTTATCTTGTTATAAGTTTCAGGCTTCATTTGAACGTATCGTACAAACTCAATTACTTCTTGGTTAAAGCCCGCTTGCGATTGCGTGAATGATATTAAGTACGGTTTAATATCCGGTTCAATCTTGTGCATCTTCACTTTACTATAATTTTTAACAAGCCATCCGTTTATTATCCGTTCCGTTACATACACGTAATCCTTTGCCCACTCGTAAAAGTTCCTGTATTCACTCCAAGGGGAATAGACTCCCGATATACTGAACTGGTGAAAGAGCTGTGAATAACTCTCAGGTGTCGGTGTACCGGATAAGAATATTACTCTTGCCGCTCCGGTTTTCATCCACAAAATAGCCGCGCGTTTGCTCGGCTTCGGGAATGCTCCCAAACTATGCGCTTCGTCCGCGATAACGAGATCAAAAGTTTGTTTTTTTACCTTGTGCAGGCTTTCATAATTTATGACCGTCATCTTGAAAGGCTTCTTGATCATCTCGAAATCCTTTTCAATTGAGCTGATCGCCATCAGCTTTGTAACGAACAGGACATTCTCCGCTTTAACAAGATAGGCGGCAGTAAGTGCCGTTAGCGTCTTACCTGTCCTGACCTCCATCGCGAGGTAACACATCCCTTTTTCTTTCAAAAGCTTGGCAGCCTGTCGGGCAATCTGCTCTTGGTAGTCTCTCAGTATGCCCATTTGTTGTCTCTTATTGAGAAATGACGTCTCATATTAATACAATTTTTGAATAATGTGATAATTGGAGCAAATGTGGACAGTTGTGGACAGATGAAGTGTCCTTTTCTTAGAAATCGTAACATATTATTATATATAGCGTTATAGCCACAGGGGAAAAAATGGACAGATGGTGGACAGATGAAAAAGGGCTTTTTTGAACGATGTAACATATTATTATATATAGCTTTTCTACCTTTTTTTGGACAGTTGGACAGTAAAACCGAGTGCATACACCCCCCACGTATACAGTATATATATATCCCCATACTCTCTCTCCCCCTTATATTTATATTACTTTCCCCTAAACCTATATATGTAAAAAAACTGTCCAACTGTCCAAATTGGCACTTAACTAATTGAATTATAATGAGTTGATTAATCGAAAAACAACTGTCCAAATGAAAAAACAACTGTCCAAAAAGGGGTATCAACTGTCCAAATTGGCACTTAACTCTATATATAATAGGGTTTTGTAGATTCTGCTTGTTTTTGCATACCAACTGTCCAAATTGGCACTTAACTCTATATATAATAGGGTTTTGTAGATTCCGCGTAAATTGAGCGAATACCTCGCGAACGTGCATATTATTTAGCCCCCGTTAATTCGCGGTATTGAGTTAAAATAACGTTAAGTTCACCCCAGTAAGAAGTGTATCTATCTTTACCACTCTTTCTGTTTTTAATCTTTAATTTTAATGATGAACCGAATTTATTTATCCACTTTCCGAAAGTAACAGACCTGACCATCATCCCTTTACTATCCTCGGCTCCTTCGTTGTCCTCGTTGAAAGAATCAAACAAGTCTTTCCTGTTGAACTCCGTCCCCGATTTCAGTGTACCGTCCTCGATCTTATCCATCATAAACTCGAAGAACTCGCGGGAAGTCTCGGAAATAGCCTGCCGGATACGCGGGGAGCCTATATTGGCATCAACTTTTACCAACCCTGAAGCAATATAAATCCGCAGGCACCACATAGCGAACCAATCAGCCCTAACCTGTTCAATGTTACTCCACTCGGTAAACATATCGTGCCCGAATTCGCTTCGTGGAGAGCGTTCCTCGTTATAGTAGGGAGATAACTCCACTTCATACTTTCTACGCTCGTAGCTCGCGCCTGTGCCCTTTACAGTGTGATTGGTAGTGAGTATGAACTTAGGCGCATCGGCAAATTTTATAGTAAAAGCGGCTTGATTCTTGCGCTCAATTCTCATATCGCCGGTAATCTTGTCGAATATTAGCGTTAAAGGGAAGTTTTGACCAATATCATCGAACAGGACAAAATCCGTGTCCAAACCAATATCCTGCCACATAAAGCGGTCGCGAAAATCAACGCCTTTGCTTCCTATTTTAATACCGTTGCGGTAAGCCTGTAAATATTTAGCAATTAAAGATTTACCTGTACCGCCGTTAGCATCATCATCTAAATCAGGAATCTTCTCATCGCATAATATCATTGCTTTGGCATTACTCATAGTCTTGTGCCTGTGGAGCATATAGCCGATCACGCTGCACACCTTATTGAAGCGTGCATCATTACCGTTTACAGTATTCAGGATAAAAGTTCGGAACTCACCCTGCACGTCATCCTCTAGTTTTTCTATATTCCCCGATTCATTCGTGATAAAATCAGGCAGGTCACGGTCAAGGAGCGCGGATTTCCAAATCGGTTTAGGAATTTTGGCATACTCGATATAAGCAGCCCCGATTTTGGTCACGCGGACGGCGATATTCCTGAAGAAAAGCCACCCTGTATGAGCATCGTCCTTTAAGAAATCATCAGGCAGCGTTTCTAAAAAAGCAAGTTTAGTCATAGATAGAAGCCTTGTCTCCAAACCGATGATAACGGAAAGGAGTTCTTCACTTTTAATATTATCCGTTACATATTGATTAATAATATCAGCAATATCGTGAAGCTGCATAATATCGACTAAATTTCTATCAACGCGGACAATAATAAACTCGCTGCCTACAATAAACTTGCGGAAGCCTCTAATATGCAGGAAGCGGATATAAGCGGTATAATCGATAGATGTTTTAGAATTGCCGAGTTTATCTTTAATCATCGAAACAAAAAAGAGTTCTTTTTCGATATGCCCTTTTTCGGAAACAGATTCAACAGTCCAAGTTTCGCGTTCAAGCTTGCCATAGCCAAGCTCACGCAAGCCGGCGGCAGCATTCTTAAAATTACCGCTATGCGCAAGCAAAGTATAACAATGGAACAGGCTGTACCCTTTATCCCCATCGAAAGGAGCGGCGTTAGTGCTAAAAACTTGCAATCCTTTACCATTAACGATGGTAGCAGATACTGACTTATCCGTTTTCCCCGGCCGTGTCCAATCCTCGTAAATGCCTCTTGATTTACCCTGCGTCCAACCGGCTTTCAATAGTTCGGTCCTGACGATGTCAAGCGCCTTCGGGTCATTAGCGAACTCGTCACCGGGCCTGCCCCCGCGCGGGCACTTGACCTCTGTCCAATTATCCGTGCTGACAACAACAGCCGGCTCGATAACCGGACGGACGTTGAGTTCAGCCGGTACACTGTCAATACCCCTGCAAAAATCCATTAATATAAATCTTTCCGTCTCCTCGATAACCGCGATACTTGTCAAATCACCGGATAGCAAGCTATAACCGTGAGACGGAGAAACGATAACATAACCGCCCTCGCCGCGAGTTTCAACAACAGTTTCATTGCCTATTTTGGCAAGTTTAAGATTACCGGCAATGGCAATGCACCTGAGAAACAAGTGATAACCGCCGGAAGGACTTTTCTCGTAAGGGAGAGAATATTTCTCGATAATAGCTTTAACGCGCGGGTCAGAAATAAAATTATTAAAACGCGCGTCAACATCACCGTCTTTATTGTCAAAATCAAGGCATTCAAGGTTATTAGATACTCTGCCGCAAATAACGGCAAAGCCGGTAGTACCGTTGCGTCCCGCGAACATCCGTGAAAGTTCAGCGGGTGTAGCGATATGCTCCTGGTAAGATTTCCAGCTCGCGAAAGGTTTTTTTGTATGAGTATCAACCGCGATAATTGACAGACCTGCCTCTGCATAACCAGCCGCGATATGTAATAAATTCAATTATTTCCCCATAAGCGAGGTAATTTCCTCTTTAAGTTCAGTTTCGCGCTTGACCAAGAAATCAACAATAAGTTTAGTCAATTCATTATTCTTATCAACCAGTCGAATATCTGCATCGGGCACGTCCATCCCTGTACCGATTCGTTGTTCTTGTCTATCAATTGATATGCGGAAGCCGCCTAATCTCATCTTCGCGTAATCAGGCTCCGAGAACATCTCCAAACATTTAATAGCCTTAGCCATAGCTTCAATTTCCTTAGCGCGGTAAATCAACGCTATCTTTTCCTTCTCCGCGGACACGAGTAACTCTTTATTATTCATAGCTATCTTTCTATAATTGAAAGGTCATAAGCGGGCAATAAACAAGTTACCCGCTATGACCGTAAATAATTAATTAAAAGGGAATTTCATCCTCGATACCGACAGATACTTCGTCCGGGTCATCATTGACAAGCTCGGCGGTACGCGCAGCGAGCTTTTGATCAGAGAGAATATTAGTATAATCAGCCTCCACTTTAACATCGTGGTACTCTTTACCTTTATATTTCCCTGTTTTAAGTTTACCAACCCCGATATAAGTAACGCGGAGATAAACCCCTATGCTAATTTCGGATAGTTTTTTATTGAGCGCGCCAAAGCCGTAAACACGTACACGTGAGTTATCCGCTTTCATAAAAGTATGAACTAATTGGTCACCGTACTGTGTTGTTACAATATTCGACCCGAGAAAATAAGCTGTTAAAGTCTTATCTTCGTATTTTGTCAGGTTAATACCTGATGCTGTTATTTCCACGAAAGCCATTTTATAGCTCCTTCATATAGTTTTTAGATAGTTGAATAGTTATAGGGATATTAAAAATTTGCGGTTTTTTAGGATTAATATCAAAAACCGACTTAACCTTGAGGAAGTTGTAGAAATCCTCTTTCCACTCGTTTTGCGAGCGGAGCTTAGCACCAAAGCCCTCGATACCGCCTTTGTTAAGCGAGCGGGTATGTAAGATTATAGTACCTTTAATTATGTAGCCAAAAGCGGTTAGGCAGTGGGCGTACGCGCCAAGCTGCCAATGATGTGTTTGGTGGATACTGTTAGCGGTTTTAATATCAACAAGATAAACTCCTTTGGGCAGATAAACCGGATTACGCCCGTTGATAGCATACTGTCCGTCCTCGATGTCAAGGAGCATATCGATAGTACCCGCGAACTCGTACTCGTGATTGTAAACGATCTGTTCAGATGCAAGCACGATAGGATTGACAAGCCTCATAAACTCCGCGAGCCTGTAGAGTTGAATAAAAAGGGTTTGGTCATCGATTACAAAGCCTCTTTGACCGGCAGGAATTTCTCTATAATGAAAAGCAGTACCGGTAAGTAAATCCTCGAAAGATTTATGAATAAAAGTACCGCGTTCGCCCGCTTCTTTGAAGACGCGGTCAGCCTCCTCGTTGCCTACATTACCGCGCCATTGCGCGAGATAATCACTCGGGAAAGCCTTTAGAACAGTAGTAACTGATGGATAATGCTTAATTACGCCGTCATTATCAACAACCTCGTAGAACCGGCCGTCCCGCGTGTCCATACGCGTGACGTTAGTACCGTCAATAGCTTTAGGCGACTTATCAACTTTAGCGGGCATAACCTCGACAAACTTATCCACTTTGATAGCCTTACCCATTTCCGCTTTAGTCCTGCGCTTGCGCTTAGGTTTCGGTTCAATTTCAGCAGCCTCGATACCGGCTTCATAAAATATGTTAGGCTCAGACATATTTAACCTTCTTTCCTAATTTAATCTGTTCAATCTTCTTCAAAGAAATAAGTACCTCACTTCTCCTGTAAAAAACTTTGCGCCCTATCCGGTAGAAAGGCAGTTTGCCTTCTTTCGTCCAAAGTTGGAGCGTGGTACAGGATATATGAAGAAGTTCAGCGGCTTCTTTCCGTGTAATCAAATCCTCTTTTGCAGGGAAAGGGTCGATCGGGGGAGCGGTATTAAGCAGTGTCTCTCTAATAGTATCCGCGATGAGTAACTTTAAGGACTGTCCATAATTCGCGGCAAACTGCATCACGAGGACACCCAAGTCTGTTTCAGCATTCATTTTTATTCCTTTTTTCCTTAACTAATATAAATATTTATTTGTAAAATTACTATAATCTATTGCGTGCTTATAAAAAAAGCCGTATATTTGTCAAAGCAAGACCCCATATTCTTGCTTTCCCCTTTATATCCTTACATCCTACCCCCGGAGTTATCTTTTTTCCACCGGGGGATTTTATTTCAAATACCAAGTTCCTTATAAACAGACTCCCTTCCTTTGCTATACCCGATGACAAAGGCGATAACCGGCAGGGCAGCAAAAACAGCTATTATAATAGTGAGCCATATTTCGTCCATTACTTCACGTCCTCCGCTTTATACATATTCTTGAGATAATTCTTCATTTCGAGCACGGATGAAAAAACCATATCAAACTTGGCACGACCTACACTAAGGCACAGCCGGTACTCTTTTTTACCATCAACAATAGAAACCTCGTAATAGTGAGGTTTGCCTGAGCAGTCTTTAATTAACGTCATCGTGTCAATACCTTTTTAATAAATTTGGGAGCGAAGGTTAATATGGTTCATCGCTCCCTGTTTATGTATTATGTTTCGTTACCGTTTTCGCGGTTATGCCAACCGCAAACTCTTTCTAATATTCAGCTCGGTGCCAACCTCCCATTTAACTAAACGCCGTCCGTAAGCTTTCAGCTTTGCAAAGGCAACTCTGAAAACATACCAATTATCCTGCTCCACTAATTTAGAAGCGTATATTTTCCCCTTTTCGTACATAAAAACGTGAGAGAACTTTCCGTTTTCTTGGGTTATTGTAATTCTCATAACGAACCATCCTGATCGTTTTTAGCGGCGTCGCGCGCGTTAATCCAGAGGATAACCACCGCGGCGATAACTATAAATATTATTGCTTCCATAACTTTTTTCCTTTTAATAATTAACTATTATTATTATTTAGCGATTCTACCTGATTTATAAACAGGTTCTAATCGCTTATGTTCGGTGAAAGATTAGAATCTCTTAGGAAAGACTTACATTTAAGCCAAACCGAATTGGCTAAAAAGTTAGGTATTTCACAAAACGCGTACTCTAAGTATGAAAGAGGCTTAACCGAACCAAATATGGCTACACTTTCATTAATCGCATCTATTTGCAAAGTCTCTCTTGACTTCCTAATCACGGGCAAAGAGAGTGATTTTAGGAAACCAATACCTGCCGGAGAATCACCGTTACCTCTTGATGCTCGTGTCAGTGCCTTAGAAGCGGCAGTAGCCGGCATACTCAATCGTATCGAAGTCTGATTTTCCAAACACTCCCCGGGTTTGTTTTCCATATTATTATAATTAACTAAATCACTACTCACGATAAGCCTCCTTGGCATCTTTAATAATAGCTCTAACCAAATCTTTATCTTTGGTAATCCTAACTATTTCGAGTAGGTGCTTGTACTGGAGCTTAGTTTCGTCCCTCTCCTCAAATATTTGGTAGAGGTGATTTTTACTTTTAAAACCCAGCAAGTCAGCCATAAACCAGTAAACATTTTTAATACCCAGGTTCCGGTTTTCTTTACCGAACCTAAGAATAGCCGTTTCGCAGGCGTTAAGCACCTCCATTACCGGATGCCATTTATTATCTTGTTCAGGTTCAATTTTGCTCTCAATTTTTTTTGTTCCATTTTCCATAATACTTACAAACCTTTCCTAACTTTATTCTATTTGTCTTCAAAGTTCAATTACTATATATTTGTAATAGGGCAAATTGTTATTATTTGTTATAATCTGTCCTTATTTAACCGTAACCGTATGTGGGTCACGGCAGCGGAGCTTTATACTTTTTTTTTAAGAATACTTACTTACTCTAAGCGAATATTCAGGCAAAGCCTGCTTTGAACAAATCTTAGCGTGTTTTCGCGCTAAGATTTGGTTCTCAAACATTTTTGAATGTTGAACTATGCCGGTAATTCCATAACCGTCTCCGCCGTTATGTAAATATCCAACAATCTTATTTTTAACTGATACTGATATGATATACATCCTAATTCACCGCCTCTTTCTCAACTATGTACTTAGAGTTTGCAAGATATTTGAGGCCAATAGCAAGGATTTCCTCTGTAACGGCTTCTAACTTCAAACCGGTTTTTTTCGAACGTGCCAAAAGCCGTCTATGCTGCGCGCCCTTGACCTTCATAGTTTTAAAATCGCGCTTTTGATCGGGTACTATATTCTCTATGTTCACTGTTTTTCTTTATAAAATTGATTATTCATTTTTCTTAATTAGTTGAAAGTTGTTCTATGAAACTTAATCCTGAACAAAAAGCCCATCTCTCGTATTCGTTCAATCAAAAAGGTGTCGAATCAGAATGTATAATGTGCCACAAAGCCAAATATATCTTGGCGAATGAACTTATTTCATTCTCGCGATACACCGAAAATTCTCTAAGTGCCAAAATTTTCCCATTCATTATGATAAAATGTCCGAATTGCTATCACACTCAACTATTCTCTCCGGAGGACATTTTTGCTCCGCAAACTCCAAAATGATGTCGTCAAGATCGAACCACTCGTCTTTCCACGCCGTATCTGGTGTTTCGGTCGCTATTTGTATTTTTTCTTCCGCGCTGTTGATTGTCGTATTCTCTATGTTCACTGTTTTTCTTTTTTTTAACTGATACTGATATGATATACATCCTAATTCACCGCCTCTTTCTCAACTATGTACTTGGACAGGTTGCCAAAGCTGGCTTCGAGTTTACGTAAGAAATAAGGTCTTACAATGCCTCTTTTTACATTTTGATAGGTACTTATATAAGAAACTCCAATCCAAATTGATAATTCCGATATACTTAGCCGATTATCGTATAACAGTTTAGAGAAGTCTATTTTGAATTTCATTATTTTAATTTCTATTAAATTATTTAATTACTATGACTAATTTAATAGCATTTAATA
>CAIYTF010000155.1 GCA_903929035.1 uncultured Ignavibacteriales bacterium
AAAACCGATATTTTTAGTAAAATTCGCTCAAACTGCACCTAAAGTTAGCTGCTTTTCGCTATTTTGCCAAACAATATCTTGGAATCACAGTTCAAGATAATTGCTAACTCCGTTAAAAGATGTATGTTTGCAGCCTGTTCCGATTGCAATGCGTATTGTCCTAAGTTTAATTTTTTGTATTTTAAAGCTTTTAAAATCCACGGGTTCATTATGAAATCTGTTATACTGTTATTTATATTCCTTGTTATTACCGGCTATCCGCAAAAATTAGACCGCGAGTCGATAAAGAACTCGCCGGATTATTATTGGGGGGAGGCTTCTTCGGGAGATCGAGCTCTTTCGAGTTTGACAGAATCAATTGCCGTCAGGGTACTTAATGGCAGTGAGATAAAAATTGTTGAAACTTCGATGAATAATGTGAATGAAACATACGAAAGTGTAATCAAAACCTATTCCATAGCAACGCTGAAGAATGTAAAAACAGACAATTGCCAAACGTGCGAGAATAAAGTATTCAAGTATATAGAGAGAAAAGAGGTGGATAAAGTATTTGAGGCTCGAAAAGAGCTGGTACGAAATATATATGCCGGCGCGGAAAAATTCAAAGAGGCGGGCAACTTCGGAGAAGCACTTAAACGCTACTATTTTGCACTGGTGCTGATGAATTCGCTCCCCGACCACTCCATCGAACACGAGGGGGGGAATCTTATCACGGTTATCCCTGACAGGATTACCGGCATTATCAGGGAACTGAAATTTGATTTCATTTCGGATAAACAATTAGGAAACGAGCGGATTATTGAATTTACCGTCACAGGAGCAGCCAATAAGCCGGCAGCCTATCTTGAATTCTGCTTTATCGATCAGGAAGATACGGTGGATGCGTGCGCGAAAGACGGCAGGGGCGTGTTTAAACTTTTCGGATCAAGCAGCGATTTGGATAAACTGGAATTTCAGATAAAATATTCATTTCCCGAAGCCAAAGACGAGATAAAGTCGGTTGGAGAACTCTGGGATTTAGTGCTTAAACCTTCTTTCAAAAACATCATACCGGTTTCGCTGAACGAAATACGGCGAAATAAACCTCCTAATGAAGAAAAGGCTAACCCATCGGGGACTAATACAAAAAACACTTATTCCGCGCCGGGAAAGTCCGCTTTCTCTATGCAGCTATCCGATAGGAAACAACAATGCCCTGTTCTTCAAAAAATCTCAGAGGCAACGCTGCCGCTTTTGGAGCTTATGAAAAACAAAGATTTGACGGGACTGAACAACCATCTCGCCCGCGATGGATTCCTGAAAAAGAAAATAGGCGATATGATGAAATATAACTCAATTGTATTCACGAATTTTTCCGTGGAAGGCAGCGTGAGCAAAACTGCCACGGGCTGGGAGATGCGCAAGGTGGAAGTCCTTGCCGACTATAAGACGCTCAAGAAACAATCGCGCGAATACTTGGTGTTCGACTATGACAGCGAGGGCAATTTATATGATGTAAATTTCGGTATCAGCGAAACCGCCTACAAGAGTTTTCTCGAAAAGAACCCGACAATGAAAGACTGGAACAAAAAACAGGCGATGATAAAGTTTGTCGAAAAATATCGCACCGCGTATTTAGACAGGGATACCGCCACCGTTGCTTCTCTTTTTTCCGATGACGCGGTAATTATCGTTGGACGGACTTTACCGACAAGAAAATTACAGAAAGATGAAATGTATAACTATATCCAGTTGGCGGGACAGCCGAATTTTGCTCAAGTAAAATTAACCAAAGACGCGTATCTAACGAGTTTGTCCAATATGTTCACATCAAGAAAAGATATTTTCCTCGGTTTCAGCACGCTGGGCATAAGCAAGAAGGATGGGCAAGAAGACCTGTTTGGACTTTCGATGCGCCAAAACTTCGCCTCGACCGGTTATGCCGACGAGGGATATTTATTCCTCCTCGTGGATTTCAAAGCGGCACTGCCCCAAATATATGTCCGTTCGTGGCAGCCGCAGGAATATAATGAAGATATGTTAATTCAGCTTGGAAATTTTAATAAGAATAAATAAGAAAGTTGTCTGAACTTTGATTCTTTTGATTTATGTGATTATTATGATTTCAGCTGCAGGATGTGAGGTTATTAGTTTCTATCATAATAATCATTTTAATCACAAAAATCAAAGTTCAAGACAGTATTCAGACAGTTACAAATTATTAACGAAAATAATAAACAAAGAGAAATATGAAACATATTTTAATCTTCCTTTTGTGTATAATAATCCTGCCGATTTATGCCCAGGAAATGAACGAGCTTCGCGTAGTGGGAAAAGGAGAAATGCAGCCCGGAGAGCTGATAGACCGCGATGTTAAAGACGCGAACGGCGATGTAGCCGCTGGACTAATAATTGATTGGGGGACGGCTTGGCATATAGCCCGAACTTGGGCTTGGTGAAAATGAATCACCAGCAGGGGCGGGATTTCCTGTTTTTACAGCACAAGGAACGTGAGATAAAGATATTACTGACAGGCTACGTGCCGCTGCAGGTGATTCTAAAAGACTACGGGATTAAGTTGGAGATAGGGCAGACTTGGAAATTGAGATTAACGGGGGATAAGAAACTTGACTTGATACCGGTGAGCATAATTACACAGCCGGAAGGAGCAACCATTTACATAGACGGCAATAATAAAGGTACGGTCAGAACAGTGCAGGTCGCGGCAGGCAGGCACGAGCTGCGGCTGGAAAAACAGGGACATAAAACAATAACCGAGAATATAGATGTTTCGGTGCAGAATATTTATTTCAGTTATACACTTTCGCAAATAGACAATGCGATTGTAAAAATAAACAGCATTCCTGACGGCGCGTCAATAATCATAAACGGAGCCGAGAAAGGCGTTACCAATAGACCGGTATTACTATTCCCGGGTAAATACCGGTTAAAAATCGCAAAAAGCGGATACTTAGAAGAACAAAAAGAAATAGAAGTGACGGAAGGCGATGCAAATAGTTTCACGTTTAATCTGGAAGAAAATTCCGGAACACTTCAGCTAAGCATTGCGCCGTCTGATGCAAAAGTGCTAATAAATAGGGATGACTATAGTAACCGAAGCACTATAAAACTCGCGCCGGAGAAATATAAAATTGAAATAAGCAAAGCAGGTTATAAAGACTGGACCGAAGTAATAGAGATAGAGCTTGGAAAAACTTTAACGAAGAGTTATTCTCTTGAAGCAAGAAAGGGCAATTTACAGTTTTTGGTTCAGCCGATGGGTGCGCGTGTAAAACTTCTGCAATCCGGAAACACGATACAAACGTGGGATGGACCGAAAATATTGAAGGGCTTGCAGGCAGGAGATTATACATTGGAGGCTGAATTCACCGGTTACTCGAAAGTATCGAAAAAGCTAACAAGAGCAATAATAAAACAACAGACTTTATCATATAACCTCCGAATAAGTTTGGAACAGCTAAATCAAGCAATATGCCATTTATTTTTTTTACTTTAGTGTTTAAGTGCAGTAAAAACAGAATTATTGTTTGCTTTGCCTGCAAACATTTTAATTCTTCTCTCGCCAATATCCGAGCGTTATTAACTTCATATAAATTAATCATCGTTTAATAATCTCCCAATAGCCCGCTTTGTGGTTGCCAATTCTTCTCAGGTATCCGCGTTCTTTGAGTCTTTGAATATTTTTATCGACTGCAGTTTCTGAAATTTGAAGTTTGGAAGATAGTTCTCTTTTTGATATTTTGGGATTTAAACCTATCAATTGTAATATCTTTTGTTGGCTATCTACCAACCCATCTACCAACCCATCTACCAACCCATTGGCCAAGTTATCGGCCAACCCATCTTCATTATCTCCAACATTTTTCCTAAGAAATCTCGAGATAAAAATATCCCCGACCTGTTCAAATTGCGCATCCGGTTCGCGTTCCAAAATAAATGAAATGCCTCTGCCGAATTTTTCAATGTATTGCGCGCGGTGGAATATATCGCAAATAACCTCATTCCTTCTTTTTGAAACTTTCTTTGTTCTGATATCCTGTATAGTCAGCCCGCCTGCCAAAATGCCCGGATTACGCACCTCTACTCTGTCTTTAAAAACAAGCACGGTGATACTGTCAGGGTCAAAATAATCACGATGGCAGAATGCATTAATAACCACTTCACGTATGGCTTCCCTGTTTATTTCAGGTATGTCTTCTCTGCGCAATCCCTCAACCCGCATCCCGATGTATATATTTTTGAGAATATATTCTTCAGCTTTTTTTATCAGGAAGAAAGCATCACCGGTAAATTCCTGCCGGTCAACAATAAAGGAAGTGCTGCTACCTGCAAACACCGCGCACCGCAATTTAGCGTTATGAAAAAATTTCTCCGGCTTCTTGGCGAATAATAATAAGGCAGTATTGGTAAGAATCCCTTTCACGGAAAGATTCAAATTTTCCAGAGCATTAGCCGCGGTACGCGCGCTTAATCCGGCAATCTTCAGAAAAGTTTTTATCTTGGCACTGCCGATGTCTTTTATGGAAGCATCGGGAAAAGGCTGAGTATCCCACCGGAGATTTTTTAGCCGTGTTTCAAGAACATACTTTGTTACTTCAGCGGCTGAAAGTTTCCTGTCTTCATCTCCAATTCGCGTATAATATCTGCCGTCAGCGGAATAAGGAACATCATAACCTGAAAAAGAAACCCGGATACAGTTTTTAGTTTCAATAAGCAATTCATCTATTTCGGGATATATCTTCGGCTCTATTTTCTCGCTGATAGTTCGGGAAATCTCGCGAATAGTATTGTTTGAAATATCCTGCCCGATAACCTTGCCTTTATCGGTAATGCCGAAATATAATCTGCCTTGACGGTGACGGTTCAAAATTGCAGATATAGAAATCATTGCCTCTTTCAATTCACCGGTAGAAGATTTAAGCTCAAGTTCTTCAGATTCAGAAAATATTTCGATATTCTTATTCACTGTCATAGTTATTAAGTTTTGTATTCAAGTAAAGCCAATCTCACGCGAAGACGCTAAGGTCGCGAAGAAAAATAAGGCTTTTTTCTTTTTCTCTCTTCTTTGCGTGCTTTGCGCCTTTGCGTGATACCGTTCTAAATTTATTCTCACGCGAAGACGCCAAGGTCGCAAAGATAAATAAAACTTTTTTCTTTTTCCTTACTTTGCGTGCTTTGCGCCTTCGCGTGATACCGTTCTAAATTTATTCTCACGCGAAGACGCCAAGGTCGCGAAGATAAATAAGGCTTTTTTCTTTTTCCTTACTTAGCGTGCTTTGCGCCTTCGCGTGATACCGTTCTAAATTTATTCTCACGCGAAGACGCCAAGGT
>CAIYTF010000156.1 GCA_903929035.1 uncultured Ignavibacteriales bacterium
CACGGTTATTCAAATTTAGTCCCGTTGGGACATAATATCCGTACCGTATATTTTCTTGATTTCAGGAGACTAAAGTAGTTACCAAGTATCTTTTGTTTCCCGTTAGGGAATTTATGTTTGTAGAAACCGCGTAAAACCAAGACCACGATTTCCCGTATGGGAATATATGTTTTGGTTGCTGCATTGGATTGATGCCGGGGAAAACACATATATTCCCACGGGAAAACAATATAACGGGTTTACTCTGTTTTCTACAAACCTCAATCTCCTAATGGAGAATTGTTAGAGTACCTAAACAGTTACAAAATTAGTTTATAATACGAGCAATCTGGTACAAATGCTCTAATTCGCATCATCTTTTCAATTCTAAAAGGTGGAAAAATTCGTTTCTCGTTCTCGCGTCACTTTTAAAAATACCGTGCATCGCGCTGGCAACCGCCGAAGAATTTTGCTTTTGCACACCGCGCATCATCATACAAAGATGTGAAGCCTCTGATACTACCGCGACACCTTTGGGTTTCAAGTAACTCTCGATAGTATCTGCAATCTGCTGTGTCATTCTCTCTTGCACTTGTAAGCGGCGTGAAAAAATTTCTATTATTCTTGGAATTTTACTTAACCCGACTATCTTGCCGTTTGGAATATATGCAACGTGTATCCTGCCAAAAAACGGGAGCAGATGGTGTTCGCACATACTGTAAAAATCTATTTCTTTAACAACTACCATTTCATCGTATTTTTCTTCAAAGATAGCACCATTAAGCGTTTTTTCAATATCTTTGTGATAGCCGGATGTAAGAAATTCAAAAGATTTTGCAACCCGTTTGGGAGTGGCTCTCAAACCTTCGCGCTCAGGGTCTTCGCCAATATTTTTAAGGAGTTCCCTGACGGTTTTTTCCGTCGCGGGTAATAGAATATCCTTAACCTTTGCATTCGGAATAATTATTTTCTGTTTCATATACTTTTACCGAATAAATATTTCCATTCGGAAGATAACAAGCAAGCTGATTACATATAACCCCAGCGATGTACTTAAAATTTCCCTTAGCCCTTGTAAAGAAATAACCTTTACATCTTCAAAATCTAACCTTCGCGATCTTCGCGTCTTGGCGTGAGAAAGTGATAATGTTATTTCTGAATGAGTCCTTAGCCTTACATATATCATTTCAACTCTTTCAAAGCCTCTTGCACTGCTGCAATATGTCCGGGTACTTTCACTTTAGAAAATACGCGCGATATTTTTCCGGCTGAATCTATAATAATAGTTGTTCTTTCAATACCCATATATTTTTTTCCGTACATACTTTTCTCTTTCCAAACACCATAATTTTCAAGCATTTCCTTTGATTCATCACTCAATAAATCAAAATTAAGCTCATATTTATCTGCAAATTTTCTATGACGCTCAACAGAGTCAGCACTTACTCCAAGCACAACCGCTTTAAGAGCATTAAATGCCTGAATTGAATCCCTAAAATCACAAGCTTCTTGAGTACAACCGCTTGTCATATCCTTTGGATAGAAGTATAAAATCACAGGCTGCCCTGCAAAGTCTTTTAACTCAACCTGTTTTCCATCCTGATTAAGAAGTTTGAATGCCGGAGCATTCTTACCAAGTTCAATCATATTATTCTTTCATTTGATTCGCACCCGCTTCGGCTCCGCTCAAGCGGACAAATATACAAACCTGCCCGCTGAACACGAAGCCGAAACGGGCAGCAAAAAAGGATGAATTAAATTACTGCAGCTTTTCTAAAGCAGCCGTGATTTTTTCATAGTTGGGTTCATCTCCGGCGTTTTCAAGCACTTCAACATATTGCAAAATGCCGGATTTATCAATGACAAATGCCGATCTTTTTGCCACTCCGTGAAAGTCCAATTCACCCGGGACAAATGTTTCATACATAGCATCGTATTTTGCTATTGTTTCTTTGTTGAAATCGCTAAGCAACGGGAAATTAAATTTCTGTTGTTCTTTCCAAAGTTTCAGTGAAAAGGGACTATCAACGCTAACAGCAAGTACTTGAGCGTTTAAGCTGTTATACCGTGCAAGACCATCGCGAAAACTGCAAAGTTCTTTCGTGCATACACCCGTGTTCGCGAGCGGGAAAAACAGCAGCACGACATTTTTCCCTTTAAATGAAGAAAGTTCCACCAATCCGCCATCCGCGCTATGTAATTTAAAGCCGGGGGCATTTTCACCAATTTGTAACATAATTTTCCTTTGTTATTTATTTAATAAGATTTATAAGTTTAACATTAAAAGATAAACTAAAGTTTCATTTTACAAAATAAGTTTTTATCATATTATAAATAACTGTTTCTTTAGAACTCGTTCAGAAATAACATTAACACTTTCTCACGCGAAGACTGCAAAGGTTATTTCTTTAACAATGCCTTAGTTTGAAATTGAAAAAGTTTATCCATCTAAATAGTTATGTATTATTGATTAATATTGATGCCAAGTGTTTCTATCCGATCAAGTCTTTTTCCAAGGCGTTCCACTTCTAATGTTGTCAAATTGCTTTTGGGAGGAATTAGTTTAAAATACTCATTTGCTTTTACCTTGTTCCCGAGCGCGTAATAGTTTTTTGCTATTAGATAGTTCAACGTAATTTCATTGCATCTGTTGGCTCGCGAGTCATTTTTGTATGAATCAAGAATTTCGCGATAAACTAAAATAGCACCTGCGCGATCGCTTTCTTCCAATATTCTCGCGAGGTCCCACTTGAAAAACCGGCTGCTTGGATATTGCTTCAACATTGGTTCCAATTCACTCAACGCGGCAGCAAATTCTTTTTTGTGAATATAAATCCAAACTAAATTATGAACCGCGAGGGATGAATGATATGTCTGATTTTGAATTGCCATTCGAAGCATAGCTATTCCCTCTTCGCGCTCATCTTTAAATAACCAGCTAAAATCTCGTGTCTTCTCGCTTTTCCAGTATTTATAGGCACCTATCGCCATATATGCATCATAGAATTTAGGGTCTATTTCTATGCAGCGATTAAAATACTTTTTTGCAGAAAGTCCGCTTGAAAATGCTTTTACCCAGCTGTTGTGAAGTCCATAATAGTATGCTTGGAATCCTTCCGCGAGTCCTTTATAGTAATTATTCCAGACATCGTTTTCATTGTTGTTTAGAAGAATGTCCGATTGAACGGCGGCATCATTAAGATATTTGAAAATTACTGCATCGCTATAGCCCATATTCAATTCATATTCTTTTGTAATCAAATTCGCGGCAAGAAATATTTTCCCTAATGGAATATCCGGAAATCTTCTATCAAGTTCGGTAAAAGTTTTTTGAACATTCTCAAAATCCTGCTTAATAAGTTGATTAAGCCCGGTACTAATCAATCTATGAACCTCGGGAATGGGGTGTTGTTGCGCGGAAAGAGATATAGAAAGGGAAAAGAACAGTAATCCTCGCCAAAAAAATATCTTGTACCAGAAATTAAAAATCATTTTGCTTTAAATACCAAAGTCAGCACAACGCCTTCGTAATTATAAATCCTTCGAATCGCGTTCTCCAAAAAGCGTTTGTACGATTCCGGAATTTGCTCAGGATAATTCGAGAAGAAAATAAATACCGGATAATGCTCGCCTCCTTGAGTGATATATTTTATTTTTATCTCTCTTCCGGTATGAGTAGATGGCGGCGGAGTTTTTTCTATCTCCGGAAGAATTTTATCATTTAATTCAGATGTTGGAATTTTAACTTTGCGGGCAGCTTCAACTTCTTTTGCTAACTCTATAAGCTTAAAAATTCTTTGTTTTGTAAGAGCGGATATGAAAATAATGGGAAAATGATTATTTCGTCCTAATTTTTCTCTTATGGCTCGTTCATATAAAGTTGAAGTCATAGTATCTTTTTCAACTAAATCCCATTTATTGACGGCAATAATAATACCTTTTTTGCGGCTTACAGCTTCATCAATAATTTTCTGATCTTGTTTTTCAAGTCCCACTTGAGCATCAATCATAATAACCGCTATATCGCTCTGCTGCACTGCTTTAAGAGTGCGTACTGAAGCAAAAAACTCGATACTTTCCTTCACTTTGGTGCGTTTCCGCAAACCTGCTGTGTCTATAAGAACAATTTCTTCACCGTAGTATTTAAGCACTGAATCAAGACTATCTCTTGTAGTGCCGGGAATATCGGTTACAACACTGCGTTCAAATCCCAGCAATGCATTTGAAAGTGAAGATTTTCCTGCATTTGGTCTTCCAACGATAGCAATCTTCAAACGCTTATCTTCTTCTTCAACAGCCTCGATAAAATCTGCAGTAATATGATCCAGGAAATCCCCTGTTCTGCGTCCCACGGCAGCGGAAATGGAAATAGGGTCTCCAAGTCCTAACTCGTAAAATTCATTTACCATTAATTCCTGATGGTCAGAATCAATTTTATTAACAACTAAATAGTTTCGTTTGCCTGAATTTCTTACCATTTCAGCAATTTGCCTGTCAAACGGGTTAATTCCGGATTTAGCATCCACGAGGAAAACAATACTGTCTGCTTCATCGATACCTAATTTAACCTGTTCGCGGATGGCTTTCTCAAAAACATCATCAGATTCAGGCACGTAACCGCCGGTATCAATCAATATAAATGATTTGGCATTCCACTCAACTTCGCCATAATTTCTGTCCCTTGTTACGCCGCTTTCATCATCTACTATTGCTTCTCTATGTCCTGTCAAGCGGTTAAATAAAGTTGATTTCCCAACATTTGGCCTGCCTACAATTACTACTACCGGTTTTTTCATTCTTACATTTCTAATTAATTAACCCTTAATTTACAAAAACAAACGGATATTGTTCATTAATTTTCGCCTGTTTATTTTATACAAATTAAATTTGGAGTAACTACTCAGCCTGTTCTTGAATTTGTCCCAAAGGGACTAAATTTGAATAACCGTGAGTGCTAACTCACGGAAAAGTAAGCCCAAACTAATAACGTCCCCGAAAGGGGGCGAACTAACTATGCGGCGTGAATTTGCCCCCTTCGGGGACATCGATGCTTTTTATC
>CAIYTF010000157.1 GCA_903929035.1 uncultured Ignavibacteriales bacterium
ACGTTTATCTTTTTCAGATAAATTATTAAAGAAAAGTATCGTGGCCTTTTCAATATCAAAATTATATTCATTTTTATTCATAACACAATTGTAACTATATTTTATGAACTGTTATCACTTATTTTTAATTCATTCCTTAATCAAGATCAGATAAGCGAAATCAATCATATATTCCCATCTTTAGTAAAAATAAAATTAGATGTATCAGGGAATATGACCACGTCAATTAGATTGACAAAAGGCAACGAGAAAATGTCATTCTCTTGGGCAGGAGTAGGTGCAAACACTAACATTCCTCCTTTGATAAAAGATTTTTACTCCAAAATAAACAATATGGTTAGTCAGTTAAAAAAACAGGATAAGTTATGAGAATGTTTTTCTTGCTATTGCTTTTAATAGCCGCGTTTGGCTATTCAGCCGCGGGAAACGGCGGAATTAAAGTAAAGGGTTTTAATCGAGAATACTTTAAACACGATCCGGCTAAAGGGCTGCTCGCTCTAAAATCCAGTGTTTCCGGTAAAATAACCGCCGAATGGAATAAAGAGAATTCAACTCCTGCTTACGTGGGAGGCGGATTAACGCGAAACGGATTTGCCAAATCCAAAGATAAATCGAATGATGGTATCAGGTTTTTGACCGAGAACAAAGAATTGTTCGGACTTAGCCAGCCGGCAGAGGAATTGAAGTTGGAAACAAGTATTACAGATGAGCTATCAATGACACATTGTAAATATCAACAAACTATCAAGGGTCTAAAAATATATCCAAGCGAGTTAATCGTGCATTTTAATTCAGAAGGAGGCATCGAATCGGTTACCGGTAATTATATTCCAACTCCTATAATTGACTTGAACCCTGCTATTTCAGCAGATATTGCTGTTTCAATTGCAAAGAAAGAATTATTAAACTATAATCCGGTTAGCGAGTCTTCGGAATTAATTATTTTCAGAAAAAATAATCAATTGCTATTGGCTTACGAGGTAAAACTCCCGAGTAAAAACTTACCAAAAATGACATATTATATTGACGCGACCAATGGTCAAGTTATTGAATATGATAATGGCATCCGGTATGATGGACCGGCACTTGGTTCCGGAATTGGATTAAATGGCAATGTTAAACTCTTAAATACTTATTTGCAGCAAGGAAAATTTTACCTGGTAAATGCATCGCTGCCGATGTATGTTCCGCCTGTTGATTCATTGCAAGGTGTAATAGCCACTTTCGATGCTCAAAATGATACTGTAAATTATGGTTTTGAAAAAGTGACAATGCCGGTTTTCGATCCAAATAGCAATAATAACTTTAACGATAATAACATATTAAAAGCGGCAGTTGATGCGCATTCATTTAGTAAAATAGTTTATGATTTCTACAAATCTCATTATAAACGCGAAAGTTTTGATAATTTAGGCGGCAGTATGTTTAATGTTGTTCATTATATGCAAAATTATAATAATGCTTTTTGGTTTGGAAACGGAATGTGTTACGGTGACGGCGATGGTGTATTCTTTTCCAACCTTGCCGGTGCTTTGGATGTCATAGGACACGAAATTACCCACGGAGTTACTCAATCCACAGCTAATCTATATTACCATAATGAATCAGGGGCGATAAATGAATCTGTCTCCGATGTATTTGGAAGTTTGATAGACAGCACAAACTGGCTGATCGGGGAAGATGTGTTTACTCCGGGCAAATCCGGTGATGCTTTACGAAATATGCAGGATCCGCACAATGGACACACTCCAGATAATCAATTTTGGCAGCCCGCGAATATGAGTGAATACGCGGTATTGGCTGATAACGATGATAATGGCGGCGTTCATTTAAATTCGGGGATACCCAACAAAGCTTGGTATAATGTAGCTTCCGTGATAGGTCATTGGAAATCCGGACAGATTTGGTATAGAGCTTTATCTAAATATTTAACCGATTATTCACAGTTCTCAAACTTACGCGTCGCTTGTCTCAGCTCTGCAAAAGATTTATACGGCGAGGCTTCAACAGAATATCAAACAGTTAGCAGCGCATTTGATGAAGTGGGAATAACATCGTCCACCGGTTCTACCACGAGCCTTATATATGATGATGGAAATCCGGGAGCTTACGTTTATGAAACAGATGCAAATTGGCGGCTCGCGGTTAAATTTACCCCGCCGACACAAAACACGAAAATTCAAAATCTTTTTGTCTATATAGCGAGAGATGCTAATAGCTGGACGGGTCATTTAACTTTGGAAATGTTTGAATCAAATCCAACTACAGGTCTCCCCGGTTCAAGTTTAATATATCCTTATTCTTATACTCCCGTATCAACAGGTTGGCAGTCTTTTAATATTACCGAAGGACTTACTATCTCTAATGATTTTTTTGTGTCCGTACTTTATGATGGGATTAATTATGCAGGAATTGGAGCGGATTCGCCTCCTGGCAATGGCAGAGCGTATGAATATAATGGTACAAGCTGGTCTAAATTGGGTTCCCCTGATGATTATACTCTATTTATGAGAGCAACAGTATTCTCGCAAACCGCTATTGCCGAAATTGATACCAAGATTCCGAAGAAGTTCGAGGTAACACAAAATTATCCCAACCCGTTTAACCCGAGTACTTCGATAAAGTATTCACTTCCTCGGGCAGCACAGGTAGAAATCGCGGTCTTTGATGTTAATGGAAAGAGAGTAACCGAGTTGGCAAATAATGAACAAAACCCCGGTACCTATTCAATAACTTGGAATGGTAAAAACGATGCAGGAATGTCTGTTGCAAGCGGCATTTATTATTGTAAAATTAAGGCGGGGAATTTTGAGAAAACAAATAAAATGATTTTGATGAAATAATACCAAACCGACAACAAGTTGAATAGTATGCCGATACAAAGTAAATGGAATGCTCCCTGCGATACTCCAAAGGAGTAAAAATTGAACTCTTTCAGAGTACTCGGAATAACACGGTTGATTTAATCTAACTTGTTATCGGTTTTTGGTATCAGCTGCCGTGAAAGCAGTTGTCCAAGCCGCCTGAAAGTTAAACCCTCCGGTTAGAGCATCTACGTCAATTACTTCTCCGCCAAAGAAAATGTTTTTTGCAATTTTACTTTCCATTCGCTTCCATTCAATTTCTTTCCGTTCTACACCGCCGCAAGTTACAAATTCTTCTTTGTTCGTGCTTTTACCTGTAATGTGAAGCGGCAGCTTAGTCAATGCCGAGCTAAGCAGGTTTATTTTTTTTTGCGGACAATCTTTCCATTTTGTATCCATATTTATCTCGCTCCATAACATTAATTTTTCCCACAGCCGTTGAGGTATATCAAATGGCTTAGTTAAACGGATAAGCCTCACAGCCTCGGCATTTTTAAGGTTTTTCAAATATGAAACCGTATCGTCAAAATTCATATTTATCAAGAAATTTACATTAATAGTAAATTGATAATTCATAGCTGCTAATTGCCGCGCGGCTTTTGACGAGAGTTTCAAAACAGCCGGTCCGCTTACGCCTTGATGGGTGAATAATAATGCGCCCGATTCAGTTAGTTTACTTCCTGCAAGATTTATAGAAACATCGCGAGCAAGCCCGGCAAGCCCGATTACAAAATTGTCACCTGACATAAAAGAAAATAATGACGGCACCGGAGGTACAATCGAGTGCCCGAGTTTCTCTAATATTCCCCAAACTTTCGTGCTGTTTCCGCTGCCGATAAATATTTTCTCAGCCTGATAGACTTTTGTTTCCGCTGCCACTTTCCAACTGCCGGATGCTTCTTCAATATCATTTACTTCAGTATTTAGCATCACATCGATATTATATTTAACAGCTTCTTTCACAAAGCAATCTATTATTGCCCGCGAAGTATTTGCCGCGGGGAACATTCTCCCGTCAGGTTCAGTTTTCAATTCCACACCGCGTTCGCGAAACCATTCAATTGTATGCGCCGGATTAAATCCATAGAAAAGCGGCAGCAATTCTTTCGCGCCGCGTGGATAGAATTTCACTAATTCATTCGGAGCAAAACAATGACGCGTAACATTGCACCTCCCGCCGCCTGATACGCGAACCTTTGAAAGCACTGTTTTCTGTTTTTCAAGAATTACTATTTTCAGATTTCTGTTCTTTGCAGCAAGATTAATTGCATAAAAATAACCTGCAGCACCGCCGCCGATTACAATAACATCATAAACCATTACGTTACAAATATAGATGAGTCCACGGTTAATTCTTAATTATCAATGGTTAATTATCAATGAGTCCGGTCTAAAAAGCACTCAAATCGCTTTTTCGGATTGTATTTTGGCTCAAAAACAAAACATTTTTTCGTAAAATATACCTTTTTAGACCGGACACATTAACAATTTACCATTAACAATTAATAATCACCCCGGAGGCCAATTCAATTTTCGTCCGCCCAAAACGTGCAGGTGTAGATGCGGTACTTCCTGTCCCCCATCACTCCCGCAATTGATTACAACTCGATAGCCGCTTTCTTTAATTCCCATCTCTTCTGCTATTTTATTAGCCGCGTCAAATAGTTTTCCAAGCAATTCCGCGTGTTCACTCCCTTGTATATCACTTACTTTGGGAATAGCAATCTTTGGAATCACGAGAAAATGTACGGGTGCCTGCGCGTTTATATCCTTGAAAGCCAAAACATCTTCACTTTCAAATAATATTTGAGCAGGTATTTCTTTACGTATTATTTTTCCGAAAATAGTGTCACTCATCGCCTGTATCCTTCATTATGCCATATTTTTTTGTTTTATTATATAAATGACTTCTTTGTATTTCCAGCACTTCTGCTGTTTTTGTCATATTCCAGTCATTCAGTTCCAATTGCTTAATAATGTATGCACGCTCCGCTTTTTCTTTAAAATCCTGAAATGAATTGCTTTCAAGAATTAAATCATCTATCCCCGCTTTTTCACCCGGAAGTATCTGCGAAATATCGCGTTCGGTTATTTCCTGCTTGGGAGTCATAATAATTATGCGTTCCACGATATTCCGGAGTTCGCGAATGTTGCCGTGCCACTGCCTTTTTTGCAGAAATGATATTGCCGCCGGATGGAAAATCGGTGTTTTCCGATTGTATTTTGAGGCTACAATTTTAGCAAAATATTCAACTAAAACAACCAGATCGTCTAATCTTTCCCGCAATGACGGCACGTGTATGGGAATAACATTCAATCTATGAAACAAATCTTCTCTAAAATTTCCCTTGCTGATTTCTTCAATTAAATTTTTATTGGTGGCTGAAAGGAGTCTTACATCAACCGGTATTTTTTTTGCTCCGCCGACACGCTCTAATTTTCCGTCTTCAATAACGCGCAAAACTTTCGCCTGCGCCTGTAAACTCATATCGCCAATTTCATCAAGGAAAAGCGTACCTTTATCCGCGAGTTCAAATTTCCCTACACGCTGCTGCATAGCTCCCGTAAACGAGCCTTTTTCGTGCCCAAAAAGTTCAGACTCAATTAATTCATTGGGAATAGCCGCGCAATTAACATCAACAAAAGCATTTTTAGCTCTTAGACTTTGATTATGTATTTCACGCGCGACCAATTCTTTGCCGGTCCCATTCTCCCCTGTAATGAAAATACGCGCGTCTGTTGGTGCCACTGTTGAAATTAAGTCAAGTATTTTCCTAATTGTAAGGCTTTTCCCGATAATTTGTCCTTCAGGCAGCATTGCTTTTTTCATCTCTTGGTTTTCACGAATCAACGCGGCTTGCGAACAAGCATTACGAACGCTAATCAGGAGTTTTTCGCGGTCAATCGGTTTTTCAAGAAAATCAAATGCCCCCAGTTTCGTTGCTTTCACCGCGTTCTCGATGTTGCCATACGCGGATATAACTATAATATTTGTCGCGGGGCTTTTCTTATGCACGGATTGAACAACTTCAAACCCGTTTATACCCGGCAGTTGAATATCCACGAGCAGCGCATCAAAAGCATCGGATGAAAGCATCTTCGCGATACCTTCCTCGCCCGAGGTCACGTACTCGGCAGTATATCCCTCATAATCGAGAATCATTTGAATACTCTCGCAAATATTTATCTCATCGTCAATTATTAAAACTCGCTTACTCATATTTTTGCTTTAACATTTATTATCATACTAAACATCAGCACCTCAGAAGGTTTGATGTTGTTATTCTTTCTTGATAGCCTGCCGAAAGCGGCACCGGATGAATTCATTTTTACATCCCGTTCATCAATGGGGTCAACTTTTAGAATCGACTCGATTATCTCCACAAAATACCCAATATATTCTGATAGTTCAACTGAATTAGTAGAATATGCCAAAAAAGCAGCACCAAAAAAATGCGCTGTTTTATCCTTATCGCCATAGTTATCAAGCGGAGAATCAATTGATAGAAACTTAGGCAATTTAGAATTTTTACGCTCGAATATTTCTTTTTCAGCAGAGTAAATCGGAATTAAAAGACGGATACCCGTAAATGGAGTTTGAATCGGAATTTGATTATATGGAAGTGCCGATAGCGACGCGCAAAGAAGTGCTTCGCCTGTATCATTTTTACAGGCTGATAATGAATATTCAAATATTGTATCCAAAAGAAAAACATCATTGAAATTTGACAACGGAATAAAATTTGGAGAGTCTGCAATAAGTCGCGTCACCTCGCAAATCTCGAATGATAATTTGCTCTGCTGGGCGAAAAGCGGAAATGAACTAAATATCAAAAGGCAGATATACATCTTAATCATAATTTCCACGATCCCAATAAATTAGTCTGAATATGGATGCGCGACAAAAAAGTTTTTGTTAGAAAATCAGGATTTGGTCGAGGTTTCCCAAAAATCATCCCATTGATTGCTAAAAATGCTGCAACGTAAAGCGATTAAGGTTTCGGCTCCCGTCATTCACCAACGCTTCCTGATTGCTTTAACCGCTGTCCAATCACGGTTTTGCAGCCGGCTTCCAAAACACCTAAACCGACAAATAACCCGTTATCCCGAAATAGTTTGTAGTGCATTCGGTATTCCTGCTTTGTGAAATAACCAATCTCGCTTTGCCGGCTTTTTTTGCAATTCATTCTGTTCCATCTTCTTATTCCTATATTATCGTTTCTCCAATATACGATTTTATCTTGTCGCGTGCCCACCGCAGGTTAGTTTATTTGTAACTACTCAATAGTTTACAAAAGTAAAGAATTTGTTCGAGAATAGCTTGTCTAATTTGGAAATAAAAGTTAAGTTTACAATATGAACAATTCTGAACAAGCAGAACGTATAGCAGAACTATTGACACCCTTAAAATAATTGAATGTCGATTTTCTATACGCTCTGAACACCATTGATCAATATTACCCTGCTGAAGTAGTTACAATAATCATAACCGCGGCTGAAATGTTGCAATGTGCTGATATTTTAAAAATATATAAATGAATGGAGATACTATGAGAAAAATATACATATTTTGGTTTGCAATGACTATGATGGTCATTTTGTTAGCGGGGGATGTTTTGGCACAAATTACAGTTAGCGGTTCAAATAATACAGATGGTACATACGCGTCTTTAACTGCATCAGGAGGAGTATTTTCTGCATTGGGCGGGGTTGCACAGACCGGAAAAACAATTACCGTGACTATTACTGGTAACGTAAACATAGAAGATGGAACGACTACTTTAACAGATGGCGGATGGACAAGTCTCACTATTCAACCAAGCGGTACAAGAACTATTTCAGGAACAGTGGCTGGTACTTCAATGATAATGTTGAGTGGAGCCGATAATGTAACAATAAATGGATTAAATGCGGGCGGCAATTCGTTAACCATCTCTAATATTTCAACTTCAGTATCTACCGGAACCAGTACGCTTAAATTCGTTTCAGATGCAACAAATAATACAATCACAAATTGCTCAATTTTAGGTTCTACTACGGTTCCTTTAACTACTGATGGCGGGGTGATCTGGTTCTCGACAGCTAATACAGGCGGCAATGGCAATGATAACAACACTATTTCTTATTGTAATATCGGACCTGCGGGAACCAACTTACCATCAAGATTAATTTTTAGTTTAGGAACTAATTCCAGTTCTGCAATTGCAAATAGTAACATTACGATTGACCATTGCAATTTATTTGATTACTTCTTAACCACCGGTTGTGCTGCAATATATGCTTTGACGGGTAATACTGATTGGAACATAACCAATAATAAAGTTTACCAAGCTGCAACCCGTACTTTCACCGGTACCGGTACAATGACAGGAATATATTTTGCAAGTGCAAACTACGGCAATAATATACAAATCACCGGAAACACCATCGGCTATTCGAGCAGTTTAGGGACGGGCACATTCACTCTCACGGGAAGCAGCTTTGTAGGTGCTTTCCAAGGAATATATTTATCTGCACTTCCGACAGCGGCAACGGCGTGCAACATCAATAATAATATTATTTCGAATATATCATTAACCTCCTCAACGGGTACTTTATACGGTATTTATAATATGACTACCGCAAATTCAAATACAATAAATATGGATTATAATACAATTCGAAATATTAATATGCCAACAACAACCGGTCTATTTTATGCTATTTTATCAGGCGGAGCAGCAACATTGTCGGTAAGCAGTAATACTATTTCTAATATTACAAGAACAGGAAACGGACCAGTGTGTGGAATAGCAATCGGATCCGGAACAGATTGTACTATATCAAATAATAGCATTACTTCCCTTTCTATCGACAATTTAGTCGCAACAGGACCTTTCACGGGTATTTTTACTTCGGGTAGCCCCAAAAATATTACGGCAAACACTAACACTATCACTAATTTAACCTCGACTTCTACTGCTTCAATCTCAATTAAAGGTATTTTTGATACTGCAAGCGGTGCGGGTAATAAAATTTACCGGAATAATATTATCAATAATTTATCTGCTGCAGGAGGTGCTACTATTATAGGTATTCACGCGGTTACAACAAGTACTCCGAATGCATTGGACATAAGCGGAAACGTGATTAATACATTTAGCGGCGGTCTTAATGAATATGGTATTCAGCAAAGTGCTGTAACAAACGCGAATGTTTATAAAAATAAGATATATGGTTTGTTGTCAACAAATGCAAGTGCAGCTGTTTATGGTTTATACATTTCTAAAGGTACTTCGATTAACATATATAATAACCTGATCGGCGATTTAAGTGCAACGGCGGCAAACACCACCATTCCAATAGCCGGTATTTACGCTTCCGGCACATCCGGCACAACCAACAATATATATTATAACACAGTATATCTGAATACGTCAAGTTCAAGCGGGTTATTTGGAAGCTCTGCTTTGTATGCATCCACAACATCAAATTTGAACTTACAGAATAATATTTTTGTAAATATATCAACACCAGTTGGTCCCACAGGGTTTACATCGGCTTATCGCAGGAATAACACGACATTAACTACTTATGCAACCAATTCAAACAACAACCTGTTTTATGCCGGTACACCCGGTACAAAGAATCTAATTATGTATGACGGAACAAATTCATATCAAACATTAGCTAATTATAAGGCGGCAGTGAGTACACGCGATGCGGCATCCATCTCCGAAAACACGCCTTTCGCGAGTACTACCGGTTCTGACGCGAATTTCTTTCAAATTAACAACGGCACAGCTTCGGCTGCAATTCCTATTGTTTCAAATGCTGGAGTGACTGTTTCGGGTATAACCACCGATTTTGCAGGTAACACGAGAACTTCAACGCCGGATATAGGTGCGTATGAATTTCAAATCAGCAGAAGTGTTGGTGCTAATGAAACACTTACCCCCTATAATGATTACGCGAATATTACCATCGATGGCAACAATCCTTCTCTTGGCGGAGCAGCTACTATTAATGGCATTCTAACACTGACAAACGGAGTATTGACCACCACATCATCTAATCTGTTGACAATAGGTTCCGCCGGTTCCGTGAGCGGGGGTTCAGCGACTTCCTATATTAACGGACCATTAGCTTTCCAAACAGCAGCAACAGCAGGACCGGCTGAAAAAACTTTCCCGATTGGCAAAGGCTCCAAGTATCTTCCGCTAACTTTATCTGTTAATCAAAATGCGGCTTCCTCTTCTACCTTTACCGCTGAAATGTTTAATTCAACACCTCCGGCGAATACTATCGGCAGCGGCCTTGATAATGTTTCAACGGTAAGATATTTTAATATAGGGCAAACGGTTGTCGGTTCTGCATTTACTGCCGGAGCTGTTACTCTAAATTTCGACATCAGTGATAATGTTCAAGACATCAGCAAGTTAAGAATCGCGCGAGGTCCAATTGCAGGTAGCGGCACTTGGGCGGATTTAGGCGGAATCGGAACTGTTACAAGCACGTTAGACGTTTATAAGATTGGTAATATAGTTTCAAATATTCCGTTCACGGATTTAACTAACACGATATTCGTATTGGCAAATGGCAACACGGGTGGAAACCCACTCCCCGTTGAACTAACAGCATTCACCGCATCCGTAAAACAACGCGATGTTTCTTTGAAGTGGGAAACAGCAACTGAAGTTAATTCCTATTCGTTTGATGTTGAACGCGCGCGGGTTAACACGTCAGGTGCCGATAGTAATTGGCTGAAAGTAGCTTCAATAAAGGCTTCAGGTAACAGCAATTCACCAAAAGAATATCGCTATACAGATTCAAGGCTTGACGCGGGCAAATATCAATACCGTTTGAAGATGGTGGATAACGATGGCTCATATAAGTACAGTCAAACTGTCGAAGTATCGATAGCATTGCCAAAAGCGTTTGATTTGTCGCGGAACTATCCGAATCCGTTTAACCCGTCAACAACAATTAGTTTCGCTTTGCCGGAAAGAGCCAATGTGACGCTGACTATCTACAATCAGTTAGGTCAAAAAACGGCCGTTTTGCTTGAATGTCAAAAAGAAGCCGGTGTCCATCAAATAGAATGGAATGCAGCGGGTATGATATCCGGTGTTTATTTCTATGAACTTAAAACAGAAAAGTTCAGATCGGCTAAGAAGTTAATTCTAATGAAATAAAAATATTTTTTTGAGCCTCTCGGAAATGGGAGGCTCTCATATAACCCTTCGCGTGAGAAAGTGTTAATGTTATTTCTGAACGAGTCCTTAATCCTTAATAAAATGAGGGATAAACCGGCTAAAATTATCAGTGATTCTATTGTTGTTTTCCCGAATCCCGATTCCCGCGGATTCCTGATCAACCATCCACGAACCAATAATCGGATAACACCCGTCAAACTCCGGCACTTCAAAATATAGCTGATAGATTAATTTCTGCCCTGAATAATTGCCGCCCGTTTTAAAAACATCATAAGATGAACCATCGCGTTGATATATCGTAACATTATTTCCTTCGCGCCCAAAAACGGGTTTAGAAATGTATGACAAATTATTTTCTATAAAATAACTGTCATCTTCAAACGCTGGCAGCAGTAATGGGTGATTAGGGAATAATTTCCACAGAATAGTTAAAAACATTTTATTGCTAATGAGCTGTTTCCACGCGGGTTCAATCCAAAACGGACAATTGCTGTTGTTTGTATCCAATCCAGCTTTGAATGGTTCATCGTTCATCCATTCCCACGGGTATAATTTAAATATATTGTCTATAAGTTCTTCTTCCATATCGACAAATTCCCCGCTTTCGTGAACAAACCCGATGTCTTCAACAAACAACAGCTTAGTACTAAGTCCTGCCTGTGTTGCACAGTCACGTAAATATTCGACTGTTGTCAAGTCTTCAATGGAATCTTTCACGCAGGAAAAATGCAAAATTCTTTCTCCCTGCAAGTATGATTCAATATCGCGAAATTTTGCAATCAATTTTTCGTGAAGTGAATTAAATTGATCGTATTCAACACCAATTACATTGCAATAATCCTTTAGCCAGTGCCACTGGATAACCGCTGCTTCAAATAAAGATGTTGGAGTATCAGCATTGTATTCCAGCATCTTCAAACGGCGCGAGCCGCTTTCGCGATGGTTAAATGCCAAGTCAAATCTTCCGTAAATCGCCGGATGTTCTTCATTCCAAGATTTAACTATAAAGTTCGCGGTATCTTCATTCAAACCGAATTTATAAAACAGATTATTGTCTATAATATGCTGTATTGCCTCGAGGCTCATTGAATGCAATTCGGCAGTGGCTTTTTCAATTTCCAAAACCTCACTTGTTGAAATTTGATATGCCTTGGACTCATCCCAGTAGAGTGTATCTAATGTATGAAAAGTGAAACCGAGTTTCTCTACTTCTTCCTGCCAGTTTTTGCGGGGGAAAATGATGATTGATTTCATTACGCGACCGCCGATCCGTGGGAACCAAATCCGCCGCGGCTTATCGAATGCGACGCGAAGCCGCTTCCGCGCGTGCCGTTCCGCCCGATGCTGAAAGCACTCCCGTTACCATAAGTCCTCGATGAATAATTACCGCGTCTGTCATAGCCGCTATAATAGTAACTTCTGCTTCCGTGTGCTATCATATAATACATTAACCACGGGCTAATGCCGCCGCCGTAGCTATATCCCCCAACCTCTTGATTGTTTTGCGTGTCTGTCTGGACTGACCATTCTCCATTCTCAGGAACTGCTTTCTTCTCCTTATGGCAGCCGCCAAAAATTGCAAGAGACGAAACCAAAACCAAGTTTATGAAACTGCTTTTCTTCATTTGATTTCCTTAGCCTTGAAAGAAATAGCGTAAGGAATTCTTACAACAGTATCTTTTTCAACAACATCCCCGTTTTCATTTTCAGATTCAATCCGTTCAGTCTTTGTGCCAAGGTTTGGTAAACTGTATGACTGTTTCTCCGTCTTTGTCAAAACCGAATGAACATAAATATTTGTGGTAAGGGTAACAACGGTACTATCCGGATAGTTATTATACTCCGATGTATATTCAACTAAGTTATCCTTATTCTGATCAGGAACAGGCGGAGGTGCTTCATCTTCCTTACATCCTTGGAAAAACACCAAGGCTATTCCGATAAACAAAATTGAAAGTAAGTGTAATATTTGTCTCTTTTTCATAATGTATAAATTTTAGTTGAAATTTGTTCCATAGCAAGCATTCTAAAGCAATTATTAATATACTAATTCAAAATACTTCTATTATGATCAAATATCAATATGAATTAAAGAATGTTTTGTTATTGAGCTAAAATCGTTGCAGAAAAAGCTATTTTGGGCATTTTTTAGTGAAGTCATTATTAATTCTTATATTTGGAATATGATTTTAGAACAAGAAAAGTTAGACGTAAAATCCAAGAAAAGGTCAAATCTTTTTAATTGGCGTGGACAGTTTACTCCGGAGTTTGTGGAGTATATCTTAAAAACTTTTTCGAAGAACGATTATCACGTATTTGATCCTTTTGCAGGTAGCGGCACAGTTTTACAAGAATGCGCGAGACTTGGGCTAAAAGCAGATGGATATGAAATAAATCCCTCAGCTTATGCAATGTCAAAGTTTTTTGTTTTTTGCAATTTATCAAGATTGCAACGCTCTGAATTTTGTGACAATTTCGAAAGCAGATTAACCCTTCAGCTTCTTAAGCTGAAGGGTCAGAATGTCTATATTGATAAACCTGATTATAGAGAGGCGTATCAAAATTTATTAGTATTTGCAGAAAATTTTAACCATCTTATCAAATCGAAACAAGAAAGAATATTCTTTATGAATATTCTTTTCAAATCCGAAAAAGATAAAAAGCTAACGGTTAGCGAATCAATATTCAAATCATTTCAATATGTAAAGAATGGTTTATTAGATTTACCCTACTCTGATGCTAAGATCAATATTCAACTAATGGATGCTCGAAGTTCAGGCGAAAAGCTTCCTAATAGTATTGATCTCATTCTGACATCACCTCCATATATAAATGTATTTAATTATCATCAAAATTATAGAGCAATTATAGAATCATTTCATTTCGATATATTAAAAGTAGCGCATAGTGAGTTTGGTTCAAATCGTAAAAACAGAGGGAATAGATTCAAGACTGTAATTCAATATTGTTTAGATATGGAATTGGCTATTAGATCATTTTGGAAAACATTAAAGCCGAATGCAAAGATGATATTAGTTGTCGGTAGAGAATCGAATGTTAGGGGTATCCCATTCTACAATGGTCAATTAGTTATTGAGATAATTGAAAATACCAATGGGTTCTCACAAATCGAAATTTCAGAGCGACAATTCACAAATAAGTTCGGTATAAATATTAAAGAAGATATAATCATAGCAGCAAAAGCTGACAATATTGGCACTTCATCCAATGGACGAACTATTGCAATTTCTCATTTAGAACGTTGTTTAATGAACTCTCAGAACGGTATTAATGAAGACCTTTGCGATGCCATCCTAAACAGTGAAATTATAGTTGAATCCCCAATTTTCGATCCTAACAGCATTATGAAAAAATGAGCAATACACCACATAGAGAAAAACTTATCGCCGCAATAACTAATCCAAAAACAAAAAGCGATGTTGACTTATTAAATGAAGCCCTTGCTGCTTATGAGATATGGATAAGTAAATCTGCCAATCTGACATCCACTGGAGAAACAAGAATACAAGAATTAACTTTTTTGTTAAACGAATACAAAGATTACTTGGAAGTAGAACTAATTGCGGAAAGAGGATCAGACATTCTGAAAAGACAAAAAGGCCAATTGAAATTGGACAACAGTGTTATGGAGGAGTTTTTAATTCATCTGGTTAGTCCACAAATCCTTAGAAATCTGCCTGCATTTGAACTGAAAACAGGTCCGCAAACTGCGTTTATGTCTTTAGCATTTCGACCTTCAAGCATAACGACTTTAAATGAGAAGCCCGAAATAATTATCAAGGTCAAAGATCAAGACTTTACTATTGGTAAAGAAATTTATTACAAATTTTCTTCTGAGTCAGGATTTTCTGGGCACAAAACTGTAGATGGGAAATTCTATCTTGCTGTTTTAGCAGCCGAGTGTAAAATAAATTATGACAAGACAATGTTTCAAGAGTGTGCAGGAACAGCGTCACGCTTAAAGCAAGGCTGCCCAATAGCAAAATATTACGCTTTAGTTGAATACTTAGATATGCAGCCAGAAGACACACGTTTGACTGAGATAGACAATGTATTTTTACTCCGTAAAGCTAAACGCTTGCCATTTGAAAAACGAAGTGTACTATCAGAAGTAAAGGCTCAGCACAGAGATAATCCAATATCCGCGGAAGTGATCGTAAAGTTTACCTATGAAATTCAAAAATTCGTAGATGCAATATGGTATAACCCTGACGAAGCATTACAAAGAGGATCATTTGTATAGAAACCTACTCTACTATTACTTGTAATTGTTCAAAATATTTGTAACTATTTTTACAAAAACTCTTGCACCGCGTTAAAAACCATATCAACATCCAATTCCTTTATGCACTTAAACCGGACATCTTCGCGTTTGCAGAGAAGCGGCTTTGGTGAATAGAAGAAACAAGGGGAACATTCCAAATGAAGTGAAACTATCTTATAATCGGTTTTCCACGGATGGATGTATGTAGTGTTGGTGGGACCAATTATCGCGACAACTTTTCGTTTCATCGCGGAGGCAGCGTGCATAAGGCTGGAATCGTTTGTAACAAAAACATCGCACTTTGCAATCAGCGCGGCGGATTCTCCAAGATTTCTCTGTTTTGTAAGCAGACAATTCGCGGAATTTACTCCAGAGTGAATTAATTGTTTGAGTTCTTCCTCTTCCGGTCCACCAAAGAGCAGTATTTTCGCGCCTGTTTGAGCAATAAGTTTTGAAGCCAGAGATGCAAATTTTCCCGGTTCCCAACGCCTGTTGATGTGGTTCTTGAGAGTCGCGCATCCGGGATGAAATCCGATTATTGGGGCTGTGCCTGTTAGTCCCATCTCCTGCAAATAAGTATCTGCCGTATTGATATCATTGGTTGTCAGCGGAAAAATTAATCCGGGCTTTTCATCGGATGTGAATTTAAGCATTTTTTTCATCAGCAAAATGTTTTCATCAACATTGTGCAGCATATCATTTTCTTTGAGATGTACGGTATTCAGGAAACCAAAATTTGCTTTATTGCCGCGTAAATACTCTATGCCTGCCCGTTCGGCTGCTCCAATTAGAAATTGTATAATATTATATTCCTTACGGTTTGAGGGATAGGCGTTCACGGAATAGTCATATTTGCCGCGAAGTTTCAAAACATACTTTAATGAATTGAATGCCCCCTCTTTCATAAAATCAAAATACATCACTTTGTTGAAGCGCGGAATTCTTTTGTATATATCCTCAACACCTTTAAACATTACTAACGCGTCTATTTCAGCCTGCGGGAAATGCTGTTTCGTCAGTTCCAACGCGGGGGTAAACATCAGCGCATCGCCAATGCCCGAAAGAGCAAGCACTAAAATCTTCATTACGATTTAAATAATGAATTAAGGTCAGGCTTTGGACCTGGTTTATAATATTGTTTGTGCATAGCGCGAAGTTTGCTCATAGAAACAGTATCAAAATCTTCATCATCTTTTTCGCGTTTGATGAATATCTTAAATGCTTCGCTGTCAGTATATGACATCTTGCCTATGAATTTCTTCAATTCTTCCAACAGTTTTTTTTGTTCTCGATAGCTCATACGTGTGATTGAATTAATTGCTAAAAATGGCTGGTTAAACTCTATATGAAAAAATGATAATTATTTTACTCTCAATGTAAAACTGAACGTGCTTCCTTTCCCTTCTTCACTTTCAGCCCATATACTGCCCCCTTGTTTCTCCACAAATTCCTTGCAGAGTAATAAACCCAGTCCTGTACTTAATTCACCATCGGTTCCTCTTGAGCCGGTATTCTCACCTATCTTGAATAGTTTGTCAACTATGTTTTTTTTCATACCAACACCGGTATCACTTACGGATATTTCAACCATATTGCTGTCATTCTTATCTGCTTTTATAGTGATTGTCCCATCCCTGCGGGTGAATTTAACCGCGTTTGATATCAAATTCAAAACTACCGAGTTTACCATTTTTTCGTCCGCGTAAGCCCGTAGAGGTTCGGTAATCGTGTTAATTATCGATATACCTTTTTGCCCGCTTCGCTCGTGTATCGTTTCAATATTTTCTGCTATCAGGTCGGAAAGCAAAAATTCTTTTAGCTGAAAACTCATAGAGCCTTGCTGCATTTGCGCCCACTCGAGCAAATTTTTTAACAGCTTGAACAGGTTTCTTGCCGACCGGTGCATATCGCTGCCTATTTCAGTCAATTCTTTGGCAGAAAAACTGCCTGCATCTTCAGCAATAATTTCCGTTAAACCAATAAATCCTACAAAAGGGCTTTGTAAGTCGTGAGCTATAATTGAGAAAAATTTATCTTTTTCGGAATTAATTTCTTCAAGTTTTTCTTTAGTTTCTGTAAGTTCTTCCACCAGCATATTTTGTTGATGCAGATTTTCTTCAACCATTTTCCTGGATTCCTGCAATTCATCATTGATATTTATAAGCTCAAACTCTGCCAATTTCTGCTCGGTAATGTCGTTTAAAAAATTCAAGGTCGCGGGCTGCCCTTTCCAATTCAGCTTCACCCCGCTCAATTCAACCCATCTTATCGACTGATCTTTTCTAACCATTCTGAACCGGTATCTTTGTTCCACGTTTTCTCCCGCCATACGCCTTTTGTAATTTGTAACTATTAAGTCTCTATCATTGGGATATACAAAGTCAGTAAAATTCATAGAAAGAATCTCATCGGCAGAATATCCGGATAATTCCAGCGTCATAGGATTGAAATAACTCGCTTTACTTCCTTGAACTACTACAATTGCTTCCTGCGCGGTTTGGAACAGCAGCCTGTGCTGTTCTTCGCTTACACGCAAGGCTTCTTCGGAACTTTTCCGATCGGTAATATCGCGAATAATTCCCGTGTAAAATTTCCCCGAACCGGTTTCCCACTCAGCCAAAGACAATTCAATAGGAAATTCATTCCCGTTTTTATGTAACCCGAACATTTCAACTGTTTTACCTATAACGCGATGTGTACTGCCTTGTTCTACCAGCTTCATAGCCATTACGTGATGTTTAGCAAACCGCTCAGGAATGATTCCGGCAAGCGTTTTCCCTGTAATTTCTTCTTTTGTATAACCAAATATTTTTTCCGCGCCTCTATTCCAATCTACTATTATGCCGCTGCTGTTTGCCGATATAATAGCCTCGTTAGCTGAATGTGTCACGGCACGGAATCGCTGCTCGCTCTCCGCCAATTCAGTTTGAATACTGATTTGGTTATTTATGGCAGTTTTAAGTTTTCTTGAAAGAATATAGAAGTAATATGCCGCTGAACCGATAATTATTATTACTATTGAAAAAAGCGCGATTACTTTCCAAGGAATATTTGCAGAGGGTTTAATATAATCGGAGTATAACAAGCCTTTTGTAGAAAACGATGGTTCTATCATCTGCTGCTTTTTATAAATACCCAATATAGATTGCCACCTGCCCGGATTCGTATAGCCGAGTTCCACTACATCCTGCATAATAATATTTTGCAGCCGTTCCGCTTCAAACCGCAAATGTTCTTTGGTGTGTCTTTGGCTGTACTTATTGTAGATTATTTGGACAAGTTCTTCAGGATTATCCATAGCATACTTCCAGCCTTTCAGCGATGCTTTCCGGAAATTTTCCACCAATTCAGGGTCATCGGCAATCAGCCTTTCCGAGGTAAACAATACATCCTCGTAGAAATCTATACCTCCCATTGATGGCGCGATAATCGTGCAGGGAAAATCCGCCAAATCCACGATATATGGTTCGTCAATGGAGTACGCTGTAATTGCATCCACTTCACCATTAAACAATTTAGTAACATTGAAAGGATGCGAATAAACAATGCATTTATCAAGCGAAACACCCTCGTCATTCATATAAGCGGTTATAGCAGCATCATTTGGCGCGATCGCGATTCTCTTGCCTATCAAGTCGTGTATATGCTCGATGCCCGATTGTTTTGAGGCTAAAAGTATTTGCGGGGAATGCTGGAACACGGTTGCCAGAACAACAGCGGGTTTTCCGGCAGCACGCATCGGGAGAATATCCGAGCCGCATATCCCGAATTCAGCCTTCCCATTGAAGACTGCATCAAGCGGGTTTTGTGCTTCAGCTGCTTCATTAAGATTTACCTGAATACCCAAGTCACGGTAAAAGCCTTTTTCAATTGCAGCATAATATCCCGCGAACTGGAACTGGTGTTTCCACTTTAGTTGAAGGGTGACATTCTTAACAGGCTTGTTATTGTTATTTTGAGCCGCGTTCAACGGAAAAAATAGCGTAAAAATGACTAAACTTAAATATAATAGCTTATGTCTTGTTAATTCCATATAAATTCTTCGAGATTTTTGTGATTCACCAAGCAATTTATCTACACTTATATTATTTTCGGTATCGTAAAATAGAACGTGCTTCCTGTGCCTTTTTTGCTTTCCACCCAAATTTTGCCATTATGCTTTTCAACAAATTCCTTGCAAAGTATTAATCCCAGACCTGTGCTGGGTTCATTGTCTGTTCCGGTTGTGCCAATTTGTTCACCTAAAATGAACAGCTTGTCAATCACGTCATCTGGAATCCCCACGCCTGTATCCGATACCGATATTTCAGTCATTCCATCTACAGTATCTTTTGCTTTGACAGTTACTTTACCTCCCCTTTCTGTGAATTTCACGGCGTTAGAGATGAGATTTCTAAGAACGGTATTAATCATTTTCTCATCCGCGTATATTATCTTGACAGACCCGCTTTCACAAAATACTGAAATTCCTTTTTGCCTCGCTCTTTCGTTTATTGAATCAATGCACTGTGAAAATATATCGGATAAATTTAATTCCTCGGGAATAAAACCAATAGAGCCTTGTTGAAGCATAGCCCATTCCAACAGATTTTCTATCAGTTTATATAGGTTTATCACTGATGTACGCAAAGCTTGGCTGTATTGGCGGTATTCCTCTAAAGTCAATTTTTGTTTCTCGGATGTCATTAGTTCGGTTAAACCCAGCAAACCCGTGAAAGGGCTTCTCAAATCGTGCGCGATAATGGAGAAGAATTTATCTTTCTCAGAATGGGATTTTTTTAGTTCCATATTTGATTTTTTAACTTCTTCTTCAGCCATCTTGCGCTCTGTAATATCGTGATTTAATCCCACGATTCCGGTTATTTGCCCCTGTGCATTCTTTAATGGAATTTTTGAACCAAGCATCCAATGAATTTGTCCCTCTTTATCGATTAATCTGTCTTCAATATTCAAAATCGGTTTGCCTGACTGAAGAACAGTTTGATCGGCTCCATAATATCGTTTTGCTTCATTTTCCAGATATAAATCAAAATCTGTTTGCCCAAGAATTTCATCTTCTGAATTTTTCCCTGATAACTGCACTTCCGTGAGATTAGCAATGACTTTTCTTCCTTCAATATCTTTAACAAATACCGCGACAGGAATTGAGTCGATAATCGTGCGAAGAAGTCTCCGCTCATTAGAAAGGGTTTCTTCCATCTGCTTGCGTTCGGAGGCATTACGGACAATATGTACGGCTGCAACTACTTTTCCTTCGTTGTTCCTGATGGGGCTAAAATGAAGTTCATACCAATCGCGTTCAAGTTCCGTGTTGCCAAACAGTTGTGTAACAGTGAAATCTTCTCCCGCGAGGGCACGTTTCCAGTATTTCATAGCATTGTCGAGATCCTCGGGAACGTCTGCCAATGCTTGGGGCATAGAGTCCCCATTTTTGAGGTCCTTACCGAATATCTTTCTGAACTCTTTTTGGGCAGCGGAATTAAAAAGAATATATCGGTACTCGGTATCCATCATCGCGATAACATCCCCTGTATTTTCCATAATGCTTATGAGCTGTAGGTTTAACTTTCGGAGTTCTTCTTCTGCCCGTTTACGTTCTGAAATATCCCTAATAATCAAACTGGTGCGTTTATTACCGTGAGAATCAAAAAAAATCGTGCTTGATAATTCCCCCGGGAACACAGTTCCGTCCTTCCGCAGATAGTTAAGCTCGCCACTATACTTGCCTGTTTTTTCCCTTTCCGCGATGGCTTTGGCTAATCTTGGATCTGACGAATCAACTATTCCAGTTCTCCCAATTTGACATAATTCTTCTTCGCTCCGGCCAAAAATCCGACACGCGGCAGGATTAGCAGAATAAATGGGACCATCAGGGTCAGTCAACAATATTGCCTCATCGCAATTCTCAAAGATCATCCGATATTTAGCTTCACTCTCTTTCAACTTTTCGTCAATACTTTTCCGCTCTGAAATATCTTCAAAAATGGTCGCGAACCGCCCCCGTTGGGGGCAAAAAGCCCGCACGTGCAAATGCCGTTTGAAAGCTTTCGAATAATATTCGAATTGTAACGGTTCACCGGTCAAGGCGACCTTGCCATAGTTTTCAATTTGGCGCGTATCTGCCCGCGGTAAAATTTCAAGGATTGTTTTTCCAATGGATTCCTTGGCACTTAATCCGGTATGTCGTTCAAAGGCAGTATTCATTTCAAGAAATCGAAAATCAACAGGGCAGCCGCGTTCATCAATGATTATCTCGTGGAGCGCAAAACCCTCATCCATATTTTCGAATAAACTGCGATACTTATGTTCGTTCACTATTAATGATACTTCTGCTATTTTTCGATCAGTAATGTCGTGTATTATGGCAAAAAGTATCGGGTCTTTATTATTTGAAATCGGTGAAGAAGAAATTTCGACTGTTCTGATTTGGCCGTTTGCAAGTCTATGAGGAACAACAAAACAATTATTAACGCTATTTTTTGCATCCATCATAATTTTGTTTATTTGATCGGGCGGGAGTATATTTATATCCGATACATTCATAAGACAAAGCTTGGCAGCTGGATATCCATAAAAGATTTCCGCGGAATGATTTGCAGCAATGATTTTGCCGCCTGCCTGCTCGATTAAGAGCATTATGGCAGCGTGTGTTGAAAACATTGCCTTGAAAAGTTTTTCGCTTTCGATTAAAGCATTTTCTGCCAATTTGTTTTCGGTGATATCCTGAGATGGAACCAATATACGAGGTGCAGCTACATTGTTTATTTCCCCTAATTCATTTAATGCTGTTTTCAAAGATTGGTTCTCGTGTTTAAGTGCTTCTAACTCTTTTAGAAGATCTTTGTTGGATTGAGAATGATTAGCCATTCAAGACCTTGGAGATGTGTTTAATCAAAAAATGTTATCAAGAATAATAATGATTTAATTGCACAATTTATGAAATTTAACTAACATTCTTATTACTAAGGGCTTGTTAACAAATAACTTTTTTCTCTTTAATATCATTTTTCACACGCCAAGTAAGCAAAGGGGAATTTCACTCCTAAGAATACTCCGGTAATATCTCTTTGCAGTAAATCGGACTGCAAATACTTCCATAAAATTAATGAATTTAGGGATCGTAACGAAATAACCTTTAATCTTCCAACATATAACCCTTCGCGGTATTTGCCTCTTAGCAAGAGAAAGTGTTAATGTTATTTCTGAACGAGTACTTAATTTAGAAACGGTGAATAAACCTTTTGACTTTTTCAAGAGACCCTGAAATTATACATTAACAATCGCCATTATTATCAATATCCCATTACGGTAATTAGATTATATAGATTATTCTCGGTCTGTTCAAGCAAGTACTTGATGATATATAAGAAAAGCGGCATTCCCGCCGCGAGCAGCGCGAAGCCAAGCATAAGCTGCACTGGCTGAATAACAAAAAATACCTGCATTTGCGGAATGATTCTCGAGATAATGCCTGTTGCAATATTTAATAGAAAAAATGCCACCATCAATGGGGCTACGATTTTAACCGCCGCGATAAATATACCTGCCGAACCCTTAACAAGCAGTTGAAAAACCGATTCGTTAATGGAGAAATGTCCGATTGGGATTATTTTAAAGCTCACCGCCAGCCCCCGAATGATATGATGATGCCCGTTAATAGCGAAGAACAAAACTATCGCGGCAATACTAAATAGCTGTCCCAGCACGTTGTTTTCAATTTCGGTTGTAGGGTCCAGCATAGTTGCCATATTCAGCCCCATATCCATACCCATCAGCATAGCGGCAAATGATATACCGAAAAACACGAAATTTAACGAAAAGCCCATTATGAATCCGGAAAGAGCTTCTTTCATTCCAATCATCATCAGTACACCAAACCCTGAATTATAATCTATATTTTGCGCGGGAACAGTGAAGAAAATTATGTATGTTATTGTTAAAGCAAGTAAAAGGCGTATTGTAGCAGGAACACTGGTGCTGCTGAAAAGGGGAGCCGAAAACAGCAGAGCGGTTACGCGTATAAATATCATCAACCCGACTATGAATTTGCCGATTAACGGTTCCATTCGATAGCGGGCGTTATTTTAGCACGGTACTGAACTGATTAAAAAGCCGCGTTGTGAGGCTAATCAGTTTTTCCGCGATAAACGGCATCATAAGAATTACTACAATGCTGGTAATAACTATCTTCGGCACAAACGTCAATGTCATTTCCTGAATTGATGTTGCCGCCTGAAATATTGAAATTATTATACCTATAATAAGCGAAGCCCCTAAAATCGGGAGCAATATAATCATCGTGGTAAAGAATACATCGGTGAGTATTCCGGTTACTAATTCAACTGTCATCCTAAGAAACTCCTTACTAATGAACCAATAATGAGAGACCATCCGTCCACGAGAACGAATAATAATATTTTAAATGGAAGCGATACCATCATAGGCGGGAGCATCATCATACCCATTGACATAAGTATGCTTGATACAATCATATCAACCACCAAGAACGGTATAAAAAGGAAAAATCCGATTATGAAACCGGCGCGTAACTCACTTATTATATAAGCGGGTATCAATATATGAGTCGGTAATTCTTCTTTGTTGCCGGGGCGCGACATATTTGCCATAGTGATAAATAATTCCAAATCTTCATCACGCACTTGTTTGAACATAAACCCGCGAACCGGTTTAATTCCCGTGTTGTAGGCACTGTCTAATGTAATCTTCTTATCCAGATAGGGTTTGAGAGCCTCGTTGTTCACTTTTGTCCAAGTTGGTGTCATAATAAAAAATGTCACGAACAGTGCCATACCTGCAAGAAGCTGATTCGGGGGCATTTGCCCTGTGCCAAGTGCATTTTTCAAAAAATTGAAAACCACGATAATGCGGAGATAACTCGTGGTCATAATGAATAGCGAGGGGGCAAGGGAAAGAACCGTGAGCAATATTAGCAGTTGAAGACTGCCGGCAACATCATTCGGATTTTCCGAGGTGCCAACGTTAATACCAACCTTTGGCAGCACAATGCTTTGTGTCGATTGGGCAAATCCTTCTGATGAAAGGCACAGAACGCCAAGCAAAATTACAACGATTATTATCGCTTTTTTCATCGAAGATTAATGCTCTTTTTTAATCTGGCAAGAACCGTACTCTCATTGTCTGTTAACTCTTTCAGTGCCTCAGGCGGTGCAGTTGATTTATCAAGCACGGTAAATGAAAAATCAGTTATGCCGAGAATATATATATTCCCTTGAATTTTTACGGCAGATATAAACTTTTTTGGCATAATCATTTGAGTTGAAATAACTTTCAAATCAAGTGGCGAGGTACCCGGGGTTTGTGAACGATATATGAACCTTTTCATCAAATATAACGCACCGTACATAACGCCCAGCAGCATCCCAAGATAAAGCACCATCCGAATAACATCCCACGCGGTAATCATTTAAAACCCTTTCAGGCGTTCACTCGCGTCAATTAGATTAGTGATTCTTATACCAAAATGTTTATCAATCACAACCACTTCACCTTCGGCAATTTTTTTGTTATTAACAAAAACATCAACCGGCTCGCTTGCAAGTTTATCTAATTCAATCACGTAACCGCGTTCTAATTCAAGAATGTCTTTTATCTGCATCTTGGTTCTGCCAAGTTCAATAAAAATATTAAGATGTAAATCTTTGAGAAATTCAATTTTATCATCTGATACCGGAATTCGGCGCGATGATTCATCAAACTGAGGAAAATTTGCAGTTCCGCCTGATACCTGTCCTTCTTCCAAAGATTGATCCATATCGTTATAATCTTGACCTGTTGCCATATTAGTATATTCCTTTAAACTCTAATTTTCCGGTTCAACTCTGCCGGTTATTTTAACTGCCTTATGTCCATTCACAGAGCCGGGCTGACCGTGAAATAATTTTTTTTCTTCGACACTGACACAAATTGATTCCCCGATTTTCTTTTTCATCATTACCACATCTCCTTTTTTCAATTGAAGAAGATCGCGCATTGTAATAGACGCGGTGCCAAACTCTACACGCACGCCCAAGTCCGTATTTCGTAAATGATTGATAAGAATGTTTTTCGCTGTTGTTCCTTCATATTTCACGGGACGAATGGTGGAAAAATTCTGCGAATTCAGCTTAGAAAGAAGCGTATCGAACGCGAAAGTAGCAAAACACAAGTTCATCAGGTACGCTTGTTCACCAACAAAAATTTCAAATGAAATTATCAAAACACTTTCCGATTGGGAGGTGATTTGAGCAAAATCTATATCCGATTCAAATCTATCAGCTTCAAACTCGTAAGTGGCAATAATTTGCCAAGCCTTTCTCAATTCAATCATCACTTTTTCAATAAATACCATTAAAACTTTTTGTTCAATCGGGGTGATAACCTTTGCCTGTTTTGTGCCCTTGCCGTTACCGCCAAGAAAACGATCAATGAGAGTAAATGCAAGCTCTGTACTTAATTCCAAAATCGCCTTAATATCGCTTCCTTTAACATCAAAAAGAAAGAGGCAGGCAGGATTTGAAACGGAAAGGACATATTCCGAGTAGTAAATTTGGTCAACTGAAATTACATTAATATTAATAATGGATTGCAGCTTAGTCATTAAAAACGAGCTAAGGCTTTCCGCGAAATTTTCGTGAATATTGCGCAGAGTACGAAGTTGAATTTTCGATATACGATTAGGAAGACGAAAATCATAAGGCACCGCTTCTTTTTCTTGAGGAGCAGAAGATGACTGTTCACCGCCTGTTTTAATATTATTAAGAAGCGCGTCAATTTCTTGTTGGGAAAGTACTTCAGCCATAAAATTATTCTATTGAATGATGTATTTACTAAAATATACGCTGTTTATCTCTTCATCGGGCATACGCTCAACTATCATTTTCGAAATCTGCTCTTTAAGAGAATCGCGGTAAGCGTAAGTGTTCAACTCGCTCAAAGTCCTGCTTGAAAGAGTAGATATTACAATATCCTTAATCAGAACCTCTTTTTCCTTTAATTTCTTTGCTTCTTCATCAGTGGAAACACCAAATCCGACTGAAACGAGCATTAACCGCTGCCCATTAGTACCGGAAGGATTAATTATCAAATCATCGCAGGAATAAAAGAAATTGCTTTCCCCTTCATTCGAATTTTTCTTCTTTTTTGATTTTGTATGTTTAGTGGATTTAGCTTCGGTTTTAGTCTCAGTCTCAGTTTCTCCTTCAGCTGAAATCTTGGCTTCAAATCTGCTAAGCAGAAAATTACCGGTAATAAAATAAACTGCAATTAATTGAATAATAAAAATAGGCAGCCCGATAATGAGTACCTTCATATTCATCCCGCCCTTTTTTGCTTCAACCGGTTCTCGGCTATCTATCTTTTCGTCCATTATTCTTATAATTTTATTGATTCTGCAACTTTTCTTGCAATCAATGTGCCATTATTAGGGAGGAAATTAATTAATTAATTAACCGCGTGAAAAACCAATTATACAGTTAATTTTAGATAAGTAATAGTCAATTATTGAAATATCATAGAATATAACCGACACGGTATAAAAAAGAAAAATGAATAAACAGGTGTATTATGGCTAATATTATGCAAATAATTGGAGTAGGGGCGGTAAGGACTCGTTCAGAAATAACCTTAATAATTTCTCACGCGAAGACGCTAAGATCGCAAATGTTAAATATTAGAAGTTGTAAAAGCCCTAAAAGATGGGGAAGTACTTTATGAAAGAGGATGCTAAATTTTGCGGATGAAATGCTGATGTTACATTTCCCCAAACTTAAAACTTTCAATCATAGCGAAAAATGCAAGCCGCAATTCTTTATATGACTGCTCTCCCTGCACGGACATTTTTATCGAATAATCTTCATCGGATTCTGTCCGCGCGTAAACAATTTGGGTTACCTGATTTTCAATTATTTTTTCATCATCATAGTAGAGCGCGTACCTGCCCTTGTCTATTTTGTATTTATATAGTGCCGGATTAAATAAATATTTTTCCTTTACCTCGAAATGGATATAAGGAACCGCGCCGGTTGAAGAGCGCATACCGAAGAAAGTAATAGCATCCAGTTTTCCGTTTTTCGGCTGGTCGGCAAACACCCATCCGGCAGGATACCGAATACGAACATTAAGCGACTTTTCGCTATAATAATTTGCAAGCCCTGCAGTATCGTTGCCGCTAAAAGGATTTAGCGAGCCTCCTGCCTGCCTGTTCGCGGTACCATCATCATTTAAAGCATCTGCCTCTGCAAGCGGTTCAGATTGTTCAGAACTACTTTTTGGTGCTTCCGCCGTGGCGGAAACAGGCATTGAATACGATTCCACGCTAATACCCCGCGTGCCGGAAGAGAAAGAGGCTTGATGTAAAACTAAGTTTGGCAATAGCAGCATCAATATAACCAAAATATGGAGCGCGGCAGAAATCCACCATCCATAATACTTACGGAAAAAATATTCCGCGTTGGTCACAGCGGAAGCCCTTTCTGTATAGAAAAGTTTGCAATAATAACCGGCTGTAATTTTTCTTTGTTTTTTGGGTCTAATCCATAAGACCAGCGCGTAGTAACAATATTATAGCTGTAACGAATCCAGTGAAGGTCATTAATAAACACCTCCACCCAAGGAGAGTTTTCCCTGTAAGCAAACCAGTAGTCATCAGTTTCATTTATATAGTGTGCCAGCAATAATTCACCTGGGTATCGTGCAGATTCTGCAATCAATCGCGCCGGCTGATATTCTTTACCGCCGAATCGTTCTTTGAAATATTTTAATATATGATTGCACAATCGGCGCGCATCATTTTCAGGGTAGCATAAAAGAGAAAATTCATAATGAGTACAAGAACAAACAGCTTTATAAGGATTAAATATAATTTCACCGCGATGGTATATCTTATCACACCACTCAGGCAAAGCTGTGAGGACTATACTTGCAGGCGGAAGGCTGCAAAGAAGTTTAAAGTCCGGCGGTACGGCATCCCGCAGGTCATCAAATACTTTTATCCTTTTTTCAGGTCGTGAACGTAAAATCATTCTATTTAAGCGCGACAGTAAATTAAAAAAGTAATTTACTCAAAATCTGCGCATCGTGCTAAGTAATTTTTTTTGTAATCGTGTAGAAAACATCGACCAAAGATTTGCAGGGGTTCTTTGTGCAAGATCACGGAGCAATCTCTATATACTCCGAGCAAACATCCCCTGTAAAGATTATGAGCCAAGCTCTCAGGTTAGATATTGCTTTAATTTCTTCCGAAGCAAGATAGCCTTTCACCTGTTCTATTCCCGCTGTCCTGACTTCATCGCGTTTTCCCGCGTTTTCTTTTTTAATATATTTAATGTCGAAAAGGTGTTCATATTTTGGGCGGAAACGGTTTGTATGCAGGAACAATAAATCAGGGTATTTCTTGTTTGTTTCCGGTTCGCTTTTTATATAATACGACTTTGTCATAGAAATATAGGCGAAAAGAAGGAGTTTTATGTATTTCTCATCGAATTTAATATGATCGCGATTTGACAATTGTTTTAATATATTTTCCACTATTACGGTTATCGGCGCGATATCGTTCATATTTGCCATAGATATTACGGCGTTTTTGATCTCTTGAGAATCGGCATCAATACTTTCGTTTTTCTTCAATAGATTCGCGAAGAAATCCCAATAGACTTCCTTTATCACGTAATTCGGTATTTCGAACGATAAATCTAAATCCAAAGGCTCTTTTATGGTAAGCAGCCCGTTGTAATAAAGCAGTGAAATAAAATCATCCACCGTGAAATCTCTTTCAAAGCTGTAAATTTGGGTTAATTTTGCATTATATATTCCCATCTCCAGTATGGTTTTTATCGCTTCCAAATTCTTATCGCGGTTTTGGATACTAATCAGATTATTGATCTTTGAAAAATCACTCACTACATTCGTATCGACCATCTCGCGCGGGTATTTGAAAGTTTCGGGATTGATTTCGGCAATAAACCTTAGCAGCATAGCTGGGTTATAAAGTTTTGTTTCGGCATCAGGGGAGAATAAACTGCCGTTATACCAAGCTGACGCGTCTTTCATAATAGTATCGGCAGCGGCATCAGCGATACCCGGGAAAAGATCGTAAACCATTTGTTTTACTTCGGCAGCGGTGAAACCCGCCATTTCATTAAACGCGGCTTTTCCAGAAATATTCGTTGCTATATTAAATCCGCTTGTCATAGAGTCTAAAGTCACCGGTGTCACTCCCGCGGCGAAAAACCTGCCTATTATACCTTTCCCCGTATATAATTTAATCATCTCATAAAACTTCCTGACAAATCCGTTTTTTGAAACTATATCGGCGAAAGAAGTAAAATTAAACGAGAGAATTTCGTTGGTGAAATGATCGTATTCATCGATTAGAACCATTATTTTTTGTTTCGTTTTGGGTGTTATTTTTGCCAAATAATAACTGAATGTGTTGGAGGGATAAACATTTTTCAACACTTCATCGAATTCATTTTTTTCGAGTAATTTATATTGGTCGTTAAACTCGATTAACGCTATTTTAATTTTGTCGTTAAATCCATCCATAACATCTTCAATATTAGAAGTGTTAATGCCGGTGAAATCCAGGTTCATAACATAATAACTGTTTCGAGATTCTGTCGGATTTTTACCGGCGTATAGTTCGCCGAACAAGGAATCGAATTCATTCTTGTATTGAATGCCGTAATAATAATTAAGAGTTGAAACCAACAATGATTTTCCGAATCTGCGCGGACGTAGAAAAAACAGGAAACTATTTTCATCGCTTTCTAATTTCTCAATGTAATTGGTTCTATCGACATAATACAATTTCTGTTGTATCAAGCTCCTGAAATCGGAAATACCGTAAGGTAATTTTATTTTGGTTTTCATTGTCGTGCCGAAACTTAATTTTGATGAAAAATAATATAAATCAAAAATACAAAATATTAATATCTTCCAAATCTATCTGGTTATTTATTGACCTAAATAGTTACGATTTTTGTTTTATGGAATAGTAACGATTAATAATAAATAAAACTATCCCAAAAAGAATTGCCAAACTCAGGAAACTCTTTGCAGCAAACTGAAACTCAGCAAGTGAAACCGGCGAAAAAGTCTCAAGTTCCTTTTCCTTATTCGAGGCAAGCAGAAAGACTGTAACCGCGAACATATTATTAAGAAAGTGGAGCAGCATACTCACGAATATTGAATCTGTCTTTATGATTGCATAGCCAAAATACAATCCCAGCGTGACAAGCGGGATAGTTGCAAACGGATTCATATGCAGAAGCCCAAAAACAATTGCAGTAATCAATGCACCCGCGTATTTTGAATATCTCAGCTCAAGTGATTTTTGCAGAAAACCTCTAAAAAATACTTCTTCACAGATTGCCGGAGTAATCGCGACAACGGCTATAATAATAATAACATCCAAGAAATTATTGGGGGTTAATATACTTGAATAAACTCCCTGAACTTCAATATCAAGTTTAGACAAGTAATCTAACAGTTGTTTTACAGTCGAATTTCTATCAGCCAATAATTGAATACAGTAGTTTTGAAGTACCATAAAACTATTCAATAAAGGAATCAATACAAATAGCCCGATACTAAACACTCCAAAATCACGATACTCCGGCAGCCGAAAGCGAATGATACGCGAAACATCTTTGAAGATATAAAGAGAGAGAGCTAAAGCAGGCAATAAGAAAAACCATAGTTGGTTAGCCATTTGTAATAGACGAACCGGAAGCCCCATTGCATTTGACGGTTTGAATCCAAATATTAACAGGTGCAGAACTGACGCAACAACAATATTTAGAAAAAGCACTACCCCTAAACCAATGAACGCGGCTTTTAAAGGCGGATAACGCGGATTATTGATAGAAATCGGCTTTAAATTATTGCCGGTGTCCGGTGGATTACTGAAATCTTTGTTCATTCAGTTACTATTTTTTGGAAGACAATGGTCCTGCAAGACCTTCATAAGCTGTCAGTTCAGCATCAATAGAACCAATAATTATTTTTGTTTTGACCTTCACGGGCATTTTTATTTTATCATCGGTCATCCAAATAAAAATTGAACCTTCAGTTTTAAAAAGTCCGCCTTCTTTTATAATTGGCTCAACAATCACGCAATCGAATGTGCCCGCGGAAACAGTAACGCGTTCTTTGCCAACGTACCGCACATCAAGATCATACGTTTTATCTTTGTAAAAATTGTAGAGTTTAATACTTTCTCCAGTTTTCATTTTCGAATAGTCGATAGTCCGTGCAAAATAAAAAGCTGAAACAATGTCATTTACATACTTTGGAATGGGGAACTCGCCTTCGGATGTTTTTGCTTTTAATTTTTTATGGTCAAAAAAAGCCGAAAAATCTCTGCTGTATTTTCCTTCGCGAATATGCTGTTCAAACCGCCACGGAAAAAGCCCTTCAACATCCAAATATGTTTCATATCGATCGCGAACTTTAAATATCCAGTCAAAAGTTGGTACAGAGTTTACTTCAAACATAATATTGTAAACATTTCTGCCCAGCATTTTCTTAACTTTTGGAACACTCATAACCGCTATACCCGCGGTCACAAATCCATATTTCACTGCAAAAGTCAACTTTTCACCTTCGCGAAAAGATTTGTTATCAACTTTCCTATAATCATCACCTCCCGGCGAAACCGCGGAAATCATTGATGATAGAAGTATTACAAATAAAACAATTATTTGAAAAAAATATTTTTTCATAAAATTCATATTTACGCTTTCCTGATAATTTCTTCAATTATTTTTGCCGGCAAATCCATTTTAATCGTGTCCATACATTTTACTTTCAGACACTTTTCAACAGAACAATTCCCGCAATTGGTTTCCGGTTCAAACGTGTATGCATCTTTGGAATATGCGCCCCATCTTTCCTTAGAGCAGACTTTCACTTTTGGAAAAAAAGCGATTGTCGGTTTTCCAAGCGCGGCGGCAACGTGCAAAGGTCCTGTCGAATTAGAAACAAAAATAAAACATTTTTTTATTATTACCATCAATTCTTCCAATGATAATTCTCCTGCCAAATTTATTCCCTGAGAAACTGCACATACACGTTCGCAAATTGCCCTTTCATCAGTAGTACCGGTACAAATCACCGGAATATTCTCTTTCTGCATACGCTCTGCAAGCTCAATGTATTTTCCAATGGGCAAATCAACCGCGCTTCCACCGCTGCCCGGGTGAATAATTAGGTACCTTTTTTCTTCGGAAAAATTTGCTGCTCTTAGAATTTTTTCAATTTTAAGAGACTGTTCAGGCACTGAAAGACCATAATTAACTATATTTGGCTCAAGCAGTACATCGCTGCCTATTATTGATGCTGCCATTCTGGCATTATATTCTGCCTCGTGAAACTTTACATCACTTCGATGCTCAGAAACCCTTTTGTTGAAAAGAAACGAATACCATCTGTTGCCGGTTCCTATTCTAACAGGAATGCCGGACAATAAAACAGCAAGTGCAATGTTGAATTTTGGAGACACTACAAAGGCAATATCGAAGTGTTCTTTTTTTAATAGCTTCACTATTTCATTAATTTTAAGTCCGGGTTCAACTATCAGAACATTATCCGCAAATTTACAATTTGTTCCTATAGGAGCGGTATATTCTCTTAAAATCATTGTAATACTTACTTCAGTAAATTTATTTTTAAGAATTCCTGCCAGTGGCAACGTGAGAACAACATCACCTAATCTGTCTAAGCGAATGACAGCAATTTTTTTGGGCTGTGATCTCATTGCTTAAACGGGTGATTATCCCGTATAAAAAACCGCCAAGGATGTTCTTGTCCTTGTGATATACCTATACGTTGAGTAATATTGATTTGCAGGGAGTTAATTTTTTTAAATGGCAGCAAAGATATATTACCATCATCTACCGATGTATAATTATCTTCCTTGCCTATCCCGAATGCTTTTGTAAGTTTACCGGGCCCATTTGTCAGATTAACCATCTGCTTATTATTAATGGAATCAACAGTACCATACCTGTTTTTTATCAATAAGGGAATTCCTGCAACCGGCTGAACAGCGCGTATTAAAACTGCTTCTCCTTCGTTTTTTTTCCCTGTCACGATATTTAAGCAGTAATGCGCTCCATACGTGAAATATACATATATCACACCACCGGCTTCAAACATCGGCTTGTTGCGCTCCTTGATCCCTTTAAAAGCGTGAGATGCAGGGTCTTCATCACCTAAATAGGCTTCAGTTTCAATTATCATTCCTGACATAAGTCCTTCGCTTCTTTGTACAGTAATGAGTTTTCCTAATAGTGAAGGAGCAACTAAAAGAGCACTTTTTTGAAAATACAGGGAGGATAATGGTTTAGGAGGGTGCATCCGATATTAGGTCAATTTATCAAACGCTGTTCAAGCTCCTTGATTACCGCGCTAAATTCACTTTTTCGCCGCGGAAATTTGAGGATGAGAAGGCGATAGACAGAAACAGCTTCTGTTAATTTTCCTTGAGCCGTATATATTTTTGCTAATGTTTCAGAAACTATGTGATTGTCATCTTCATCACTACTATGACCTGTATCATAAAGATCTTCTTCAACTACTTCAATTTTAGCGTTTGAAATTTTCCTTGCAAGTTCTGCTAAATCATCCGATTCATCCAATTCGCTGTTTTCATCGGTTTGCAAAGGCACCGATTCTTCCACGTGAGTTGCCCGTTTACTTTGGGAAAACGGGGATCTCATTTTTTTATAGGATTCAATTTCTTTCAAAAATGAATTATAGGATTTTTCTGAATCAATTATTTCTGCAGCAAAATGATAGTGTTTAAGAGCCTGATTATATAAACCCTTTAAGCTCAAAGCACGTCCCAACAAAATATGCGCGGTAGGATATTCAGGGAACGTATCTAATCCGCTTTGCAGAATAGATATAGATTCATCAAGATTGTTTAGTTCTATTTCTTTATTTGCTCTACGAACAAACAATGGTGAACTTTTATCAAATTCATAAATCAGTTCTGCTTTTTCATCAAATGATCTTAAATCGTCTTTTAACACAACTTACCTTTTAGATGACGCGTGGCGAATTGAGGTATAAGAAACAAATGAGAAACCCAAGAAAAACAAAAACTGAAACGGCAGAGATGATATTTCCATAAGATATATAGAAGAGCAAATTCCAATGAAACAATATACTGCCATAATTACTTCAATTACAACAGTAACATCCAATTTTTTTGGACGATATTTTTTGCCTTCCCACGAATCAGTATCCGCGACTACCTGAAATTTCGGAGTACGGACAAACTCACTTTTCCAAGAGAGTAAACCTTCAATAACAGCACGAGAATTATTAACCGCGAAACCCATTGAACCTGCCATAAACAACGGAAACAAAAGGATTTTCTTTCGCCAATCTTCGCGAATATCTTTTTGAGAATAAAGATAAAATAAGAATGAACCAATAAAAGCAAGCACGAAAACTGACATAAGCCCAAAATAAAGTTCGTGAGAACCGCTGTTCTTTACAAAAATCAATGGCACATTAAAAATAGCAGCTATCAGCGTGAACGGGAATACCATATTCGCGCAAAGGTGAAATGATGAAAGCAGCTTAACTTTCAGGGGCAAATCGGATTTCCATACCATCGGCATAATTTTCTTCGCGGTTTCAACGGCTCCTTTAGTCCATCGGAATTGTTGAGCTTTCAAAGCATTCATTTCAGCAGGAAGCTCTGCGGGAGATGTAATATCGCGAAGAAAAATAAATTTCCAGCCTTTTAATTGCGCGCGGTAACTTAAATCCAGATCTTCGGTAAGTGTGTCCGCGTGCCAATTGCCGGCATCAAAAATACATTGCTTTCTCCAAACACCGCCTGTCCCGTTAAAATTGATAAAGAAACCTGCTTTATTCCGAACATTTTGCTCGATAACAAAGTGTCCGTCAAGTGACAGAGCTTGTGTTTTTGTTAATATGGAATACTCGCTGTTTAGATGCTCCCAGCGCGTCTGCACCATCCCGATTTTCTCATCATTAAAGTACGGCATAGTCTGCAGTAAAAAATCTTTCCGCGGCATAAAATCAGCGTCAAAAATGGCAACAAACTCTCCCTTTGCTGTCTTCAGTCCTTCTTTTAACGCGCCGGCTTTATAACCCTCGCGGCTGCTTCTGCGAATATGCTGAATGTCATAGCCAAGTGCTTTTTTACCGGCAACAGCTTTTGCAACAATATCAATAGTTTCATCGGTAGAATCATCCAGAACCTGAATATCGAGTTTTTCTTTCGGAAAGTCAATCTGACATACATAGTCAATCAACCGCTCGACAACATATTGCTCGTTAAATAACGGGAGCTGAATCGTGACTTTAGCATCCGGAAGCTTTTTGTCGATTGGCAGAGGATTTACATCGCGGAATTTCCTGTAATAATAAACCATAATAAGAGTATGACTGCCAAACAGAAAAAGAATTGAGAGTGATAAAAAATATGTTACAAGAACAAAATTGTCCATTAAAAATACCTATCTTTATAAGATACTACCAGCCGGATATTGTATCAAGCAGGATATCTTCTATTATTTTTTCAAGTGCTGTAACTATTGCCAAGTCTCTCCCGGATTTTCCGGAACTGCTTGAATAATCACCTGTGTTACTAAATTGTTTTTCATAAACAATTTTCTTTTTTACAATATCTCGATAAATGACATTGATGGAAATTGTTACCCTCCTTCCGCTCACGGTCTCGCCGGATGTAATAATCGAGGGAGCATCGCTGATAGAAGTAATTGTGCTTTCCAGCAAAGCATCTGCAGTATTTCTTTCACTTAGCTTAAGACTATTATCATCAATAAATTTTTGTGTCAATTTTTGAGTGAAAGTTTCTCTCAATCCCGGCTCGCCGACACCGCTTTTATCATCAGAGTATGGAATCGCTATCGTGTGCAGGTGAGGAGGCACGGACGATCCGTTGAAAGAATACGGGCATCCGCCGCATCCCGCAAAAATAATAATAAAAAGCGATATAACCAAGATTATCAATAAGTTGGTGCTTCTCATAACGGTATATCATATTCCTTAATTTTACGGTACAATGTTCGTTCACTTAAACCAAGCAGTCTTGCAACCGAGCGTTTATTCCCGTTTGTACGCTCCAGAGCATTAATTATAGCTTCCTTTTCAAGCTCGTCAATCCGCTTGATTTCCTGCACGCGGATACTCTCCTTTACGGGATGATTATTTTCAACTAAATCTTTCAAGTCCAATATATCTTTTTTTATTTCAAATAACGCGCGTAACATCATTTCTCTGTCTAATTCTTCCGGAGTTTTTCGCGTGGGAACCAAGGAATATTTTGACGCGGAAGAATAGCCGTTGGGGTGAATTATAGGATTTAGGTCCGCGGCTCCAATGATTGATGTTCTTGAAAGCGTGGCAGCTGTTTCAATAACGCTTTTTAATTCGCGAACATTTCCGGGCCAATCGTGATCAAGTAAAATACCGTGTGCTTCAGGTGTCAGCTGAAATTTTGCATAATTATTTTTCAAAGCAGCCTGCTCAAGAAAGAAATCTGCTAATTCGCCAATATCTTCCCGCCTGTCGCGCAGCGGGGGCAAAAACAGCGTTACAGCTTTTAATCGAAAGAACAAATCCTGTCGAAACCGCTTATTAATAACTTCTTCCTGCAAACTTTTATTTGTCGCCGCTATATACCGGACATCCACCTTCGTAACTGTTTCAGCACCAACGGGCATAAACTCTTTTAACTCTATTGCCCTTAGAAATTTAACCTGAGTTGTTATTGGCATCTCGCCAATTTCATCAAGAAATAATGTGCCGCCGTCTGCCAGTTCAAAGTAGCCTTTTCTGTTATCTGACGCACCCGTAAACGACCCGCGTTTATGTCCAAAAAGTTCACTTTCAAGCAGCCCTTCAGGTATAGCACCGCAATTTACACTAATGAGCCGCTGTTTAGACCTTCGGCTCGCGCCGTGAATAGCATTCGCGAATACTTCTTTACCTGTTCCCGTTTCGCCGTAAATCAAAACAGATGTTTCTGATGGCGCGATATGCATAATGGTTTCAACAAGGTCATTTATTTCCCTGCAGTTGCCTATTATTGAATGAAGTTTTTTAAATTCATCTATTTTCATCAAGTATTGCTATATACGCGCGATGAGCGGATTTTGATTATTTTTTTATAACCCGTGATTGAAGCGCGAGTTTCTTATTTATTTTTATAGAATATTCTTGTGCATCAGCTTCAGTTTGGAATGAACCAACGGAAACAATATAAAATACTGTTCCGCCGACATTTTTTTCGCTGATTCCGGTATTTTTGTTGTTTAGTTTTTTTACTGTTTGTTCAGCATTTTCTCTTTTTGAAAACGCGCCAGCCTGAACAAGATACAAATCTTTTGAATCGGTTTTCTTTTCTTTCAAATCAAACGGGTAATCATTTTGTTCCTCCTGCCCGGGAATGCTGCTTTTCTCTTTTGAAGAAATTCGTGCTGAAGTATTACCTGTCATTCCGGTATATTTTGATTTACTGAATTTATTCTGCAATGAATCTTTGCATTCATTTGCTTGGTTATATAATCCGAGAGCATAGTAATATTGATACAACCTGAACCACGCGGCATCTAAATATTTACCTTTGCCGGACTGCTTGACAACTTCCTTTAATATTTTAACGGATTCATCACCATCTGTTATTATTATCGCTTGCAGGTATTGCCAATCCGCATCGCGGGGTTTTTTCTTCAATTCCGCGGAAACAATATTTTTTACGGAATCTTGTTTCCCTTCATCAATTGCTTTTAGTAATTCATCCTGCTGACTTTGCGCGAGAACGAGAAAAGACATAAATAAAATCGAAATAAGTATCTGCTTCATATTTAAGCTAAGTCCTTGTAAAGAAATAACCTTTACATCTTTTAGAGCTAACCATCGCGGTCTTCGCGTGAGAAATTGTTAATGTTATTTCTTAACAAGCCCTAAAGCGGCAGAGGTTACATTTCGCTTTGTCACCGTTTGAACAAAGTCGCCAAATAATGTTGCTGCTGATGCGCGATTAATGATAACGGATGCATAATCTCCTTCAGCAGCGTTTTCATTCTTCGGGAAAATCACCATTTTATTGGAGTCCGTCCGCCCTGAAAAAAACTCGGCGGATTTTTTACTTCGTCCCTCGACAAGAATTATTTCTGTTTTTCCAACCAATTCTTGGTTGCGTTCATAAGATATTTGATGCTGAATATCTATTATTTCCTGTAATCGCTTACCTTTTACATCTTCAGGCACATCGTCAGGCATTTTGAATGCTTTGGTGCCTTCCCGCGCGGAGTATTTAAACATATAAGCACCGTCAAATTGCACCTTTTGCAGAACATTTATTGTCGCGAGATGATCCTCCCAAGTTTCAGTAGGAAATCCTGAAATAATATCTGTCGAGAAACTAACATTAGGCATTATGGAACGCGCCTCATCGAGTATAGATAAGTATTTTTCAATCGTGTAAGTCCTGTTCATAAGCTCCAAAATTCGATTTGAACCGGATTGGAAAGGCAGGTGAATATACTTGCAGATATTATCATATTCTGCAATTGTTTCCAATAACTCGCGGGATAAATCTTGAGGATGAGAAGTTGAAAACCGAATCCTCATCATAGGGTCAACCAACGCGCTCGCGCGCGTCAAGTCCGCGAAATTATAATTAGCATCCTGATAAGAGTTTACATTCTGTCCAAGCAGTGTTATTTCGCGAAAGCCGCGGTCGGATAGAAGTTTGATTTCATCAATTATAGAAGAAAGAGACCTGCTGCGCTCTCTGCCGCGGGTGAACGGGACAACACAAAATGAGCAAAACTTGTCGCATCCCCTCATAACCGAAATCCACGCTTGCAAACCATCCTCGCGGTACGGAATAATATCATCATAAGTTTCAGTCTTTGATAATCGGACTCCTATACCTTTCGCGCCTGAAAAAGCCGTATCAATATATTCGGGCAAACGGCGGTATTCATCAGGACCAACAACCAAATCCACTACTTTCTTGTCTTCCACCAAATCAGCGCGTAACCGTTCCGCCATACAGCCCAATATCCCGAGAACTAAGTTAGGTTTGGCATTTTTTAAAGTTTTCAAGTTACCCAGTCTCCCGTAGATTCTCTGTTCGGCATTCTCCCTGATACTGCAGGTATTCAGCAGCACCACATCAGCCTGTTCGGCAGTTTCCGCGACCTCATAACCTTGATTTTTCAATATGCCGAGGATAACTTCCGTATCGGCAGTATTCATCTGACAGCCATACGTTTCAATAAATACGTAGTTTTTTTTCATTGACCTTAATTTATAAATTTAACATAGTCAATATACGTGTAATTTCACTCTTTTTGAACACCTGCTTTATTAAACATTAACGCCTCAATCGGGCAGCTCCAAACGCACTTTGAACAGTTAGTACACTTTTCATCAATAATATAAATAGCGGCTTCTTTTAATTCGATTGCATCTTCGGGGCACACGCCCACGCAGCATCCGCAAAAGTCGCATTTATCGGGAATGATGTCAATCATCAATTTACCTGTTTTTGTCATTATGGATTTCATTTCTTTATGTAACACGGTTCGTTTCGGATCCGCTCAACCACCGGCAAAAATTATCTTGAACTTTGATTCGTGTGATTTATATGATGAATATGATAAAAACAACAACACATCACAAAATTCTCTACATTCTGAAGCTAAAATCACAGTAATCATACAAATCACAAAAATCAAAGTTCAGACAATTTTAAAATCACGCGAGCGTGTTTCTAAGGGCAAAAGGGCTAAAGCGCAAAGGGCTTATAAGTC
>CAIYTF010000158.1 GCA_903929035.1 uncultured Ignavibacteriales bacterium
ATTCTGAAGCTAAAATCACAGTAATCATACAAATCACAAAAATCAAAGTTCAGACAATTTTAAAATCACGCGAGCGTGTTTCTAAGGGCAAAAGGGCTAAAGCGCAAAGGGCTTATAAGTCCTCAACTACACGAAAACCAATAATAATGATATTGAGGTCCGGGTAGTTGCTGTCGCGATCCGAAACACGGCAGTTATTATTGCTATTGACCCAAGAACCGCCGCGCAGGAGACGCCACGCCCCGCTACTTGCTCCTTTAGGATTCTGCTCAGGACTGTTTTTATAATAACTCGCATCATACCAATCATTGCACCACTCCCATACGTTTCCGCTCATATCGAATATACCCAATTCGTTGGGTTTCTTTGTCCCAACAGGATGAGTTTTTCTTCCTGAATTACCGTCATACCACGCCACTTCTTCAATATTATTACTGCCGCTATATTTATTTCCTTTACTCTGATTGCCGCCCCTTGCAGCGTATTCCCACTCAGCCTCCCTTGGTAAACGGTATTTCTTGCCGGTCTTCGCGTTTAGCTTACTCAAATATTCCTGAACGTTATTCCAACTTACTCGTTCCACCGGTAAATTATCCCCAGTGAAATAGCTTGGGTTGCTCCCCATTACTTCTTTCCATTTTCTTTGCGTTACTTCAAACTTGCAAATATAAAAATCGTCTAACCATACTTTATGTATTGGTTTTTCATTATCATAGTCATTGCTGCCCATATTGAAATAGCCGCCTCTCACGAATACCATATCATCATTTCGCGCAGGTATCGGAACCGATGGTTTCAGAATTTGCTTTTCTACCGGTTTCAATACTTGCGGCTCTGTTTTTGCCGGTTGGACTTTCACGCTTGAGCCAACAACAAACTCTTTTCCAAAAATAGCGAACAGCCAAGTTCCAACCGTCCAAACCGATAAATTATTATCAATCCCGTGTTCATCGCTTAATTTTACCACGCAAATCGCCGCCCGCGATTCACCGCTGTCTTTCAGTTCTTTTACGATGCCTTCGCGCAAAGCCGTTTTTAATATGTTCAGTTCCCGCTTGCTCTCGTTGACCAGCAAGTCGTTCATCAATGATTCAAGCTTCTTTTTTTCTTCTACAACGTTCAGTCCGTATTGAACTATTATGTCGCGTAATTTATTTTTCATATACACCTTTTAATTGAGTGCCACATTTGACAGCACAAAATCCTTAACTAATGAAGCAAGTCTAAAAGCTCTCTCGGCATCTTCTTTTGTGACCTTTTCATAATAATCGGGATACCTTTTTGCCACGGCATAATCGCTGAGGTCTTGAACATCGGAAAATGAATGAGGGAAAACCAACTGAGGAGGTATTAAGTCGAATAATCTTTCAATACTGTGAGTATATGGAAAGTCGATTTGAAAATAAACCAAAAGCCCTTTTAAGTATTTTTCGGCAGACTGTTGACAATGATAAGCAATTAAGCGGTAAGGAACAGGTGAAGAAATTAGGAAAGAATGTTTAGCGAGGTGAAAATCCTCCTCCGCGATTTCAAACCATTGTCTCACTTTCCGATGTATAAGCTCATTATCGGGAAGCATAAATCACTTTTCCGTCTTGTGAGGCGTATCGGGCAAGAGTGCCGAAAATTTGCCTGTCCCGTTCGTACTCTTCCGGTGTGATTGCCAGAATATCAATATCGCGGGGTATGGAACGCAGTTTTCTTCTAAGCCGTCTCATAAGAGTTAAGCGGTCTTGAATATTCTTAGAGATTACCAGAATATCCACATCGCTGTTATTATCCGCGGTTCCGCGGGCTTCAGAGCCGAAAAGGATTATTTGCTCGCACTCGCATTCAGCCGGCAGAATGTTTTTAATTTGCTCTATTGTCCGCGGAGAAATCATATTGCAATTTTCGATTTTCTGTATTAATTTTTTTGATTTACATTATTCAACCTTGTTTCTTGTAATTTCCGGAAAGGTTATTACTCCGCCAAGTTCCGTTGAATGTCCTACCGTAAAACTAACTATTATATTGAAATTATCAATAAAGAAACTACAAAAATTGTCTGAATCACCGATTAAAGGATTACGCTGATTGCACCGATTTTTCGAAGCAGCTTCCTAAAATCCGTGAAATCCTTTAATCCGCATCATTAGTGATTCAGACTATTGTCTTGTGATTTGCAAAAAAATCAGTTTAACTTAAGAGTTTTCAATTCCTCAATTTGTGAAAACACCTTATCGTTCGTAACTAAAACAGAGTTTGTAAACTGAGCAGAAGCAGCGATTATCGAATCAGGGAGTTTAAGGAGTTTTGTGTTTCTCGCGTGAATAACGCGATTTAACAGTTCATCGTTTTCATTATTCAGAGAAATAATTTCAATTTTGGATATAAATTTATTAAACAATGAAATATCTTTCCGCGTAATTGCCGGAAAAGAAAGAAACTCGAGTTTGCTTATCACCGATATTCCCACCCAGGAGGCCGTGTTTAATTTTGCCAATAACTTGTCGTTCCCATTTAGAAGTGCTATAATCGCGTTTGTATCCAAGAAATAGCGTTTACCACTCATCGCGGAGCTTTCGCTGTTCAGAGACGGCGTTACCCTGCCAATTCATTTTCCCCGCGACATCAGAGAAATTGTATATTCTCTCTTCCTGTTGGTTTTCCAATGTATCCATAACCGGGAAAATAAGAACTTCCACTTTCTTGCCTTTGAATTCCTCCGGCATCTTTATATGGAGATAATCTTTGCCGATAGAAACTATTTTTCGAATTGCTGTCATATCAAAATCCAACTGTTTTATCATAAATCAAATATACATTTTTTTAACGCGTTTGGCAAGGGATGCGCGATATCCCGCTTCAGACAATTATCTTGAACAGTGATTTTTGTGATTTGGATTATTAATGTGATTAGGAAAATTGTCTGAATCACCGATTAAAGGATTACTCTGATTACACAGATTTTTCGAAGCAGCTTTCTTAATCCGTGAAATCCTTAAATCTGAGTAATCAGTGATTCAGACAATTATTGTGATTAGAATGATTCTTATGCTAAAAACAACATCACATCACAAAATTCTCTACATTCTGAAGCTAAAATCACAGTAATCATACAAATCACAAAAATCAAAGTTCAGACAATTTTAAAATCACGCGAGCGTGTTTCTAAGGGCAAAAGGGCTAAAGCGCAAAGGGCTTATAAGTC
>CAIYTF010000159.1 GCA_903929035.1 uncultured Ignavibacteriales bacterium
ATTCAGGTTATTCTTTATTTCATTGAAATCGCCATTATACTTATCTGTAATCTTGCTCGGGATATCTCCTTTCGAGATTCTATCTACATACTCCGCGGCAACATTAAGCGGTCCGATAACGGAATCAAGAGTGTCATTTACACCCTGAACAATTTTGCGGAAGTCACCTTGATGTTTAGTCGCATCCGCGCGGGTTGCCAGTTTACCTTCAACTGCCGCTTTTGATAAGATATTTGCATCGTTAACTAATGAATTAACCGCATTGATACACTCATTGAGGTTATTCTTTATTTCGTTAAAATCACCGTTATAGTTATCGTAAATCCTATTCGGGATATCTCCTTTCGAGATTCTATCTACATATTCCGCGGCAACATTTAGCGGTCCAATAACTGAATCAAGTGTATCATTTACGCCCTGAACAATTTTGCGGAAGTCTCCTTGATGTTTAGCTGCATCCGCGCGAGTTGCCAGTTTTCCTTCAACTGCAGCTTTAGACAATATGTCTGCATCGGTAACAAGAGAATTTACAGCATCTATGCAGCCATTAAGATTGTTCTTTATCTCGTTAAAATCGCCCCTATAGCTGTCGGTAATTTTATTCGGGATATCGCCTTTTGAAATTCGGTCAACATACTCGGCGGCAACATTTAGCGGTCCTATGACAGCGTCAAGCGTATCATTGACTCCTTGAACGATTTCTCTATAGCCTCCGTTAAATATTGCAGCATTTCCTCGTGTCGCGAGTTTACCTTCCACTGCCGCTCTTGAAAGCATATTGGCTTCGGAGATCAAGCCTCGAATTGTTTCAACAAGTTTAATCAAAGCCGGACCAATTTCATCTTTATCGTCTTTAGCTTTTACATCAACTGTTATATCTCCTTCGGATATTCTTATAAGGGCAGCAACAACAAGTTTCTGCAAATCATCTGAAAATTGATCCATTGCAGCTGCCATTATCCCTATCTCATCCTTAGTATCCATATTCATTCTGCCGCTAAGGTGCCCTTTACCCATTTCCTGTATCATTGCAACGGCTTTGTTAATCGGATTGCCGACTGTTCCGGCAATGAACAAGCCGATAACAATGGATACAATAAAACCAATAATTATTGTTATAAGCATTGTGTTACTTACGGCATTTGCCTGCTCCGTGTTTTTGTCGGATTTTATTTTAGCTTCTTCTTTTTTAAAATTAATTATTTTGTCAATGATAGCCATTTCCGCATAGGCTGTAATTTTCATACCACCGTTGAGTAAAGCGATTGCCTCAGTTTTTTTATTCGCTTTTGCTAAAGACTCAAATTCATCTAAATTATTGCCGTAGAAACTTCGCGCAGCTTTGAATTCCGCCATTGCTTCTTTCTCTTTATCGGAAAGATTCTTACTTTCAATTTTTTTAACACAAGCGGTAATTGAATCGCGGAGGGCTCTGATTTCTCCGGCATATTTTTCAATATCTGCAGGAGTTTGAGCAAGTACCATATCACGCGTGGCTGCCCGAACTCTGTGAAAAAAAGTGGATATTTCACCCACCTGTGCAAGCGGAACAGTCATTTCCTCGTAGAGTGCTGTATCGCTCTCATCGAGATTTTTTATATTTGTTATACCTATGTATCCGATAAAGCCTCCGATTAATGCCACTATCACGAAGCCCGAAAGTAATTTTGTTCTAATCTTTAGATTCATAAAACGGTTCATCTTAATGATTCCTTATATTAATTGTTAATTATCAATTATTAATGGTTAATTATTAGTTGTTAATGGTTAATTAACCATTTATCATTAACCATTAACAATTAATTACGCTACTTCTTGAAGCTGTATTTTCTCAGCAGAAGAAAGTACCTTTTCAAGGTCTATCAATATCAGTATTCGGTCCTCAAGTTTGCCGACTGATTTGATATATTCCGAATTTATTCCGGCGACCATTTCCGGCGGTGCTTCCGTTATATTTGAAGGAATTCGCAGCACTTCTGTTACAGAGTCCACGATAAACCCTGTTGTTTTACTTGCAACTTCCACTACAATAATTCGTGTTCCTTTATCGTATTCCTTTTCAGGCATACCCATTTTAGACCGCAAATTTACAACGGGTATAATTTTCCCGCGTATATTAACGATGCCCGCTACGAAATCGGGCGAATTCGGCACTTTCGTAATTTGCCGCATACGCATAATTTCCTCAACCATCAGAATTTCAATTCCAAATTCTTCCTGATTTAGCCGGAAATTTACCAGCTCAAGAAGTTCGGACGATTCCGTTTTTACATTTTCCATAGAACGCATATATAGCTCCTTTGTTAATTGTTAATTATTAATTGTTAATTATCAGTTGTTAATGGTTAGTTATTAGCTGTTAGTTTATCATTAACAATTAACCATTAATCTAATTGCTGCTTCACAAGTTGTGAATGTGTTTATCTCGCTTTTGATTTTTAGATAACCGCTATACAGCCGGGTTATTTTTTCAGCGATTGCAAGTCCTAAACCTAATCCGTTTTCAGATAGTCTGCTTTCACCGAATTTATTAAACGCTGTAATGAAACTTATCTCATCGGTATCCATTCCCCTTCCGCTGTCGCTTACGGTAATTATGTAGTATTCGCCGAATAAATACCCGCGTACATACACTTTACATTTTGAATCGGAATATTTAAGTCCGTTTTCGACCAGTTCTTTTACTAATTGCTGCAATAGCCATTCATTAATCGGCACTGTTTGTGTTTCAACGGTTACTTTTACTCTTTCCACAGGCTCTAATTCGGCTGACAACTTTGAAACACAGGCAAAAAGAGATTCTTCCGTTATGACTGTTCCCTGAAAAGGTTTTCTCTTATCAGTTCTGTATTGTTTTACTATTAAATCCTGGTGTAATAGTAATTTTTCGATTTTACGGTGCAGTTCTTTTCCGGATGTTCTGATTTTTTTTACCATACCTTTTATCTCATTTATATCTTCTTCTTCATCTTCAATGATTTCAGCGAAACCCAGAATGTGCACCAAAGGGGTTCTTAATTCGTGGGGTATTTTCAATGAAATTTGTTCCTGCATTTCAGTTAATATCTCCCAGCTGACATTTTTTTTGCCTAATCTCGTGCTTATTGCATTTAAAAGTTCCTCAATGTCAAACGGCTTGAATATATAATCATCGGCACCCAGATTCATTCCTTTCCTGAAATTCTCTGTTTCAACTTTGGCTGTTAAGAAAATAAACGGGATTTTTGCTTTGTTTCTATCTTTTTGCAATTCTTCCAATAATTCAAAACCATTCATTAAGGGCATCATTATATCGCAAATTATCATATCAGGTATTTCACGGTTCAAATACTCCATCGCGGACTGCCCGTTCTCGGCGGTAAGCACTTTATAGCCTTTACATTCAAGTATATCCTGAATGTTATCGCGAACGTCTGTTTCGTCTTCAACCACAAGTATTGTCTCTTCCATAAAAAGTTTCCTATTTTTATTTGCAAATATCGCTGATGGCTCGGCTGGTTAGAACAATTATTCCATATTTGAAATATTTTCGAACATAAGCGTGATGATAATGGTGATAAGCGGGAGAAATGAGGGGATGAGGAATAATTGTTAATGATAAATGGTTAATTTAAAACTAATAATTGACCATTAACAATTAATAGCGTAACTACTCAGTCTCCTGAAATCAAGAAAATATTCGTTACGGATATTATGTCCCAACGGGACTAAATTTGAATAACCGTGAGTGACAACTCACGGGAGAATGATAAAAAGCATCTATGTCCCCGAAGGGGGCA
>CAIYTF010000160.1:0-5000 GCA_903929035.1 uncultured Ignavibacteriales bacterium
CGGTGTTCCTGTTAATGGACCGCCTCCATTTCCAAACTTTATGTCATCGAAATAATATGTTTTTGCACCGGCAAAAGCACCTGTTACTCCATAGTTGAAAAATATAGTAACCTTGTTATAATTGTAGGTAAGATTTAATGCTACCGTACCGGTTGCTTGGTTTGCAAAATCAAATGTCAGCGTTTCCCATCCGTTAGCAACTGTAGTCATCGCTTCTGTTTCAATAGACTTTGCTGAATCAAGGTAATCTTCTACTTTTAAACGTACCTTAATGCCGGCATCAGGAGAATAAACTCTCACGTTCATTTTGGTTTCTGTTGTAGTAAAGGGAATCTTGCTGCTGAATCCTGTCATCCCGCTTAATGCTGTAACAGTTGTTCCTGCCCACGCTTGTGCTGAGGCTGATTTTGTTACTTTAGCTACTTTGTTCGTTGACAATACAGGGTCTGTCGCTATTATTGAAGCTTCAGCACCATTAAAACCTACAAGCCCGTAATTTACTGTTGACACATCAAATGTTACAGGTAAATTCATTTGGGTTCCAATCGTTGTGCCTGCAGTTAAGCTCACATCATCAAAATAGTACGTGTAATTTACTGTACCATCACCTGGTGTACCATTATCAAATATTAATACCAAATGTTGATATTGTTTGGTTACATCTATCGCCCTAAAATCAAAAGTTAATTCTTCCCACGTATTAGCTGCTGTTGCCGCGATTTGCTGCTCATATTTGATTGATTGGTCTGTTGCATGTTCTACTCTCAGCAATAACTTTGCACCTGCTCTCGGCATATATACTTTTGCTTTGAATATTTTATTAGTCGAGAAATCAATCGGAGTTGCAAATGTAAGATAAGCTCCTGCCCAAGTTGCTCCGGTACCCTTTACTATTTTGCCAACGTTAGCACTCGTATTCCCGATACTTTGAGGATTTGCGACTTTTGATCCTGTTCCTCCATCAAAATTTGTAAAGGCATAACTAATAGTTGATGATTCAAAATCAATCGGTAGTACCGGTGTTCCTGTTAATGGACTGCCGCCATCTCCAAACTTTATGTCATCGAAATAATATGTTTTAGCACCGGCAAAAGCCCCTGTAACGCCATAGTTAAAAAATATAGTAACCTTGTTATAATTGTAGTTAAGATTTAATGCTATCGTACCGCTTGCTTGTTTTGTAAAATCAAATGTCAGCGTTTCCCATCCGTTAGCTACTGTACTCGTGGCTTCTGTTTCTACAGACTTTGTTGAATCAAGGTAATCTTCTACTTTTAACCGTACCTTAATGCCGGCATCCGGAGAAAATACTCTCACGTTCATTTTGGTTTCTGTTGCAGTAAATGGAATCTTGCTGCTGAATCCTGTCTGGACTATTCCATTTTTTGCTGAAACAGTTGTTCCTGCCCAGGAAAGTGCCGAGGCAGATTTTCTTACTTCTGCAACTTTGTTCGTTGACAATACCGGGTCTGTCGCTATATTTGAAGCTTCAGCACCACTAAAACCTACAAGCCCGTAATTTACTGTTGACACATCAAATGTTACCGGCAAATTCATTTGTGTTCCTGTCGCTGAACTGCCTGCAGTTAAACTCACATCATCAAAATAGTATGTGGAAGCTGCAGTGCCGTCACCTGGTGTACTACTATCAAATATAAATACCAAATGTTGATATTGTTTACTTACATCAATTGCACTAAAATCAAAAGTTAATTCTTCCCACGTATTAGCTGCTTTTGCCGCGACTTCCTGCTCATATTTGATTGTTTGGTCTGATGCATTTTCTACTTTTAATTTTAACTTTGCACCTGCTCTGGGCACATAAACTTTTGCTTTGAATATTTTATTAGTTGAAAAATCAATCGGGGCTGCAAATGTAAGATAAGCTCCTGCCCAAACTTGTCCGGTGCTCTTTACTATTTTGCCAACATTAGCACTCGTATTACCGACACTTTGAGGATTGGTTACTTTTGATCCTGTTCCTCCATCAAAATTTGTAAATGCATAACTAATAGTTGATGATTCAAAATCAATCGGTAGAACCGGACTTGATTGAGCAAAGATCAAATTAGGAAATAACAGCATAACAAACACGATTAAACTCACGAGTGAGAGTATTCTATTTTTCATATTTTATTCTTTCATATATAAAGTAAGTTTTAAAAAAATTATGCAGGGATAACATCCCAATGTTTATAAAATTATAAGCACAAATCAAGCCAAATAAACCAATTCCATATTGGACTAATATTTTCAAAATTAGCTATACTAATTTATAAATACAAGTATAAATTATCAAATATATATTAGCCACTTATCTAATAAGATAATACATTAAAAATATTAATGTTTATCCTGAATAGTTTAAAAGACACTAAAAATCCATTGTTACTAATATATAGGAAATAAATATTTAAAACAACAATAGTCTTTTTTTATTTTTTATTCAGCTAACTATTTAATTGAATTCACTCAGAAAAGCCACATAATAGTTTATTGGCATCAATTTTGGCATATAAACAAAACATTTTTTCATAAAATATACATTTTTTGATTGGACTCATAATTTGAGTTATTTTCTAAATTAAAGTTTAGATGTATTTAAAACAAAAAAGGCTGTCAATAAATGACAGCCTAAAAAAATATAATCCCGGCAACTACCTACTCTCCCACACACCTGCGCATGCAGTACCATCGGCGTTTAGGAGCTTAACTTCTCTGTTCGAAATGGGAAGAGGTGTGACCTCCTAGCTATAGTCACCGGAAAAATTATACAAAATTAAAGAAAGATTAAAGATGGTCATAGAGAATGAAAAAAACCTTAGAAAAAAAATTAGTAAAGGCTCACGACTTATTAGTATCACTCGGCTGAATGCCTTACGGCAATTACACCTGTGACCTATCAACCTCGTCATCTCCGAGGAGTCTTGAGTGCCTTTAACAGCACAGGGATATCTCATCTTGAAGCGTGCTTCGCGCTTAGATGCTTTCAGCGCTTATCACAACCGCACATAGCTACCCAACGATACCACTGGCGTGATAATTGGTGCACTAGAGGTGCGTTCGTTTCGGTCCTCTCGTACTAAAAACGACCCTTCTCAAATATCCTGCGCCCACATAGGATAGGGACCGAACTGTCTCACGACGTTCTGAACCCAGCTCACGTACCGCTTTAATTGGCGAACAGCCAAACCCTTGGGACCTTCTTCAGCCCCAGGATGCGATGAGCCGACATCGAGGTGCCAAACCTTGCCGTCGATATGGACTCTTGGGCAAGATCAGCCTGTTATCCCCGGCGTACCTTTTATCCTTTGAGCGATGGCGCTTCCACTCGCAGCCATCGGATCACTAAGTCCTGCTTTCGCATCTGCTCGACTTGTCAGTCTCGCAGTTAAGCTCCCTTTTGCCTTTGCGCTCGCCGCATGATTACCAACCATGCTGAGGGAACCATTGAGAGCCTCCGTTACATTTTAGGAGGCGACCGCCCCAGTCAAACTACCCGCCTAACACTGTCCCTAGTCCGGATTCACGGACCGAGGTTAGAATCCAAATAAAACAAGGGTGGTATTTCACCGTTGACTCCACCAAAGCTAGCGCTCCGGCTTCACAGTCTCCCACCTATCCTACACATGCTTTACCCGAACCCAATATTAGGGTGCAGTAAAGGTGCACGGGGTCTTTCCGTCCATATGCGGGTAACCGGCGTCTTCACCGGTACCACAATTTCACCGAGCCCGTGGTTGAGACAGTGCCCAAATCGTTACACCATTCGTGCAGGTCGGAACTTACCCGACAAGGAATTTCGCTACCTTAGGACCGTTATAGTTACGGCCGCCGTTTACTGGGGCTTCGATTCAATGCTTCTCTTACGATGACATCTCCTCTTAACCTTCCAGCACCGGGCAGGTGTCAGACCTTATACTTCGTCTTGATTGACTTAGCAAAGTCATGTGTTTTTGTTAAACAGTCGCTTGGGCCATTTCTCTGCGGCCCCTTTCGGCTATATCAGTAAAGATATCACCTACTCAGGGCACCCCTTTTCCCGAAGTTACGGGGTTAATTTGCCGAGTTCCTTAACCACGGCTCACTCGAGCGCCTTAGAATATTCATCCCATCTACCTGTGTCGGTTTACGGTACGGTCCAACATATATCTCTCGCGCGAAGCTTTTCTCGGCAGTCTGATTAGTGACAATTTATGGGCTTAGCCCTCTCCGTAACATCTCGGCAGGAAATACGCATTTACATTTCTCCTATACCTACTTGCTTAGACCGCCTAATCCAACGGGCGGCTGTCATTTCACTCCTGCGTCCCTCCTCGCGATTCTTAATCGATATATGCCGGGTACAGGAATATTAACCTGTTATCCATCGCGTACGCCTTTCAGCCTCCACTTAGGACCCGACTAACCCTGAGACGATTAACGTAGCTCAGGAAACCTTAGATTTTCGGCGAACAGATTTTTCATCTATTTTATCGTTACTTATGCCTACATTTGCTTTTCTATGCGCTCCAGCGTGCATCACCACACACCTTCACAGCAGCATAGAATGTTCCTCTACCACTCTAATTAAAATTAGAATCCATAACGTCGGTTAATAGTTTAAGTCCCGCGAATTGTCGACGCCGAGTCGCTTAACTAGTGAGCTATTACGCACTCTTTAAATGAATGGCTGCTTCTAAGCCAACATCCTAGTTGTCTATGCAACTTGACATCCTTTCTCTGTTAACTATTAATTAGGGACCTTAGTTGATGGTCTGGGTTGTTTCCCTTTTGGCAGTGGAGCTTATCCCTCACTGCCTGACTCCCGAGAAACATGTCTACGGAATTCGGAGTTTGTCTGGGTTTGGTACCGTTGTGACAGCCCTAGCCCAATCAGCGCTCTACCTCCGTGACACTTTATACTCGAGGCTAGCCCTAAAGCTATTTCGAGGAATACGAGCTATTACCGAGTTTGATTAGCCTTTCACCCCTACCCTCAGCTCATCCAAGCGGTTTTC
>CAIYTF010000160.1:10000-68608 GCA_903929035.1 uncultured Ignavibacteriales bacterium
CATTTTTCTATTTGGATATTGCAAATGAAAAACCTGCTTTGTATATTAACTTATAACAAATTATTCAATAACTATCCCGTGTTACTATCAAAGTTAACCGGAAAGGAAAAAAATGAAAACTATGCACTATTATTTTCACTTGTCTTTGTTTGTATTATTGCTTTCATATACAGCAGAAGCACAAATTACTATTACATACTCGGATGTCAAAACAGCATTGGCGCCCGGGAAAACTTTCGTTCATCGTGAAGATACTCTTACAAAGCAGATCAATATAGGAAACTTAGGCCAAACCTCTTGGGACTTCACATCATTGCTAAGCAATTTCACGCAAACCAATTCATCATATAATATTTCATATATACTTGCATCGACTGCTCCAACCACGGAGTACTTTCCTTCTGCAAATATTGGGCAATATTTTAAACAAACAGTAAACGGAATGCCAAGTGATGTATATTCGTTTTTTCAGTTGAGTACTTCCACTTCTTCATTAAATTTACTAGGGACTACCATATCAACAACCATTCAGCCCGGTGTTGTTCAGTCTATGCGTTTCACAAAATCAGTACCTGAGAATTGGTTACAACTTCCGTGTTCTTTGGGTACATCCTGGTCAACAGAGTTTTCCGATACCATACAAATATCAGTAGGTGGAACACCAACAGGCAATATTGAATACCACAATAATTATATTTCAGATTCCGTGGATGCCTATGGGACTATAACATTCCCCGGCGGCGCAGCATCGCAGGCTTTAAGAATCAGGCGCGATAAACGATCAACTACGAAATTTTCAACTTCAGCAGATATTACTTATTCCAGAGAAATTTCATATTTGATTTTGACAAAAGAGGGTGAATCTATCAAAATTACAGCAAAAGATACTACCGCTGCAAGCAACGGATATATTATTGCTGATAAGATATCAGGTGAATCTAAGGGTTCTACTACAGATATAATAACAGCAAGTGCTAAAGTAAATGATTTCAGACTTTTGCAGAATTATCCGAATCCATTCAACCCCGAAACAAAAATCGCTTTCGAATTATCAAAGGCAGGCAGAATTGAGCTTTCAATATTCAATTCATTAGGTCAAAAACTTGGTGTAATAGCTGAAGGAAACTATCCCCCCGGAAGATTTGAAAAATCATTTAACGGCAGCGGATTATCAAGCGGTATCTACTTTTACGTGTTAACTACCGATAACCTCGTGCTAAGACAGAAAATGATATTGATGAAATAAATTTTCGGAAAGCCCTCACATTTGCAAAAAATTTGAGGGCTTTTTACTATCGGGCTTTTTGAGAAATCCTCCGGCATTCAATTTGAATAACCGCCGGCGTGTGCCGCTTGCGGTGTTTCTTACCCGCGGATAACCGGCAACCAACAACACCCTTTGCCCACGGGGAAAAAACTATCCTCAAGCAGAAGTGGTTCGCATTTATAAAGCATTTACTTTTACACTCGGCATAGTTATAGTTAAGAATTCCTGATAAAAATTAAGTAAACCATCGGCTCGCGGCAGTGCCGTTAATTTTTGAAACCTCTTATTTTGTGTTATATTTGAGTTAAATAATAATTACCATATATACTTGGTAATCGCGGATACTTACGATCTAATTTTTTTTCATAAACACATCGAGGTATAATTGAAGAATAATTCGTACAGCAGCAAGAACACTATCGGAAAAAGAAATTACTTCCGGTTTTCTTTACTATTGCAGTTTTTCTTGACATTTATTTTAGCCTGCAGCACTTACCCGCAGTTGAGTGAAGGCGGTCAGCCATATAGTTTCACCCTGCAGTTGAAATCATCTTATAACGAAATTTCAACACCGCGCATAGATAAACAAGCCCTCTTAAAAGAAGATGAGTTTGAGCAGGCAAAGGGAGTTCCATTTAGATTTGGATTCTCACGTGAAGTAAATTTTTCTCTGCAAAATTCGGGCACTTGGGAAACACTTCCCGATGGTGCTAAGTTGTGGCGGCTAAAAGTTACCTGCCCCGGTGCTGTTTCAACTAACCTTGTATATAAAGATTACTTTATGCCTCACGGTGCTAAGTTATTTTTATATAATGATAAACAAACAGAGGTCATTGGAGCTTTCACTGAAAGAAATCATAGTCCGGATGGAACATTTTCAACGGGTATAGTACGCGGAAGTTCTGTAACTTTGGAGTATTATGAACCCGCGAACGTACCTGTTCCCGGACGTATTGTTATCTCGAACATAGTTCACGGGTACAAAAACGTATTCAAGGAATATCCGTTTTGGGAAAAAGATTTAGGTACTTCCGGTTCTTGCAACATTAACGTGAACTGTACTCAAGGCGATAACTGGCAAAACGAAAAACGCGCTGTTGCAATGATTCTGACTTCAGGCAATTCACGCGTTTGTTCAGGCGCGATGATTAACAACGCGCGACGTGATTTGATGCCATATTTTCTTACAGCAAATCACTGCATTGTTTCCGGCAATCCCAACACGTGGATTATTATGTTTAGATATGAAAGCCCTGACTGCAGCATTATAGATGGACCGCTGAATTATACACTGTCAGGAACAACAACAAAAGCGGCAAATGCCAATTCTGATTTTGGATTGCTTTTATTAAATCAATCCGTCCCAGATAGTTTTAAGGTTCACTATTTAGGATGGAATGCAAATGATGCCGCGGCAAGCTCCGGTGCCTGTATTCATCATCCCGATGGTGATATAAAGAAAATATCTATTTCTGTTACACCAAACACGCGGGGCACTTGGTCAGATACACCTGAAAATTCCCATTGGAATGTTGTTTGGAGCGAAGGTGTTACCGAGCCCGGTTCTTCCGGTGCTCCGCTTTTCGATCAAGACCACAGGGTTATCGGGCAATTGCACGGCGGTCCTTCTGCCTGCTCGTCAGAAGATAAGTCTGATATGTTCGGTATGTTCTCGATGTCGTGGAACTATGGAACAACTCCTTCAACGCGATTGAAAGACTGGCTTGACCCTGATAGCACCGGCACATTAACTCTTAACGGGTGGGATCCGTCAATCGGGGATGCCGATACAGTTCCTCCAACACAAGTAACTGATTTACATACCTCGGCAAAGGCATCATCATCAATTACTTTAGCTTGGACTGTACCAACGGATACTTCTTACGGCGGTATTATGGCTTATGATGTACGGTACTCGCTTACTCCTATTACCGATGCCGCCAGTTTCAATAATGCCGCGAAAGTTCCTTTTATAGGCTTACCAAAACCCGCGGGGCAGCTTGAAACTTTGCGCGTTGACGGTCTTGAATTCCAAACTGCATATTATTTTGCTTTGCGTTCATCAGATTTCTGGAAAAATGTTTCAAAAGTTTCAAATATTTTTCAAGATACGGCACTTGCTGCTCCCAAAATTGATGTAACACCGAGAGCAGTCACCGACAGCTTGATTCCTAATCAAGTTAAAAAAGATACTATCCTATTAAAGAATGTTACACTTGCACCATCAACACTAAATTATTCCATCACGTTTGAGAACAATACTTTTCCTGCAAAACCATTGGTGCAGATAGTGCCTTTGCAGGAAAAAGCAAATATTAAACAAGCCAATAAGAATGATAAAAGCAACGGAATAAGTTCGGGACAAGCTGTCTATGGAAGCGGCGGGCCTGATGCCTTTGGTTACAAATGGATTGACAGTGACGACCCAAATGGTCCCTTGTATGTCTGGAATGATATTGCCTCGACAGGAACCGCGGTAACTTCTTGGATTCCTAGCGGCTCATTTGACGGTGCCGATGAGGGCTATGCCGGACCATTCCCGTTTGGTTTTAATTTCAAATTCTATGGGCAGTCAAAGCAGCAGGTTTATATTTCAAGCAATGGTTTGTTAGTTTTTACTGCACCTATAACAAATTTATACACCAATTCAGTAATTCCTGAAATAGCCAAACCAAATGAATTTATTGCTCCGTTTTGGGATGACCTTGACTGCAGTTCTCAAGGAGCTGTTTACTATAAGCAGGATGGCAATAAATTTATTGTTCAATATTCAAATGTGAAAAATTTCTCCGGATCAAGTTCGCTTACTTTCCAAATTGTTCTCTATTCAGACGGAAAGATAATGTTCTATTATAATTATATGGAGGGAACACTTACTTCCGGAACAACAGGTATTGAAAACGCTGACGGAAACATTGGTCTGCAAATAGCATATAATGCCGATTACATTAAAAATAACTTAGCCGTTAAGATTGCTTCTGCACCTGATTGGCTTGCCGGAACAAATCTTTCCGGTCAATTAAACAGTAATCAATCTGCCGCGATTGTTCTTTCAATAGAAAGTAAGGATTTTGCTCAGGGAACGTATTCAATGGATATGAAAATCGCGAGCAATGATCCATTGAATCCTTTTGTGGCTGTACCTGTTAAAATGATATTGACTGACAGCATCCCTGATAAAGCAAATACGTGGGAAAGCTCATTGACATTAAAAGATGCAGGTAATTTATCGCGAACATTAATCTTTGGTATGACCTCAAGCGCGACTGACGGCATAGATACTTCGCTTGGCGAGCTTTCACTTCCGCCTTTGCCGCCGACAGGCACTCTTGATGTACGATTTGAAATGCCGATTGTCCCGCTTGAATATTCAATAAAAGACTATAGAAAAGATACACTCCAAAGTGCCGAATGGAATATAAAGTTCCAGACAGGCGCGGGAGGATACCCTGTAACTTTCGCTTGGAATCCTTCGGCATTACCTTCAGGCACCTTCACTTTGAAAGATATCGTTACAGGAACTATCGTTAATGTTGATATGAAAGCTCAAGATTCTGTAAGGATCACCAACCCGGGCATTACCGCCGTGAAGATTGATTATGCAAAACAATTATGCAGGGCTGTGGCTTTGGTGGCAGGATGGAATTTGGCTGCAATACCGCTTCTTCCTGCAAATGCAGCCGCGATTGCAGTCTTCCCTGCAGCAACATCACAAATGTTTACTTTCAATAACGGTTACACTTCGCAAACTACTTTAACTGCCGGAAAAGGCTATTGGGTTCGTTATTCTTCAGCAGCAAATATTCCGATTTGCGGTACTTCTTCTTCAGGCGATATAGCACTGTCAGCCGGATGGAACTTGGTTGGCGCGTATAATTCAACTATACCGGTTAGCAGCATTTCAACAACTCCTGCAGGTATCATTAATTCAAGTTACTTTGGATTCAGTAACGGGTATGTTCAGGCAGCCAATCTTGAACCCGGTAAAGGCTGCTGGATTAGAACATCGCAGGCAGGCACCTTAAATTTGCCGGTTGGTGTTGTTGCTAAATCAGGTGCTGAAGCGGTTTGGCAGATTGATAAGAGCTGGAGCAAAATAATAGTTACGGACAAAACCGGAAATTCTGCAACGCTATACGCGGCAAAAAACGGTGTCAATACATCAACACTTGATCTGCCTCCTGTTCCACCCGCGGGAATTTTTGATGTTCGGTTTGCATCACAATCGTTAGTTGAAAACTTAGGCAGCGAGGCTAAAGCTATTTCAATCAGCGGTGCGACATATCCTGTTGAAATTAGAGCTGAAGGAATTGACTTGTCAGTAAAAGACAAAGCCACCGGCAAACTTCTTAACAGCGTGGTAAAATCCGGTTCATCAATTGTTATTGCAAATGAGAATATCAATTCAATTGAAGTGAGCGCGAATATAAAACCCGTTGCTTTTGAATTGCAGCAAAACTACCCGAATCCGTTTAATCCATCAACAATGATTCGCTTCGGGCTTCCGGAAAACGCGCGAGTTCGTTTAACAATTTATAATCAAATTGGCGAGCAAGTTGCAGAGCTTGTAAACGGGCAGATGGAAGCCGGATATCATCAGGTAACTTGGAACGCGGCTAATATGAGTTCGGGTGTTTATTTTTATGAAATTAGGGCAGATAAATTTAGGGCGGTTAAGAAATTAATTTTTATGAAGTAATTTATCATTTGGACAAAAATATCCGCTGTTCTATGGAAAAGGGGGACTCTACAAATTATGGACTTTATTAAAATTCGCCTTTTGAGAAGGAATATTTGGTAAAACTCGGTCAGATTTTTATTATAGAGGAAATAATAAAAAACCCCGACGCTGGGGGGAACATCGGGGAGCTGTTGTATGTTTACAGGTCAGGGGAGAAACCTGCAAACGAGGCACTTAAAATTAATAAGAGTTTCTAATATCTCCAAATTATTTTTCATTATTTTCAAAAATTATTTAAAAACCCTCAAACCGATATGAAACCAAAAATTATCATTCATTAAAATAAAAAAGTTTTCCCTCTTAATTGTTTTTATATTAAATTGATATTCATTATTACAAAATAATTAATTATTATGAATAAGCGAAAGCTATGACAGAACCAACAAAAGAAAAAGAACTTCCTAATCTTCTCCTTGTTGAAGATAACGTGGAAAATAAAGATGTTATAACATATTTTATACGTGCTATCAGCAAGGTTGACTCTACCATTGATGGACCAAGCGCGATTGAAATGGCAAAAGCCAAGAAGTATGATATTATTTTAATGGACATTAATCTTGGCTTAGGAATGAATGGTTTAGAAACCACCAAACGCATCCGTATGATTGAAGGTTATGAAAAAATTCCTATTGTTGCAGTTACGGCGTATGCAATGGTCGGCGATAAAGAAATATTTATCGATGCAGGATGTACCCATTATATTTCTAAGCCGTTCTCAAAACAAGAAATAGTTGATCTAATCAAGAGTATTATCTTAGATAGAGACACCGAGTAGTACTATTTCGGTTCTTTTATTAATTGCGTCTTTATATACGGATGCAATATTTATTTAAACCTATATATCTTATGGTTCATAAGCGGCTGGTTACTGCCTTAGCAGCAACGTTTCTGTTATCGTTACTGTTTCAGCCTTTTGCGCGAAGCCAAAGTAACGATATTAATTCTGTTTCTCTTGAATCACTTCTCGATGAGCAAGTTTCTACCGCGTCAAAATATTTTCAGCCCCAGAGCAACGCGCCTTCTTCAATAACCGTTATTACTTCCGTGGATATTGAGCAATCCGGTGCAGCCTCCCTGCAGGAAATCCTCCAGTTTGTCCGCAGTTTCTATATTAGTTATGACCGCAATTACCATTATCTCGGAGTAAGAGGATTCAGCAGACCGGCTGATTATAACGATAGAATATTACTTTTGTTAAACGGGCATACACTTAACGATATTGCCTACGGGCAAGCAACATTTGGCACTGAATTCCCGATTAACCCTTCACTCATTGATCATATCGAGGTTGTACGCGGCGCAGGATCATCCGTTTACGGCTCTTATGCTATGTTCGCGGTTATTAATATTATCACCAAGACTCCCGGTACCTTCGAGGGTACAAAACTCTCTGCAGAAATCGGCACGGATAAGAGTTCCGCGGTACGTTTCCTATTCGGAAAACATTTATCAGACGCGTCAGGCTTTATGCTCTCAGGAACTGGTTCAATGGTCAAAGGAAACGATTTGTATTATAAAGAATACGCGGATATTAACAATGGTATTGCTTCAGGCAAAGACCGCGACCATAACGGAAATTTATTTTTTAACTATTTTAACGGCGATTTTTCCGCGCAGGCAATGTATTCTTCGCGATACAAGCAGGTACCAACAGCCTCGTACTCCGGAATTATTAACGATCCTGATGAATATACCATAGACAGCAAGGGGCTTCTTGAATGCACGTATTCAAAAAAGTTATCTGTTCATCACTCGATAAGTTCACGTATCTATTGTGATTATTACCATTTCAATGGCAATTATCCTTTTATAGGTGATAACGGCAAAACCATAGAAGAAGATAATAATACTGCACAATGGGCAGGATTTGAAATTACCGCGAATTGGTCACCCGCTGAGAATCTAAATTTTATATATGGCGGCGCGTGGCAATCGGCATTTGATAATGATTTTAGCACCAGAGTTGACAGCAGATATATTGTTAATGCTGAATATTTGCAAAATACAGCATCTGCCTATTTACAGACCGATTATCAGCTTTTCTCCGAACTCGCGTTTAGCGCGGGAGCGAGGGTTGATAAAATTAAAAATTTAGCAGCTTCCCTATCGCCGCGCGGAGCAATTATTTGGAAACCTTACACGGAAACAACCATTAAGTTTATATACGGGACAGCTTACCGCATTCCTAATATTTACGAGTTATATTATTTTGATCGTATGACAACTAAGCAAAGTACGGGGCTTAAAACAGAGAAGATTAACTCAACGGAATTGACGATTGAACATAGGCTTGCAAAAAATTTATTCTTCTCAATAACAACATTTAATAATTTGCTCAGTGATTTGATTGATACCCGTACTGATCCGGCAGACACGTTAAGTTATTTTCAAAATATAAGTCACGCGACATCAAGAGGAATAGAATTTGAAATACAATCCTCTTGTATAGATAAAATTCGCGCGAGTATAAACTATTCGCTGCAAACCGCTTTTGGTGACAACAACGAGAAACTTCCTAACAGTCCGCGCGGCATTGCAAACTTTCGCGTTAGTTACACGTTTCTGCCCAAAACATTTGCCGCGCTTAGTATGCATTATGAATCACCCCGTATTTATGAAGCATCTCACGTAACTGCAGAAAGTTCTTCAACCTCCGCGTTTTTACTGACAAATTTTCTTCTGCAGACAAGCATAGCTCATCCTGACCTGACATTCCGGCTAAAAGTAAACAATCTGTTTAACGTTGATTATTCCTACCCTGTTAATTTCGAGTTTCTGCAGAAAGAGATACAGCAAGACAGAAGAACATTTATTTTCACAACGCGATATCAATTCTGATGTACTGCTTATCTTTCCTGCACTTGCTCTGTTTTCTCTTTTCATTAAACAAGAGTTTACTTTCGCAGGAGATGCCTGTACCTGTTGAAGTGCAATACCCTTTACTTTTGAAAATAATTTCGTTTGACCATAATTTTAATTCTAAAATACATAACAATATTATTATAATTGGTATTATCTATCAAGAAAGAAACATAAATTCAAAAGACTGTGCCGAAAATTTATTAGATGCGGCAGAAAATTCTCCAATCAAAACAGCTTTTGGGAAGCAAGTGATTTTGGAGATGATAAACATTTCTAATGCTGCTGAAGGTTTACGAAAACTAAATAGCGGTGAATATTCTATTCTCTATATAGCCCCGCTGCGTGCCTTTGAATTATCTAAAATTACATCAATAGCAGAAAACCAAAAAATTCTGACTTTTACAGGAGTGCCCAAGTACGTAAATGAAGGAATCAGCGTAGGAATAGATATACAATCGGATAAGCCACGTATAGTAATAAATCTAACGTCTGCACTGTCCGCGGGCTGCGATTTCCACCCGCAGCTTTTAAAGATAAGTCGAATTGTGCAATAATTGTTAGAAGAACAAATTTCCCTTTTTGCCCCAAAACGCGATATATTGCTTCTTGCTCCCGCCTGCTCTTTCGCCAATGCAAATTTGTTATACACACCCTTGATTTATAAATTTAAATATTGTATAATTCATTAGTAAAATAAGGATAGAAATGCGATTAGTTAACGATAAAGTATTTAAACGGGTATTTGGCGCGGAATCCGGCAAAGAGATATTGGCGGATTTGCTGAACGCGATATTGGACTACCCCGAAGATGAGAAAATAACCGAATTAACCCTGATGAATCCGTTCAGCGAGGTGAATTATGCCGATGAAAAGACCTCTATAATGGATATGAAAGCGAAAGACAAACAGGGAAGAAGTTATAATATAGAAGTTCAGATAATAGCCCCGACTGATTACGTGAACAGGGTGGTGTATTACTTGTCGAAATTATTGAGCGGGCAATTGAAAGCGGGGGAAAACTACCGGCATCTGACTAAGACAATAAGCATTTCAATAGTGAGCGATAAAGCATTGTTTGATACGCTGAAAAATTTTCACAATATATTCCGATACAAGCATATCACGGAAGATTACGAATTAGGCGATGTAACGGAGCTGCACTTTATAGAATTAACAAAGTTTATAAAAACACGCCCTGAAGAATTGCATACGAAATTGGACAAGTGGGCAAGCCTGCTGAAATTCGGAGAAATGTATAAAGAGAGCGGTTACTACCCTGAAGAATTAACAAAAGACAATGAAATAGCAATGGCAATAGAACAATTTGGACAAGTATCGGCGGATGAAAGATTCAGGTACTACCTGATGGATATAGAAAAATCCGAACGAGATCGCGTATCGGATATGGAGAACGCGATTGAAGAAGGAATGCTTAAGGGTATTCGTGAAGGAATGCAAAAAGGTATTCGCGAAGGAATGCAAAAAGGTATTCGCGAAGGAATACTTAAAGGTAAGGACGAAGGAATACAAGAAGGAATACTCAAAGGTAAGCTTGAAGTTGCATCGGGAATGCTGGCTAATAAAATACCCAAGTCCGTTATATTGCAAGTAACCGGACTAAGTGAGGAAGATATAAACAAAATCAACTGATATGGCTATAGAATAACTTTATTTTTCGCTGTAATTAGCGAACTTTTAATTCAATTTCCTCAGATGTAAAAATAAAATAGGCATTATGCAATCAATAACCAATGAATCCGTGAAAAAATCTGTTGTTATGCGCGTTGAATTACTTTCAGAAACAGACGAGCGGCTCTGGGGGAAAATGAGTATTTCTCAAAATGTTTGCCATATGGCAGATCAATTGCGGCTCGCGCTGGAACAAAAGGAATCTAAGTTCACTGGCAATTTCTTCTTAACAGCCATAATGAAGCGGCTTATTATGATGGGGCTTCGTGTCCCAAAAGGAAAAGTGGAGACAGTAAATGAACTGAAACAGGGTATAGGCGGCACTAAACCCGGCGATTTTGAAAAAGACAAGGGATCCCTAATTAATCTTATTGAACAATTCTATTTTCAATATGAACCCGGCAAAAAAGTAATGCACCCTGCATTCGGAAAACTTTCGCGGGATGAGTGGGGTAAACTTATCTATACTCACTTGAATCATCATTTGGAACAATTTGGAAGATAGTTTTCAAGCTCAAATCTGCTATTCGTGAATAGCATAATGGATACAAGTGACGCCTACGCGTCACTTAAAATAAAAGATTATCGCAGGTTCATTACTGCCCGGTTTCTTCAAACTCTTTCTGTTCAGATGCAGTCGGTTATAGTTGGCTGGCAGGTATATGATATTTCACACGATGCACTTTCGCTTGGAATGATAGGACTTTCTGAAGCAGTTCCTTTTTTGCTGATCGCTCTTTTTGCTGGTCACGTTGCCGATACCGTAAACCGTAAAAAGATTATTCTAATATCAAGTACTGTTTATATGCTGTGCGCGGTTATGTTGTTTATTGTATCAATTTCAATATTGCCTTTAATAACTAAACTTGGTGTTTATCCTATCTATGCAGTCATTTTTATCACGGGTGTCGCGCGGGGATTCCTTTTCCCTGCAACAAGCGCGCTCGCTGCTCAAATTGTTCCTCGTGAACTCTATGGCAATGCCGTCACGTGGAATAGCATTGTCTGGCATATTGCTGCAGTGACGGGTCCGGCAATAGGAGGACTATTATGCGGATTCTACGGTATTGCTCCGGCTTACGGCTTAGTCGCGATACTCTCGGTATTTTGTATTTTTTATTATTTGTTTGTAACCTCTAAGCCGCTTCAGAAAAAGATAAAAGATGAAACAATTTGGGAAAGTCTCACATCAGGATTAAAATTTGTCTTTTCTAATCAGATAATTTTGAGCGCGATCAGCTTAGATATGTTCGCGGTATTCTTTGGCGGAGCTGTTTCAATTCTACCCATTTTTGCCGATCAAATATTGCATACGGGTGCAAAAGGCTTGGGCTTTTTGCGCGCGGCTCCCGCGGTTGGCGCGATAATTATGTCGATTGTGCAGACACAAAAACCCCTTTTCAAGCGTGCAGGTAAATATTTACTCTTCTGCGTTGCAGGGTTTGGAGTAACAATAATTTTATTCGCGCTGGCAAGAAACATTTATGTCGCCCTGATTTTACTGGTACTCAATGGAATGTTTGACAACGTCAGCGTGATTATGAGGGGTACGATTATGCAGATATATACCCCGGACGAAATGCGCGGGCGTGTCGCGTCGGTAAACAGCATCTTCATTGGTTCATCAAACGAATTAGGTTCATTTGAATCTGGTGTCGCGGCTAAATTTATGGGTCTTATACCCTCTATAATTTTTGGCGGCACTATGACTCTCGCTGTAGTTGGTGCCGTGAGAAGGTTAGCTCCAAAACTAAAAAAATTAGAATTATAGCCGCAAATTTCCTAACTGTTTAGAATGAATTATTTTAGACAATTGAATTTTATAATACTCTATGAATAAGAATCTAAAAATCATAATTATCGGACCTGCATATCCTTATCGCGGCGGAAACTCGCTATTTGTTTCGCATCTCTACGATATTCTCAAAAATGAATTTGATGTAAAAGTATATAACTATAAGCTGCTATACCCATCATTTTTGTTCCCCGGAACCACGCAATATGATGAAAGCGACTCTCTTATCAAGAAAGCTCCTAATGAACGCCTTATCAATTCTATTAATCCTTTTAACTGGTTTTCAGTTGCCGCGCTGCTAAAAAAAGAGAATGCTGACCTGGTAATTTTCGACTGGTGGCACCCTTTTTTTGCTTTCTGTCATTATACAATTTCTTCAATGATCCGTTCTAAGTATCGCGGCAAAATATTATTCATCACTGAAAATTTCATTTCCCACGAGGGCAGCATTTTCGACCGTGTTCTAACCGCTATTGGGCTAAGGCACGCTGATATATTTATCTCGCTGTCTGAACGGGTGACTCAAGACTTATCGGTGTTTGCACCGAATAAAAAAGTTTACAAGAGCGAACTTCCTATATATGATTGTTATGATTTTAATCAAGCCCCTCCATCAAAAAGCCGATTTGGTTTTCCTGATGATGCCATTATTCTTCTCTTTTTCGGCTATATCAGGAAATACAAAGGGCTTGATATCCTAATACAATCAATGCCGGAAATGCTGTCTGTTAATAAGAATCTTAGGCTTCTTATTGTTGGTGAATCCTATGAACAGATTAATATCTATACAGAATTGATTTCTAATTTAGAAATAGAGGATAAAATCTTTCTTATCAACAGTTTTGTACCAAATGAAGCTGTTGGACAATATTACTCGCTCGCGGACTTAGTTATCCTGCCTTACAGGAGCGCGACGCAAAGCGGAATTTTGAATATTGCTTTCGGGTTTGGTAAGCCGGTGCTTGCAACCCGCGTGGGGGGATTAATGGAATCAATTGAAGAAGGCAAAACGGGATTTTTAGCAGAACCGGAGAATACTCATTCGCTTGTTAATGGGGTGAAGCAGTTTCTTACTGCAAGAACCACCGTTAATTTTGAAAAGGAAATCTTAGCTAAAAACCGGACTAACTTATTTTATTCTATACCCTCGATGATTAAAGAGATACTCAATGGCTAAATTTTATTTTTCGGATATTGTTTCACAAACTGAAGCTATGTCCGTAATCTCTATATAAAGGAAAACGATGAACCGCTTATTATCATACATTACTATTTTATTATTTATCACTGCAATATGCTCAAAACTCTTCGCGCAAAACAAAGACACGATTACAGTTGCTTTCTGGAACACTGAAAACCTGTTCGATATATACGATGATAAAGAAAAGAACGACAATGATTTTCTTCCGACATCAAAAAAACAGTGGACTATAGAAAGATATACCGCGAAACTCCAACACCTCGCGCGCGTTATTAAAGATATGAACGCCGGACGCGGTCCCGATGTTCTGGGATTAGCGGAAGTGGAAAACAAAAAAGTTCTGGAAGATTTGTTAGAGCAGAATCTTGCAGGTATGAACTACCGGATTGTTCATTACAATTCCCCCGATAAACGCGGGATTAGTGTCGCGCTCATATTCAAGTCAAATTTATTAGAGTTACTTGATTCATCTGCTGATACTGTTCATCTCGAGAGGAATCATACAACACGGTTAATTCTTCACACGGTGCTAATGACCAAGAGCAAAGACACCTTAAATTTTTTCGTCAATCATTGGCCATCGCGTGTTGGAGGAATGTATGAATCCGAATTACATCGTGTATCAGCCGCTCAAACAGCACGCAACAGCGTGGATAAACTTTTACAAATCAATCCTTCGGCGGCAATAGTTATTATGGGCGACTTCAATGATGAACCTGATAACAAATCAATTTCTGAAACACTTGGAGCAGAACATTTGATATGCGGCAAAGTTAATACTAAATATACCCTGCACAATCTTGCTTGGGTAAGAAAAAATAATGGTGAAGGAACACTTTATTATCGCGGTCAATGGAATATGCTCGACCAAATTATTGTTTCGACCCAGCTGCTAAAATCCAAAAATAAATCAGCTTATGCTTTATGCGAAAGTTTTGAAATATTTAAGCCTGATTATATGGTGAAAAAGGATAGGAAACATACAGGTGCTCCATTTCCAACGTATGCAGGAAAAAAATATTTAGGCGGATATAGCGATCATTTCCCTGTAAACGCGAAAATTATTATCGGGAACGCGAAAGGCAAAAAATGAAGAAGAAAGTTTTAGTTTTCGGTGCTTCAGGTGTGCTTGGACGAGGTGTTTGCGAGTCGCTTTTAAAAAATAATTATGACGAGTATTTCTTTTTCGATCGAAATGAAACGATATTCTCATCGAATAAATTAATACACTACGTACCAATTACTGACTTGACCAACGCGGGAAATGTACGAACAGCATTAGAACGCGTGCCGGTGTTCAAAGATGATAAAGTATTCCTATTCAGCACTATTGGCGGCTTATTCGGCGGCAATCCCGCGTGGGATACTGAACCGGGGGCAATGCAAAAAATGTTTCAGATTAACTTCGACACCAACTATTTTATTTTGCAGCAATTCGCGTTGATAGTGAAACGTTGCTCGGGCGGCGGTGCCTGTTTTACATCAGCGTTTACTTCGCTCTATCCTGAAGCGGGGAAAACTGAATATGGCGCGGCTAAAGCAGCTCTTAATTATCTCGTGCAGTCTGCTTCATTAGAAGGACGCGAAATAAAATTGAGCGTGAATGCTATTGCTCCATTCATAATAGATACACCGGCAAACAAAGTATGGCTGTCAGAATCCGAAATTAACACCGAAACTATTATGAAGCCCAAAGAGATTGGCGAACTCGTGCATTCTCTATTTTCACATTATCGCTTTGTCTCCGGTAATGTTATTAAATTAGGATATCGATTTCCATAGGCAGATAGGTAGGGTTTCCTGAAAAAGTCAAAAGGTTTATTCGCCGTTCCTAAATGGCACCCACTTACCTGCCAACTATTCATCGGCGCGGACAAATAGGCACAAAAGTATTGATTTGCTCCATAAAAATGCCTAAAAATAGCATTTTGATAGCTAATAGAGTTTAAACTTCAAATTCCGGTTGATTTAGGTTATTGAATCGGATTCCTTTGCATTAAATTGCTTTTTAGCAAGTGCACGGAAAAACGCGGATTATGCTCAAAAAGCGTGCACCTATAAATTATCTAAATCCATTTGAACCGCGTTATTATTGTACAATATCGCTCTTTTGACTTTTTCAGGAAACCCTAACTATTAAACTCTTTCAAATACAAATCAAGTTCGTGAATGCTCGGTGTAGATGTCTTAGCAGTTGTTATTAATCTGGCTAATGGATTAAGATCAGTTCCCACTGAATTAATATTTCGTAGATTTGCTTCAACAAACGAGGTACCTGTCCCGCAATAGGGGTCGAAAAGCAACTCCGCTTTATCGCCATATTTGTCAATGATTCTTCCTGCAACCTGTGGTATCATCATAGCCGGATTGGAATGATAGCAATGAGTAAACATCTTGGTATTAGATGCTCTAAAGTCCCAAGAGTAATCGGTATATTTTTTATCTATCATAACCTATAATGAAAAGTCTCTCTAAATTTTTGCTGAACTCATAATGTTGTAAAGTTGATTAAAGACTTCCTTCCAAGCATTTTCTTTGTTCTCTGCTGAATCAATAAATGAATCTATCCTGCTTATTGTTGGCGGTAAGTATTCCTTTGAGATAATCTGTTTTAATACTTTCAGTTCATTCTTATCAAAAGGATAGACCATATAGGCTCCGTAAAATGATTAATTGAATTATGTTTAATGTGCAAAATACAAAAATCATTACTCTTACCAAACCGACATCAAGCTGAAAGGTATGCCGCGTAAGAAACACTGCAAGCGGCATATACCCGTGCTTTATTTAAATTTAACCTTTCCATATTTTTTACTCGGTAGATTTATTCAACTTTTTATCGGTTTGGGATAAAATGATGCCAAAAGCGGGGGGTAATTTGATGCAAATACAAAAAAAAAGAGCAGGAATTCACCTGCTCTTCTTAATTATATTCAATAGGCTATTATTGCCCAGTATCTCCTAAAGCCTTTGCTTTTTCAGAATTTTTCTTGTTTTTTTCGTCTCTGTTGGCTTCTCTTGCTTCTCCAATGGATTTCTTTTGCTCATTGGTTGCAGCATTATAATCAACCAACTCGATGATTGCCATCTCGGCTGCATCACCGCGTCTTCTGCCCAAACGGACAACTCGCGTGTAACCGCCTTTTCTGTCACCAACGGTCACTGCAATATTAGTAAATAACTCTTTTACTACCGGTTTGTCTTTCAAATCATCCATTATCAGACGCTTGCTGTTCAAGTCGCCCTTTATTGCTTTAGTAATGATAGGATCAACAAAAGTACGGAGTTCTTTAGCCTTTGCCAATGTTGTTGTAATTCTTTTATGTTCTAAAAGTGATGTAGTAAGGTTACGCAGCATTGCACGCTTATGCGATGCTGTTACTCCTAATTTACTTCCTTTAACGCCATGCTTCATCTGTTTACCTTATACGCGTTTAATTTGAATCATTATCATCTTTTAAGTACTTGCTAATATCCATTCCAAACTCAAGACCAAGACTTTCAACAATCTCGGTTAACTCTGCAAGGGATTTTCTGCCGAAGTTACGGAACTTTAACATTTCCGACTCTTCACGTTTCACCAACTCGGAAATTGATTTAATATTCGCTGCCTTCAGGCAATTATGCGCGCGGACACTCAACTCCAGATCATCAATACCGGTTGTGAGAATTTTGCGGACACGTTCCTTTTCAGTGTCTTTCTTTTGCTCAACCACGTTATCCTCGGGTTCGAGATCTAAATTGATAAACAACTGTAAATGATCTCTGAGTATCTTTGCTGCCTGTGTCAGTGCATCATCCGGTGAAATTGACCCATCCGTAAACACTTCCATTGTCAGTTTTTCGTAATCATTCTTATCGCCGATACGAACATTCTCGATATCATATCGAATATTCTTAATCGGAGTATAAATAGAATCAATTGCTATCATTGTCAGTGGAAAGTCTGCTGCTTTATTTTCAACAGCCGGAACATATCCTCGACCGCGGTCAATTCTTAATTCAACGTCAAATTTTGCGCTTTTACTCAAGGTTGCTATGTGCAAGTCAGGGTTTAACACTTCCACTTCAGCACTATTCCGCAAAATATCCGCCGCGGTAAACTCACCTTCACCGCTTAATGTAAATTCGACCTTAATTGGTTTCTTATTAATTAATTTCAGTCTGACCTGTTTAAGGTTCAGAATAATTTCAGTAACATCTTCAACAACCCCCGGAATCGTTGAATACTCGTGTAATACATCACTAAATTTAACTGCAACAATTGCCGCTCCCGTGAGCGATGACAGCAGTGCGCGGCGCAATGAATTTCCCAGCGTAACGCCAAAACCACGCTCTAACGGCTGAAGCGAAAACTTCCCGTATGAAGAAGTATAACTTCCTTCATCAAGAATTACTCCCTCAGGCATTTTTAGATTCGTATTGCTCATTATTATTTTTACCTTTTCTGTTATTAAACCTACTTAGAATAAAGCTCCACAACCAACTGTTCGTTAGCATTGAGAGGAATCTCAGAACGTTCCGGAATTTGCAGGAAGACACCGCTTAACTTAGCTTTGTCTATAGTCAACCAGGAATAGAGACTATCCTTCATTCTTTTCAATGAGCTGTGAATCATATCAAGCTTTTTGCTTTTTTCTCTTACTTTAATCACGTCACCCGGCATTACCAAAAATGACGGGATATCAACTAATCCATCATTCACGATAATGTGACGATGACAAACTAATTGGCGCGCTGATTTGCGCGAAGGAGCTAAGCCTAAACGATAAACTACATTATCTAATCTTCTTTCAAGAAGCTTAACCAAGTTTTCGCCTGTTCTTCCTTTTTGACGCGATGCTTTTTCAAAATAATTTCTGAATTGTGTTTCCAGCAATCCATAAGACCTTTTGATTTTTTGCTTTTCACGCAACTGGATTCCGTATTCCGAAACCTTGCTTCTTCTGGACAATCCGTGCTGTCCAGGCGCGTAATTGCGCTTCTCAATAGGGCACTTTTCAGTGAAACACTTTTGCCCTTTGAGCATTAATTTTTGTTTTTCTCTTCGACATAACTTACAAACTGAACCAGTATATCGGGCCATTATTAATACTTCTCCGTAAAATTAAACTCTTCGTCTCTTGGGCGGTCTGCAACCGTTATGCGGAATTGGAGTAACATCTCGTATTGACGATATTTCCATTCCTGCCTGTGCTAATGCTCGTATAGCGGACTCTCTGCCGGAACCGGGCCCTTTCACTCTCACTTCAACTTTTCTCAAGCCCATTGAAAATGCTTCTTTTGCTGCTGCTTCGCTGGTAACCTGAGCTGCAAATGGCGTGTTTTTCCGCGAACCTTTAAATCCGTTTCTTCCAGCGGAAGACCACGATAGTGTATTGCCATATACGTCAGTCAATACCACTAGCACATTGTTAAATGTAGCTCTAATGTGTGCTATCCCGTGAGCATCAACTACTGATTTCTTTTTTGTTTTCTTAACTACTACTTTAGCCAAAGATCAAAACTCCTAAATTAAACCTTATTTCTTAGCGGCAACTTTTTTCTTGCCGGCAACTGTCTTTCTCTTACCTTTTCTCGTCCGAGAATTAGTCCGTGTTCGTTGACCTCTTGTTGGCAAACCTCTACGATGGCGTAACCCTCTATAAGCTCCAATGTCCATTAAGCGTTTGATGTTCATCTGAACTTCAGAACGAAGGGCACCTTCTACTTTATAATCTGCCTGAATTACTGAACGGATAGCCGCTACTTCATCCTCGGTTAACGCCGATACGCGTTTATCCGGGCTTATCTTTGCTTTCTCTAATATCTCCGCTGCAATATGTTCTCCGATTCCGAATATATACTGTATGCCGTAGAATATTTTTTTACTCTTTGGAAGGTCAACGCCTGAAATACGTGCCAAGAATAAATCTCCTTTACTAAGTTAAATTAACCTTGACGCTGTTTGTGCTTTGGATTATTGCAAATCACACGAACAACGCCTTTTCTCTTAATTATTTTACAATTTTCGCATATCTTGCGAATCGATGAACGTACTTTCATATTTTTTCCGCTATTTATACCTATATGTAATTCTGCCCTTTGTTAAATCGTACGGGGACATTTCCACCGATACTTTGTCGCCAACCAATATCTTGATAAAATGCATTCGCATTTTACCAGAGATATGGGCAAGAATCTCGTGTCCATTATCTAACCGCACTTTGAAATGCGCGTTCGGCAACGTTTCTAAGATTGCTCCATCTACTTTTATTGGTCCTTGTTTAGCCATCTAACAAATTGTTAAAATTTCCGGTTTGACACCATTTACTAATATTGTATGCTCAAAATGCGCTGATGCTGAACCATCTTTTGTTACTACTGTCCATCCATCACGCGATGTTTTTACTTCATATCCACCGGCATTAATCATTGGCTCAATCGCCAAAGTCATACCTGTTTGAATTTTCGGTCCGTTTCCCTTTTTACCATAATTTGGAATTGATGGATCCTCGTGAAGATGTTTCCCAACTCCGTGACCACATAAGTCCCTCACTACAGAAAAACCGTTCGCTTCAACATAACTTTGAACTGCATAAGATATATCCCGTATCCGGTTTCCTTCTACTGCCTGTTCTATACCAAGATACAATGACCTTTCAGTTACATCCATCAAACGCTGTTTTTCCCTGTCTATTTCGCAAATACCTATTGTAGTTGCACCATCGCCATAAAACCCCCTTTTTACTACACCAACATCAAGGGAAAGAATATCACCTGACTTTAATTTCTTTTCTCCGGGAATTCCGTGAACTACTTCGTCATTTACAGAGCAACAAAGTGCTGCAGGAAAAGAATCAGATGTTCCATCAGGATAGCCCTTAAATGCAGGAATTCCATCTTGACTTAAAATGTAATCTTCAGCTATATCATCCAATTCCCTTGTTGTCATCCCCTCTCTAACCGATTTTCTTAGCAGAACTAATGTCTCTGCAACAATTCGGCTGCTCTCTCGAATATAATCGATAGCTTTGCCGGTTTTAATATATATCACTAAAAACTATCTTCTGCCTTTTAGTTTTCCGGCTTTCATAAATCCGTCATAATGCCGCATCAACAAATGGCTTTCTATTTGCTGCAGTGAGTCTAATGCAACACCAACAATAATAAGCAAACTTGTACCTCCAAAAAATTGCGCGAACTTAGGCGAAACATTAAATTTCGATACGAAAGAAGGCATAATTGCTATTATCGCGAGGAATATTGAACCCGGCAATGTTATTTTTGTAAGAATGTTATCAATAAAATCCGACGTGTGTTTACCCGGCCTGATACCAGGGATAAAACCACCCTGTTTTTGCATACTCTCGGCAACTTCTTTCGGATTAAAAGCAATAGCTGTATAAAAATAAGTAAAGAATATAATTAAAATCGCGTAAAATCCCGAGTAAACAAATGACTGATATGAAAAATATTGCGCAACTTTTATTAAAATAGCATTTTCCGGAAAGAATGATGCTATCGTCTGCGGGATAAACATTATCGATTGCGCGAAAATAATAGGCATAACACCTGCTGTATTTACTCTCAATGGAATAAACTGCGTGTTGCCGCCATATTGTTTCCGACCAACAAACCTTTTCGCATACTGAACAGGTATTCGGCGGGTTCCTTGTGTAATCAATATTACACCTGCAATAACCAGCACCATAACTATTAATAATACTATTTCAGGTATCAAACTTCTTTGACCGCCGCGAAGTAACTGCAGTTCATCCAAAATAGCATACGGAAACCGGTCAACAATACCAATGAAAATAATTAATGAAATACCGTTTCCGATTCCTTTTTCAGTGATCTGCTCACCCATCCACATCAAAAATATTGTTCCCGAAGTAAGTACGATAACCGCTGAAAGTCTCCATAAAAATGACGGATCGGGGATAATGTGCATTCCAGAAACATCTAAAGAGGACAAACGTATAGTCACACCCCACGATTGAAGGGCTGCAATTAACACCGTGAAATAACGTGTTAGCTGCGTTATTTTCTTCCTTCCCTCTTCGCCTTCTTTTGAAAGTTTCTGAAAGTAAGGAACAAATGCACCCAGCAATTGTATGATAATCGAAGAACTGATGTATGGCATAATTCCAAGCGCGAAAATAGCGGCATTGGAAAAAGCTCCTCCCACGAACATATCGTACAAACCAAACAACGTGTTATCTTGATTACTGTTCATTTGCTGCGCGAGCAGCGAAGCATCTACACCGGGAATAGTTATATGTGCTCCAATACGCACGATAATCAGCAAAGCAAGTGAATAAATAATTCTCTGCCGCAGTTCGTGTATCTTGAAAATATTTCTAAACGAATCCGTTAATCGTGACATTTCAATCTTTATGCAATTTGAATGATAATTCCGCCCAGTGCTTCTATCTTTGCTTTTGCAGAGGCACTGACTTGGAATGCTTGAATTTCAACTTTAACTTTTAGATCACCCACACCCAAAATTTTATATGGACGCGAAGATGAAAGCAACCCTGCCTTATGTAATGCATCCGGATTGATAGTTGAACCAATTATTTTGCCGCTATCCAATGCTTTTTGCAGCTGGTACAGATTTATTGTTTGATAAACAACTTTAAATGGACTATTGAATCCAAATTTCGGTATTCTTCTCTGCAGCGGCATCTGACCGCCTTCAAACCAAGCACGATATTTCGCACCTGAACGAGACATCTGACCATTCATACCGCGGGTAGATGTTCCACCGTGTCCTGAACCTTCACCGCGTCCGACTCTTTTTCTTTTTTTTGTGGCACCTTTTGCAGGGTGCAAATTGCTTAAAATGTCCATTGCCAAATCCGTTTATTCTTCTGTAAATTCTTCAACTGTTACAAGGTGCTTCACTTTATTCACCATTCCGCGAATTTGCGGTGTATCGGTTTTAATAGTCACATAATGAGGTCTGCCTAAGCCGAGTGCCTCAATTGTTCTTTTTTGATCTATCGGACGATCAATGATACTTCTAACTTGTGTAATTTTTAATTTCTTCATCATATTCAATTTTTATGAATTAAACAATTCGTTCAATGTCATAGCACGACGACCTGCCATTGTTCTTGCATCTATGAGATTTACCAGCGCATCAAGAGTTGCTTTAACCTGATTATGAGGGTTGCTTGAACCTAATGATTTAGTTAAAACATCCTGAACACCAGCCGATTCCAGCACTGCTCGAACGCCGCCGCCGGCAATTAATCCTGTTCCGGGAGACGCGGGTTTTAACATAACCCTGCCTGCACCATACTTTCCGATAATTGTATGAGGTATAGTGCCTTTGTGAAGTGATACTTTCACCATATTCTTTTTAGCATCATCAGTACCTTTTGAAATAGCATCTGAAACTTCATTCGCTTTACCTAACCCGACACCAATCACGCCATTTCCATTGCCAACCACTACTATAGCGTTGAAACTGAACCGCCGCCCGCCTTTTACAACTTTTGCAACACGATTAATGTGGACAACTTTTTCTTTTAGATTATCCGCGTCAGTAACTCTTAAATTCTTAGATTTCACTTATGTTCTCCGAACAAATATTATATTGTTTGCTGCCGAGAGAGGATTCGAACCTCTGCATACGGCTCCAAAGGCCGCTGTCCTACCGTTAGACGACTCGGCAATAAATTAAAATTTTAATCCGCCTGCACGTGCGCCTTCAGCAACTGCCTGCACTCTGCCGTGGTACCTATATCCGTTACGATCGAAAACACAGGTAGTTATATTCTTTTCACTCGCTTTTTTTGCCAAGAACGCTCCAACAATTTTACTCTTTGTTGTCTTGCCTTTCGCGCCTTTAATATCTTCTGAAATCTCTTTCGAGAGAGAAGAAACTCCAACGAGAACATTGCCCCGAGTGTCATCTATCAACTGAACATAAATCTGATTTAAGCTCCTATAAACTGACATTCTCGGCTTCTCCGGCGTTCCGGACATTTTTTTCCTGATCTTTATTTTAGACCGCTCTCTGGAATTAGATATTTTCGTGATCATTAATTCTGTTCCTTACTTATTTTCCGGCTGTTTTTCCGGCTTTTCTTCTGATAACTTCGGTACTATACTTAATTCCCTTACCTTTGTACGGCTCAGGTTTTCTAAATGAACGCAACTTCGCTGCAACTGCTCCAACTAACTGTTTATCGATACCTGATACAATAATTTGAGTATTTATAGGCGATGTCAATGTAATTCCTTCCGGCGGAATAAAATATATAGGGTGCGAATAACCTATTTGCATCAATAAGTTAGCCCCCTTTCATTTCTACTTTATATCCAACGCCGATTATATCCAAGGTTTTATTAAAACCTTCTGTGACACCAACAACCATATTATTAATCAGCGCGCGGGTCAAACCGTGTAATGCCCTGTTTTCCTTAATATCATTTTCTCTGGTCACAGTCAGTTCATTGTCTTTCACATTAACACCAACTGTTTTTCCATAAGATTCCTGCAATTGGCCCTTTGGACCTTTTACTTTTACCACATTGTCTAACACAGAAACGGTAACACCGCTTGGTATAACAATTACTTTTTTTCCTATTCGTGACACTTCAAACTCCGGCTATATTTTACCAAACTTCACAAAGAATTTCGCCGCCGACATTTTCTTTTTTGGCTTGGCGTTCAGTCATTAAACCTTTAGATGTGGAGACTATTGCAACTCCAAACCCATTCAATACTCGCGGAAGATTTTCCACAGGTGAATAAGTCCGCAAACCGGGCGTACTAATGCGCTTTAATCCGGTTATAGCACTTTGCCCGTTTGAATATTTTAAAGCAATACGGATAACATTCTGTTTATTATCTTCAATAACCATAAAGTCGTGAATATATTTCTGCGACTTTAATATTTCTACAATTCCTTTTTTCATATTTGATGAAGGAACATCAACTCTTTTCTTTTTCGCTTTAATCGCGTTGCGGACTCTTGTTAAGAGATCTGCAATTGGGTCTGTTGTTGCTGACATATTTATCCTTTTACCAACTGGCTTTCATTACGCCCGGAATTTCTCCGCGAAGGGCTTTTTCTCTAAAAACTAATCTCGATACGCCAAATTTTCTTAAAAATGCTCTTTGACGACCTGTTACTGCGCAACGGTTACGCTGACGAATCAACGAAGAATTTCTTGGCAATGCCTGCAATTCATCATAGTTGCCTTCTTTTTTCAATTCCGCGCGTTTAACTTTATATTTTTCGTAAAGTTCTTTTCTTTTTGCTTCACGGGCGAATAAACTTTTTCTTGCCATATCGGTCCTTTACTACTTAATTTCTTTTTTTCTGAATGGTAACCCGAATGCTAACAATAATTCATAAGCTTCGTTATCTGTTTTAGCAGTTGTTACTATCGTAATATCCATTCCCAATACTTTCACTATTTTCTCGGCATTTATTTCAGGAAAAATAATCTGTTCCTTAACACCAATCGTGTAGTTGCCTCTTCCGTCAAACGATTTATCGGACAATCCTCGAAAATCACGTACACGGGGTAATGCAACATTAACAAAACGATCAAGAAATTCGTACATCTTATCTCTGCGCAATGTTGTTTTAACGCCAATGCTCATACCTTCGCGAAGCTTGAAATTCGAAATAGCTTTTTTCGCTTTTCTAATAATGCTTTTTTGACCCGTTATAGTTTCCATAGTCTTAATTGCTTCTTCAAGCACTTTCTGGTCACCAACCGCTTCGCCTACGCCCATATTAACAACTATCTTGTCAATCTTTGGTACCTGCATCACGCTTGTATATCCAAATTTACCGGTTAACACCGGAACTATATTAGTTTTATATACATTACCAAGACGTGACGGAACACGCTGTTCTGGTTCCTTAACCTCCGGCTTAGCATCTTCAACTGCTTTCGTTGAATCTTTTTTCTTTACTTTTGCCGGCGCAGCAGCAGGTTTTGTTGATTTCTTTTCAGCCATTTCTCTTATATAATCCTATTGCATAATTCAAAGTTAGAACATTTCACCGGATTTGACACTAACACGAGCATATTTCTTTTTGCTCTTTTCATCCAGAATCTTTTGCGATCTTACACGTGTAATTTCGTTCGTTTTAGGGTCAATAAGCATCACGTTTGAGATTTGGATTGACATTTCACGTTCAAAGATTCCACCCTTCGGATTTACTTGTGTCGGTTTCGTGTGACGTTTTCTCAAATTTACTCCCTCTATAATTATTCTGGAAGTTTTTGGGAATACTTTCAATACTTTACCGGTCTTACCCTTGTCGTTTCCGGTTATGACCTTAACTTTATCGTTTTTTTTAATCATCAATTTCATACTTAATTCCTACAGGACTTCAGGTGCTAATGAAACAATTTTCATAAATTGCTTTTCGCGCAATTCACGGGCAACTGGTCCAAAAATACGAGTGCCCTTTGGTTCGTTCGTGTTTGAAATCAGCACTGCCGCATTTTCATCAAACCGAATATAAGAACCGTCTTTTCTTCTTACTTCTTTTTTTGTCCGCACGATAACTGCTCTTGAAACTTCGCCTTTTTTTACCGTGCCATTTGGAGATGCAGATTTTACTGCAACCACGATCAAATCGCCCAATGACGCGTATTGTCTTCCGCTTCCACCCAAAACACGAATACATCGTACTCGTTTTGCACCGGAATTATCGGCTACTATTAGATTACTTTCTTCTTGTATCATTGCTGTAAATCCTTGCTATTTCACTTTTTCTACGATTTCAACTAAACGCCATCTTTTATTCTTGCTCAATGGTCTGGTTTCCATAATTTTAACTACATCACCAATAGAGCATTCACCCTTTTCATCGTGTGCCATAAATTTAGTTGTTTTCTTAAAATACTTCTTATATACCGGATGCGGTACTTTTCTTTCAATTGCAACTGTAATGGTTTTCTCCATTTTATTGCTTACAACTTTCCCGATTCTTGTCTTGCGTAATGGCCTAATAATCGTACTCACTTAAAAAAACTCCTTATTCAAATCGCTATTTTACAGCTAACTCAGCGTTTTCACGCTCGGTTAAAATTGTCGATAAACGTGAAACTAATTTCTTTGTAGAATTAATCTTCGCTGTATTTGTTAACTGCTTTAGAGAGTGCGTGAAACGCAAATCCAGCAAATTATTTTGTTCTTCAACTATTTGCTTTTTAATTTCTTCGTCAGTTAACTGTCTAATTTCGTGTAATTTCATAAACTTCTTTCTGCTTAGGCTTCCAAATCAGGGCGTCTGGAAACTTTAGTTTGTATTGGCAGCTTGTGCGCGCACAATCGCAATGCTTCATTTGCAATCTCGGGAGAAACTCCCGATACTTCAAACAAAACACGACCCGGCTTTACTACACAAACCCAAAATTCAGGATTACCTTTTCCTTTACCCATACGTGTTTCCAATGGTTTCTTTGAAACAGGCTTATCAGGGAATATGCGAATCCAAATCTTACCATCGCGTTTCATTTTCCTTGATAGTGCAACTCGGCACGCTTCAATTTGCCTGCTCGTAATCCAAGCAGGTTCAAGTGCCTTTAATCCATAATCTCCGAAAGCAATCGAGCTGCCGCGCTGTGCTTTCCCTTTCATTCTGCCGCGTTGTGATTTGCGGAACTTTACGCGTTTTGGCAATAACATTTTAAAATATCTCCGATTCTATATTACTCAGAAAACCGCTTGCCTAAGACTTCTCCGCGGCAAATCCAAACTTTAATACCGATTGAACCGTAAATTGTCTCGGCCCGCCCGTTAGCATAATCTATGTCTGCTCTAATCGTATGAAGAGGCGTTCTGCCATCTTTATATTGCTCCGTTCGAGCCATTTCAGCTCCGCCTAAGCGGCCTGAACAAACAATCTTGATTCCATCAGCTCCCATTCGCATCGCAAGCGAAATTGATTGTTTCATTGCACGTCTAAACGATATTCTTCCCTGTAGCTGATTTGCTATATTTTCAGCAACCAAAAAAGCATCTAATTCAGGACGTTTTATCTCGATAATCTGGATTTTTACATCCTGACCGCTTACGGTCTTTAATTCTTGTTCAAGAGAAGTAATTTCTTTACCGCTCCTGCCAATCACCACTCCCGGACGGGAAGTATGAATTGATACCTGAATATTTTTCGTGGTTCTATCAATTATTATCCGTGAAATACCGGCTTTTTTTAATCTTTGTCTTATGTAAAGACGTAATTTATCGTCTTCCTGCAATTTCTTTGCATAGCTTTTCTTTTCAAACCAGTTGGATTCCCAACCTCTGATAATTCCTACACGAAATCCTATTGGATTAGTTTTTTGTCCCAAGTATAACTCCTACGATTTTTTAGCTACTACAACTGTTAAATGACACGAACGTTTTCTTACTCTAAAAGCTCTTCCCATTGGGGCTGGGGAAATTCTCTTTACTGTAGGTCCTTGGTTAACAAACGTTTCTTTTACGTATAAATCTTCCGGGTCTAATCTCTCGGTCTTCTCTCCGTTATTTATCAAATTTGCAACAGCCGAACGCAGTGTTTTTGCAACATCGCGTGCCGCGTGCTTCGTATGAAAATGCAATACCTCTAAAGCCCGATCAACCGCCATTCCGCGAACTAAATCAGCAACTAATCGCATCTTTCGCGGTGATGAAGGAATGTGACGTGTAAGCGCTCTTGCTTCCATTTTAATCTATGTTCCTTTCTTACTTCGACTTAGAGGATTTTTCAGCTTTTGTTCCCGGATGCGATCTAAACATACGAGTAGGTGAAAATTCACCTAATTTATGCCCAACCATATTCTCGGTTACATAAACGGGAATCATTTTACGCCCATTATGTACTGCTATCGTGTGCCCGACAAATTCCGGGAATATTGTAGATGAACGCGACCACGTTTTTATAATCTTTTTCTCGTTTTTCTCATTTAAGGCTCTTAGCTTATTCAAAAGCTTAACTTCAATATAGGGCCCTTTTTTTACTGATCTTGGCATTACTAAAAAACCTTATTTTTTTCTGCGCTTGATAATATATTTATTTGACTGATTTTTCGGCTTCCGCGTTTTCAAGCCCTTAGCTTTCTGTCCCCACGGAGAAACTGGATGCCCGCCGCCGGATGTCTTTCCTTCGCCGCCGCCCATTGGGTGATCGACAGGATTCTGAACAACTCCTCTACTATAAGGACGATAGCCTAACCATCTCCTGCGACCGGCTTTGCCAAGACTTATGTTTTCGTGATCAGCATTACCTATTGTACCATAAGTTGCCTTGCAATCATTTCTAAATAATCTAACTTCCCCTGACGGCATACGAATTTGCGCGTAATCGCCTTCTTTAGCAACAACCTGTAATGATGCACCTGCACTTCTGCCAATCTGACCGCCTTTACCGGGCTTAAATTCCACATTATGTACAAAACTACCTAAAGGCATTTCTTTCAATGGCAATGCGTTCCCTACCTTTATGTCCGACCCTTTACCGGAAATAACTTCATCACCTACCTTTAAACCCTGCGGAGCAAGAATATATCTTTTCTCACCATCAGTGTAAAATAAAAGTGCTATTCTCGCGGTTCTGTTAGGATCGTATTGTATTGACTCAACAATCGCCGGAACGTAGTCTTTATCCCTCTTAAAATCAATAATTCTATATTGACGTTTATGCCCGCCGCCTCTATGCTTTGATGTAACTCTACCTAAGTTATTCCGTCCGCCGCTCTTAGTAATAGGAGCAAGCAGAGACTTTTCCGGTGTTGTACTCGTGATTTCCTCGAATGTAGAAATCGACATATGACGAGTGCCGGGAGTATTCGGTTTTAATTTTCTTATAGCCATTAGTTAAATTCCGCTTTCGCTTTCAATCTCTTATAATTGCTTAAACAAATCAATTTCATCGCCTTTTCTCAGCGCGACAAATGCTTTTTTATAATCAGGTTTCTTTCCCGAAAATCTTCCGGAGCGGCGAAAAACCATTTTACCTTTTCCTTCAGTAATCGCGGTACGAACTGACACTACCTTAACATTGAATTTCTTTTCAACGGCTTTTTTTATTTCAATCTTGTTGGCAAAAAGAGCAACTACAAAACTGTAAGTATTATGCTCGCTGGTTAAATGCGAAACTTTTTCGGTAAACAGCGGACGTACAATAATATTATGCATTTTCTACCTCTACATTTGAATTTTTACCATATTTCGCGTTAATTCCTGTAATAGCCGTTTTTTGTACCAACAATACTTGATTGTTCAAAATCTCATAAGCCGATGCTTTATTTGCTTCAAGAATCTGTACACGGTCAATGTTCCTACCGGATTTATAGACTGCTTCCTGATAATTATTGGTCAGCAACAGAACTTTCTTACCGCTGAGCTTCAATGCCGACAAAATAGCTGAAAAATCTTTTGTTTTTGGTGCATTAAACGAGAAATCATCAACGATAATAAGCTGATTATCTTTCACTTTATAGCTTAACGCGGAAACCTTAGCAACGCGCTGCGCTTTTTTAGGCAATGATTGACGATGATCTCTTGGCCGAGGTCCAAATATCGTTCCGCCGCCGCTCCATAGCGGAGAACGGCTTGTGCCTGCCCTCGCGCCGCCGCGGCCTTTTTGCTTCCACGGTTTTTTACCGCCGCCGTTAACTTCTCCGCGCTCTTTGGTTTTGCTTGTACCTTGTCTTTGGTTTGCAAGATACATCTTAACAGAAAGATAAATTACGTGATCATTAGGCACCGCACCAAACACGCTTTCATCAAGCTGAACCTTTTCGCCGGAAAGGCTCCCGTCTATTTTATAAACTTCTAATTCCATATTCTTTAATTTGTTTTAAGGATCTCAACAATTGAATTCACTGCTCCGGGAACCGCGCCCTGTACAAGCAAAATATTCTTTTCGGGAATAATTTTAATGATTTTCAAACCGCGGACAGTAACATTTACATAACCCATTCTACCCGCCATTTTCATACCCTTAAAAACACGCGAAGGATATGAAGAAGAACCAATTGATCCCGGAGCACGCAATCTGTCGCTTTGACCGTGCGTTGTTCCGCCAACTCCGCCGAATCCGTGACGGCGCATTACGCCTTGAAAACCTTTTCCTTTTGTTTTTCCGCGAAGTTTCACTTTTTCGCCCACGGAAAATATTTCTACTGTTAACTCTGCTCCCACTGTGAACTCGCCCGGATTATCCACTCTAAATTCTTTATGAATCAACGCCGGCTCAAGAGTCAATGCTTTATCAACGTTAATTTTTCTATATATTCCGGCCATTGGCTTATTAATATGCTTTTTCTTATTGCCAAAACCAATTTGAATCGCGTTGTAACCGTTTTTTTCTCGTGTTTTTAGCGAAATAATGGCACAAGGTCCCGCCTCTATAACCGTTACAGGTATTCTATTGCCGTCCTTGTCAAACACATTCGACATTCCTAATTTTTTTCCAAGAATTCCTGGCATATCATTCGACCTTTATAATTTAATCTCTATATCAACACCGGCAGGTATATCTAACTTGCCCAAGGAATCTATAGTCTTAGTGTTTGAATTGTGTATATCAATAATTCTTTTATGTATAAACAACTGAAACTGCTCACGCGACTTCTTGTCCACGTGCGGTGAACGAAGCACTGTGAAGACTGATTTCTTCGTTGGAAGAGGTATCGGTCCCGATACAACTGCACCTGTGCTTTTCACAGTCTTTATGATTTTTTCAGTAGATTTATCTATAAGTAAATAATCATACGACTTCAATCTGATTCGTATTTTCTGACCTGCCACGATTATGACTCCTTAATTCAAAGAGATATAAAGAGAGAGATAATATTCTCTCTCTTTATGAGAATACTTAAATATTATTATTTAATGATCTTAGTAACAACACCCGCGCCAACGGTTCTGCCGCCTTCGCGAATAGCGAAACGCAGGCCTTCTTCCATAGCGATGGTTGTAATTAATTTGATTTTCAGACGAACATTATCGCCGGGCATAACAACTTCGTACCCTTCAGGCAGAGTTGCAACACCGGTAACATCTGTAGTTCTGAAATAGAACTGAGGACGATATCCGTTCTGGAACGGCGTATGACGACCGCCTTCATCCTTAGACAAGATGTAAACTTCACCTTCAAATTCTTCGTGCGGAGTAATAGAACCCGGTTTTGCTAAAACCATTCCGCGTTCAATTTCCTTTTTATCAACTCCGCGCATCAAGATTCCGGCATTATCACCCGCCATCGCGCAGTCTAATTCCTTACGGAACATTTCAACGCCTGTGCAGACTGTTTTCTTGTGAATGCCTAAACCGATAAGTTCCATTTCTTCCTGAACCTTAACAGATCCTCTTTCAACACGGCCTGTAGCAACCGTACCGCGGCCTGTAATTGAGAATACATCCTCAACCGGCATAAGAAAAGGCTTATCCATATCACGTGTAGGAACAGGGATATATTCATCAACCGCCTTCATTAATTCCCAAATACAATCGAAACGGGGATCATCTGTTGGAGCATTGCTTGATCCGGCTTCTAAAGCCCGTAATGCCGATCCTTTAATAATAGGAATTTCGTCACCGGGGAATTCATATTTTTTCAAAAGATCTTTTAATTCTTCTTCAACAAGTTCAATTAGTTCTTCATCATCAACTGCATCAACTTTGTTCATAAACACTACAATACGTGGAACACCAACTTGACGGGCAAGTAAAATGTGTTCGCGTGTTTGAGGCATAGGACCATCAGTTGCAGCAACAACAAGAATAGCACCATCCATTTGAGCAGCACCGGTGATCATATTTTTAACATAATCAGCGTGACCCGGACAGTCCACGTGCGCATAGTGCCTGTTAGCAGTTGCATATTCAACGTGAGCAGTCGCGATTGTAATTCCGCGCGCTTTCTCTTCAGGCGCGTTATCGATTGAATCAAATGTTCTTATCTCTGACCATCCCTTCAGGCTCAAAGCCATTGTGATAGCAGCGGTAAGCGTTGTCTTTCCGTGATCTACGTGTCCAATTGTGCCAATGTTCACGTGGGGTTTGCTACGGTCAAATTTTGCTTTAGCCATTGATAAATAGTCTCCTATATTTCTTGAAATATCTTATAAAAATTATGCGTGCGCCGATTTTTTACCGGCAGTTTTCTCTGCAATTTCCTCAGCCACCGACTTAGGAACCTCGGCATAATGAGCAAACTGCATAGTATAGATTGATCTTCCTTGCGTCATTGAACGAAGCACGGTTGCATATCCGAACATCTCGGAAAGCGGAACCAATGCTTTTATCACCTGTGCATCTTTACGGGCATTAAATCCTTCGATTCTTCCTCTTCTGGAATTTAAATCGCCCATTACGTCACCGAGATATTCCTCCGGTGTAATTACCTCCACATCCATAATAGGCTCTAAAAGAATCGGTCTTGCTTTACGCGCGCCTTCTTTGAAGCCCATTGAACCTGCAACTTTGAATGAAATTTCATCAGAGTCAACATCGTGATAGGAACCATCGTATAATTTAACTTTAACATCAACTACAGGGAAACCTGCAATAACGCCATTACGCATTGCTTCTTGAATACCCGTAGATACCGCGGGGATATATTCCTTTGGAACAACTCCGCCAATAATCCCGTTAATAAACTCGAATCCTTTACCGGGTTCATTCGGTGAAAGCTCAAGCCAAACGTGACCAAATTTACCACGTCCGCCGGATTGACGAACAAATTTGCCTTCAGCCTGAACTGTTTGCGTGATAGTTTCACGGTAAGCAACCTGCGGTTTCCCTACATTTGCTTCTACCTTAAATTCCCGGCGCATACGGTCAACTATTATTTCAAGATGCAGCTCACCCATTCCCGATATAAGCGTTTGTCCGGTTTCTTCGTCAACCTTAATTCTGAATGTCGGATCTTCATCAGATAATTTAACCAATGATTCTGATAGCTTATCTTGGTCAGCCTTTGTTTTAGGCTCAATTGCAATCTGTATAACCGGCTCCGGAAATACAATTCTTTCCATAACAACAGGGTTTTCCTCTGTGCATAGAGTATCACCTGTTCGGGTATATTTCAAACCTACTGCTGCCGCGATATCACCTGCACGAACTGATGCAACCTCTTCGCGATGGTTAGCGTGCATTCTCAATAGGCGGCTGATTCTTTCTTTCTTACCGCTCATCGAATTGTATATATATGAACCGGCATCTAATCTTCCTGAATAAACCCTGAAGAATGTCAATTTACCAACAAACGGATCAGTCATTAATTTGAACGCCAAAGCTGCGAAAGGCTCCGTTTCACTTACCTTTATAGTAACAGTGTCGCTCATACCCGCGTGATGTGCTTCAAGCACAGGGTTATCATAAGGCGATGGAAGAAAATCAACCACGGCGTCAAGCAATCTTTGAACACCCTTGTTTTTAAACGATGCACCGCATAGTACAGGAACAATTTTGGCTGCAATAGTTGCAGTCCGTAAAACTTTATTTATTTCATCTTCTGAAATTTCCGCGCCTTCAAGATATTTCTCAAGCAAAGTATCATCCACATCGGAGACTGCTTCAAGCATCTGAGTGCGATATTTTGTCGCGATTTCTTCTAAATCGTGAGGAACAGGGCAAATATCAAACGACATACCCTGATTATCTTCGTGATACATTATTGCTTTATATGAAATCAAGTCAATAATTCCGGTAAACAAGTCACCCGCGCCAATAGGCAGAGTGAGGGGTATTGCATTGGCACCCAAACGTTCGCGAATCATTTCAAGAGCATTATAGAAATCAGCTCCTGTTCTATCCATTTTATTAATAAACGCTATTCTCGGGACACCATATTTATCAGCCTGCCGCCAGACTGTTTCCGATTGCGGTTCAACTCCGCCCACCGCGCAAAAAAGAGCGACAGCACCATCCAAAACGCGCAGTGATCTTTCCACCTCTACCGTAAAATCAACGTGCCCCGGAGTGTCTATAATATTAATTTGGCAATCTCTCCAGTGAGTAGTAGTAGCAGCACTCGTGATAGTTATACCGCGTTCTTTTTCCTGCTCCATCCAGTCCATTGTTGCTGCACCATCGTGCACTTCACCAATTCGATGCAAGCGTCCGGTATAATACAATATCCGTTCTGTTGTAGTCGTCTTACCGGCATCTATATGTGCCATAATACCGATATTTCTAACTTTATCTATACTAACTTGAGTAGCCATCTGTTCCTTGTTCTAAAAATCTCTAACCCGTTATCACCACTTAAAATGGGCAAATGCTTTATTAGCTTCAGCCATTTTATGTGTATCTTCTTTTTTCTTAATTGAGTTGCCTTCATTATTTGAGGCAGCAATTAATTCAGAAGCCAATTTTGCAGACATTGATTTCTCGCCTCTTGACCGTGAATAATCCTTTATCCAGCGAAACGCGAGGGCATTTCTTCTTTCGTAACGAACTTCCATCGGCACCTGATAAGTTGCGCCACCAACTCTGCGGCTTCTTACTTCAATAATCGGAGAAACATTTGCAAGTGCTTTCTTGAAAACTTCAATACCGGGTTTCTTAGTTCTTTCTTCTATAACTTCAAAAGCACGATATAATATATTACGCGCCGTTGACTTTTTGCCGTCATAGGTTAAACTATTAATAAACTTTGAAACCACGACATCATTATATTTCGGATCTGGTTTAACGTACCGTTTTTCAGCTCTTTTTTTTCTCATATATATTTATTTAGTTGTCTTTTTTGCTTTTTTCGTTCCATATTTAGAACGACTTTGTTTTCTGTCTTGAACACCGTTAGAATCTAAAGTTCCGCGGATAATATGATAGCGGACACCCGGCAAATCTTTCACTCTTCCGCCTCTGATAAGCACGATCGAGTGTTCTTGTAAATTATGGCCTTCGCCCGGAATATATGCAGTCACTTCAAGACTGTTCGTTAAACGAACACGCGCAACTTTTCGCATTGCCGAATTTGGTTTTTTCGGTGTAGTAGTATATACTCTGGTACATACTCCGCGTCTTTGCGGGCAAGCTAACAATGCCGGAGCTTTGTTTTTCTTGGCAATACTCTCACGACCTTTGCGCACTAATTGATTTATTGTTGGCAAAAATTACTCCAAAATTTCAAGTAAAAAAAAATTTAGCCTAATAATATAACGAACGGTTTTATTTTTGGCAAGTTTATATGCAAATTACTCAACATTTATTATTGATTCCTGCATTTCTTCGCTGTTTTCCTCTATTTCAGGCTCAGGTTCAGTCAAAATAATTGACGAGTACTTACGCAAACCCGTTCCTGCAGGAATTAAACGACCCATAACTACATTCTCCTTCAGTCCGCGGAGGTAATCTACCTTTGCGCCTATGGCTGCATTCGTCAGCACTTTTGTAGTCTCTTGGAATGATGCAGCAGAAATAAAACTCTCGGTAGAAAGTGCCGCCGAGGTAATTCCAAGCAGGATATTTACAAATGTTGCCGGTTCCGCTTCACCTGTCACTACTTCTTTCTTTCCTCTTCTGCTCAAATCATTATTGATTTCACGTAATTTATCTTTGCGGATTAATGTTCCGTCTTTGAGACGCGAATCACCTTTTTCAACAACTAAATAGCTGTCTTGAACCCGCCTGTTTTCTTCAAAGAATTCAGCCTTATCCACGATATCTTCTTCGAGGAACTTCGAATGTCCCGGATGATCTACTCTAATTTTCTGCAGCATTTGTTTCACGATTACTTCTATGTGCTTATCATTTATCTTAACACCTTGAACGCGATAGACTGCCTGAATTTCGTTGCCTAAATACTCCTGAACTGCATTAGGACCCTGTATGCGTAATATATCGTGCGGATTTATAGGTCCGTCAGTAATTTTTTCGCCCACGGGAATTTCATCGCCATCCTGAACAAGAATGTGCTTGCTCAGTGGAACATTGTATTTCTTTTCATCGGAACCATCAATAGCTGTAACAAAAATCTCGCGTGAACCTTTTTTGCGTGTTCCAAAACGGACAATACCCTCGATCTCTGATACAATAGAAGGATCTTGCGGGCTTCGAGCTTCAAATAACTCCGTCACACGCGGCAATCCGCCCGTGATATCGCGGGTTTTTGTTGTCTGCCGTGAAATTTTCGCGATAATTGTTCCGGGTGTAACCATTTCACCATCATCTACAGATAAATATGCTTTTGACGGCAAAGAATAATTTTTCTTAGTCCCATCCGCTGTTTCAATCTCGATAATCGGGCTCTTGGTTTTATCTTTAGGTTCAATAACCATTTTTTGCACGTGACCGGTTTGATCATCGGTCAAATGCTGCATTGTAATATTCTCAATTAAATCTATAAATTTAACTTTACCGCTCAAATCCGTTACAATAACATCATTATACGGATCGTGCGAGTATAGATGCATTTTCGCTTTTACTTTTTGTCCTTCTTTGACGAGCAGCTGCGCGCCATAAGGAACTGTATATTTCTTTATTAACTTTTCGTTTTCATCATATAGTTCAATAACGCCGCGTCTGCCGGTAACGATTGTCTCTATTCCAAGAGGACCTTTTTTATCAACAGATAAAACACGTGAGAATTTAATCATACCTTCCACGTTTGTCTCGATTACCGACTGGGTCGCTATACGCGATGAAGTTCCGCCAAAGTGGAATGTACGCAGCGTTAGCTGAGTTCCGGGTTCGCCAATTGACTGCGCGGCAACAACGCCTACGGCTTCGCCAACTTCAACCAATTTACCATTGGTTAAGTTTCTGCCGTAGCATTTCGCGCAAACACCGTGGCGTGATTCGCAGGTTAGCACTGTACGAATACCAACGGTTTCAATATTTGCTTCTTCAATTCTTTTTGCCACTGCTTCATCTATAAACTCACCCGCGTGTACAATTAATTTCTCTGAACGGGGGTCAAATAAGTCACCTTGCGAAACGCGACCTATAATACGTTCAGACAGTGCTTCTCGTTCTTCTTCAACATCCTTAATCGCGCTTACTTCAATCCCGAGAATAGTCCCGCAATCCATTTCACTGATGATAATATCCTGAGCAACGTCAACTAATCGGCGTGTCAAGTATCCTGCATCTGCCGTTTTCAGTGCTGTATCGGCAAGACCTTTACGTGCACCGTGAGTTGAGATAAAGTATTCAAGAACCGACAAACCTTCTTTAAAGTTCGCGATTATCGGATTCTCGATAATTTCGCCGGCTTGTCCCGAAAGATTCTTTTGAGGTTTCACCATAAGACCGCGCATACCTGCCAATTGTCTAACCTGATCCTGAGAGCCTCTTGCACCGGAATCAATCATCATATGGATTGAATTAAATCCGCCGTCAGCATTTTTTAGCTTGTTCATCAATACACGGGCTACATCGTTTGTCGTGTGTGTCCAAGTATCAATTATAATATTATAGCGTTCATTATCGGTTATGATACCCATTTCGTGCTGTTCAAGAACTTCTTCCACTTTTATGTTAGCAGCCTGAATCAACGCTGTTTTTTCCTCTGGAATAATCATATCGCTAAAACTGATTGACAGTCCGCCCGCGGTTGCATAACGGAAACCAATATCTTTCAAATCATCAAGGAACTTTGCAGTTACCTTGTTGCCTAATTTCATAAACATTTGACCGACAAAACCGCCGAATGATCTTTTAACTAATAATTGATTATAAAATCCCATTTCATTAGGCACGATCTCGTTAAAGATAACGCGGCCCGTAGTGGTTTCAATCATTTCACCGTTAATACGAACTTTAATTTTCGCGTGAAGACCTATGACACGGCTATTATAAGCCATAATCACTTCTTCGGAGTTCCCAAAAACCATATCTTCGCCAATATCACCATCTTTACGTTTGGTGAGGTAATAAGCACCAAGAACAATATCCTGTGTCGGGACAACAACAGGGCTGCCATTTTGAGGCGAAAGAATATTGTGGCTCGAAAGCATCAGCAGCTGCGCTTCTAATTGCGCTTCGTGTGAAAGCGGAATATGAACAGCCATTTGATCACCGTCAAAATCCGCGTTAAACGCGGTACAAACCATCGGGTGCAGACGAATTGCTTTTTCATCAATTAGTACCGGCTGAAATGCCTGAATACCTAAACGATGCAGTGTTGGTGCGCGGTTTAATAGAACAGGGTGCCCGTCAATTATTTTTTCCAAAATTTCCCAGATAACAGGGTCTTTGCGTTCTACAACTTTTTTGGCACTTTTCACGGTTTTGTTATGTCCGCGCTCGATAAGTTTACGGATAATAAACGGCTTGAATAACTCCACCGCCATATCTTTCGGCAACCCGCACTGGTGCAATTTTAATTCAGGTCCGACAACAATAACAGAACGACCGGAATAATCTACGCGTTTTCCAAGCAAGTTTTGGCGAAAACGTCCTTGTTTACCTTTTAAGACATCGCTCAACGATTTAAGCGGGCGATTGCTGTCGCTGCGGACGGCACTTCCGCGACGCGAGTTATCAAAAAGCGCGTCAACTGCTTCCTGAAGCATACGCTTTTCATTGCGTAAAATAACCTCGGGAGCTTTAATATCTATTAGCCGGCGCAAACGGTTGTTCCGAATAATAACTCTGCGGTACAAATCGTTCAAATCACTCGATGCAAATCTGCCGCCTTCTAATGCAACCAACGGGCGAAGTTCCGGCGGAATAACCGGTATATAACTTAATACCATCCACTCTGGTTTGTTTTCTGCTTTTCCTTCTTTTTCGCGGAATGCTTCCACGACTTTCAGGCGTTTAAGCAGTTCCTCTTTTTTCTGCTGTGATGATTCAACTGCAAGCTGGTCGCGTAACAGGTGAAATAACTCCTCGATCTTGGTGTTTTTGAGAAGTTCTTTTATAGCTTCACCGCCGATTTTTGCATAAAATTTGTTTGGATCTGTATCCGGCAGTTTATCATTGCCAACCGACAATGAGTTTAGAATTTCAAAATACTGTTCTTCTGTAATAAGGTCTTTTCTCTTTAATCCTGTTGGACCCGGATTTAAGACCACGTACGATTCATAGTAAATAACTCTTTCAAGTTCTTTTGTACTGAAACCTAAGAGATTTCCGATTTTTGAAGGTAATGATTTAAAAAACCATATATGGACAATCGGAACTGCAAGTCCCAAATGTCCCATTCTTTCGCGGCGTACATTTTTTTGCGTTACTTCAACACCGCAGCGGTCGCAAATAATACCTTTATAGCGGATTCTTTTATATTTTCCGCAGTAACATTCCCAATCACGGGTTGGTCCAAAAATCTTTTCACAAAACAATCCGTCTTTTTCGGGGCGGAAAGATCGATAATTAATTGTTTCCGGTTTAGTAACCTCGCCGCGTGAACGTGAAAGGATATCATCGGGACTTGCCAACGTAATTGTAAGTTGGGTAACGTCCTTTAATGCACCTTCCATAGCTCTATTATTATTCATCATAAAAGTAAACTCCTAATCTGTTTTCAGGTTTAACGGTGGTCTATCTTAATATCGAGCCCCAATCCTTGAAGCTCTTTAACTAACACGTTAAACGATTCCGGAACATTTGGTTCCTGAATATTTTGTCCTTTCACTATCGCTTCATATACTTTGGCTCTCCCGGGAACATCATCGCTCTTCACGGTTAATATTTCCTGCAAAATGTGCGATGCGCCATAAGCCTCAAGAGCCCAGACTTCCATTTCTCCAAAACGCTGACCGCCAAATTGAGCCTTTCCGCCCAACGGCTGCTGCGTTATGAGTGAATATGGTCCTGTTGAACGAGAGTGAATTTTATCATCAACCAAGTGGCTTAATTTCAGCATATAAATATAACCGCAAGTAACTTTTTGATGAAATTTCTCACCTGTTCTGCCGTTATATAACTCTGTTTTACATCCGGCAGGAATGTTTGCTTTTTCTAAATATTCATCAACATCAGAAATTTTCGCGCCGTCAAACACGGGAGTTGCAAATTTTATTCCAAGGTTCTTGCCAACCCAGCCGAGAGCTGTTTCATAAAGCTGCCCGATGTTCATACGTGAAGGTACGCCAAGCGGGTTAAGTACGATATCTATCGGAGTACCGTCAGCAAGATGCGGCATATCTTCCAAGGGCACAATTTTAGCCACCACGCCTTTATTACCGTGCCGTCCTGCCATTTTATCACCCACTGATATTTTACGTTTCTTGGCAACATAAACTTTAGCAAGCTGAATGATACCCGGCGCGAGGTCATCACCGCCCTGAATTTTCAGTTTTTCGCGTACATATTCACTTTCTATATCTGCAAGATATGAATGGTAGTTCTTAAAAGTAGCACGTATAAGCGTATTTACTTTCTTTGACTCAAACCAATCCAAGTGAAAATCTAAATTAGTTACGTCATCAAGATTGTGGAAAGTAGTATCTTTAATAACGGTACCGCTTCTCAAAATTGTTTTTTCACCATCTTTAATACCCGTGGTAGTCAATCCTGCACAAAGTATTGAAAGTTTCGATACTAACAATTCTTTTGCATCTGCTTTGCGCTTCGAGAATGAATTTTCAAGATTATCTAATAACCGCTTTTCCGCTTTTTTCCCATCGGTATCTTTGCGTTTTCTGCTAAATTTGATTGTTTTAATAACAGTGCCGCGAAGTCCCGGACTCGCGCGTAAGCAGCTGTCTTTCACATCGCCTGCCTTGTCGCCAAAAATAGCTCTAAGCAATTTTTCTTCCGGAGTCGGGTCTGTTTCTCCTTTTGGGGAAATCTTACCAACAATAATATCGCCTTCTCTGACTTCAGCACCAACGCGAATTACTCCGCTTTCTTCAAGATTCCTGACGGCTTCTTCACTCACGTTAGGAATTTCACGGGTAAATTCCTCTTCACCGCGCTTTGTTTCACGCGCCTGCGCATCTAATTCTTCAATATGGAATGAAGTAAACACGTCATCCTGAACAAGTTTCTCGCTCAAAATAATAGCATCTTCAAAGTTATAACCTCTCCAAGGCATAAATGCAACAAATACATTTCGCCCGAGAGCAAGCTCGCCGCCTTGCGTTGCAAAACCATCCGCAATAACATCGCCTTCTTTTACGCGGCTGCCTACGGCAACAATCGGTTTCTGGTTTATACAGGTCTCTTGGTTCGTGCCGGAAAATTTAATAAGCTTATATGTTATTCTCTTAACATCATAGAAGCTGGTAACAACTTCATTAGAATCAGATTTAATATCATAGTTAACAATAATTTTGTCCGCGTCAACAAATTCAACAACACCATTGCCTTCTGCAACAATAACTGCTCTTGAGTCTTTCGCGAGTTTGGCTTCTAATCCGGTACCTACAATAGGGGCTTCAGGACGAACAAGCGGAACTGCCTGACGCTGCATATTTGAGCCCATTAATGCTCTGTTAGCATCATCGTGTTCGAGGAACGGAATTAATGCCGCCGCCGCGCTCACGATTTGGGCAGGAGCAACATCCATAAACTGAACTTGATTAGGGTGTACTATCGGAAATTCACCTCTATGACGTGAACGAACACGTTCATTCACGAATGTTCCGTTTTCGTCAAATTGTTCGTTTGCCTGCGCGATAGTAAATTCATCTTCCTGCTCCGCTGTTAAATAGACAACTTCATCTGTAACTTTACTGTCTTTAACAACCCTGTATGGTGCTTCAAGAAATCCGTATCTATTGACACGGGAGAAAATTGTAAGCGATGAAATAAGACCGATATTCGGACCTTCAGGAGTTTCAATCGGGCATAACCGTCCGTAATGGGTATAATGAACGTCACGTACTTCAAAGCCCGCGCGCTCCCTGGTTAAGCCGCCCGGTCCAAGTGCAGACATACGGCGTTTGTGAGTCAGTTCCGCGAGCGGATTTGTCTGATCCATAAACTGTGACAGCTGGTTCGTGCCAAAAAAAGCGTTGATAACACTAGTTATCGTTTTCGCGTTTACCAGTTCGTGAGGCTTCGGGTTTTCAGTTTCGCGAATGTTTAACCGCTCTTTTATCGTGCGTGCCATTCTTGCAAGACCAACGTTAAATTGCATCTGAAGCTGCTCGCCAACTGTCCGAACACGCCTATTGCCTAAGTGATCAATATCATCGTAGGCTTCTAAGCCGTCTTTCAGGCGCATCAGGTACGCGATAATTTCAACAATATCTTCTTTGGTTAAAACAGTTAATGTTTCAGGAATATCAAGTTTTAACTTGTCGTTCATTCTATGCCGCCCAACCTCGCCTAGGTCATAGCGTTTATCGTTGAAGAACATTTTATCCAGAAGCCCTTCAGCAGTTTCCATATCAGGTGCTTCACCGGTTCTTAACTGGCGATAAATAGCAAATAAAGCCTCGGACTTTGTATGCGAAGTATCTTTCTTGAGCGTATTAAGAATAAAGTTTTGATCAACCGAAATATCCGAGCGGATGAATTTAAGTTCTTCTACATCGGCTTCGCTGATGCGGTCTAAGTCATCTTCACTTAGAACACTATCCCGCGAAAGGAATATTTCACCGGTTGCCATATCAAAAACATCACCGGCAATAGTGCGTCCTAAATAACTTGACAGCTCAGTTTTACTAAGGTTAACTGTTTCTGTTAATTTGAATAAATCTAATATTTCCTCATCGGTTTCATAACCGATAGCACGCAATAGTGTAGTCGCGGGGAATTTTTTTCTGCGATCAACATAACAATAAAGCACGTGATTAATATCTGTTGAAAACTCGACCCACGAACCTTTCAAGGGAATAATTCTCGCCGAATATATAGGCGTGCCATTGGGGTGCAAATTCTGGGAAAAAGCAACACCCGGCGAACGATGTAATTGTGTTACAATAACACGTTCTGCACCGCTAATGACGAAAGTTGCCTTCTCTGTCATAAAAGGTAAATTGCCCAAAAACACGGTATCTTGAATAGCGTTAACATATTCACCCGTGTCAGAGTCTTTTGTCGTGATGCGCAGCGTTGCCTTAAGCGTGGAGGCATAATTAGAGCCTTTTTCCATACACTCGTGCAAACTTGTCCTTGGTTTATCGATATTATACTCGATAAAATCAAGACGATAATTTTCTTTATTGTCGAAAATTGGGAAATTTACCAAAAAGACAGATTGTAAGCCCTTATTTTCGCGCTTCAGAGGCGCGACATTGAGCTGCAGAAATTCATTAAACGACTCTTTCTGCACTGCCAATAAATCGGGAGCTTCGATCACCGATTTGATTTTGCTAAATGAAATTCTTTTAGTGTCCAAACTGAACCTCCGTATAAAAACTTATACTATATACCATTAAGAAGGAAACTGTGTAAAATATAAAAAAAAGACAAGGCGGACCTAACCGCCTTATCACTCGCGGAAAACAATTATAACCTGCCGAGATGATCTCAACCGGTTGCAAGCTACAGTCGGTAATGATTACTTTACCTCTACGGCTGCGCCTGCTTCTTCTAATTCTTTTTTAAGTTTTTCAGCTTCATCTTTCGAAATTGCTTCTTTTACAGTTTTAGGGGCACCATCAACAAGGTCTTTGGCTTCTTTCAAGCCAAGTCCTGTATGAGCGCGAACAACCTTAATAACATTAATTTTCTTTTCGCCTGCCGATAATATATTAACATTAAATTCGGTTTGTTCTTCAACCGGAGCGGCAGCTGCCGCGGCAGGACCGGCACCCATTACTACAGGGGCTGCAGCGGTTACGCCAAATTCTTTTTCCAACGCGGTCTTTAATTCAGCCGCTTCAGCTAATGTTAATACTTTAATTTTCTCTACGAGTTCAGCAATTTTGTCTGACATTGATTATCTCCAATTTATAATTTTTTTGTTATTTATCCGATTAGTCGGAGTCTTTAAATTAAGCAGCTTTGGTTTTTGCCACTTCGTCAATCACGCTAATCAGTTCTCTGATGACAGCATTAATACTGCCAACGATACCTGATGCAGGTGATGCGATAGCACCAATAACACCCGCGATAACCTCTGCTTTTGACGGCAGATTTGAAAGTTCTGTTAATTGGCTTCCGTCAAAGAAGTCGGATTCAATATAACAGGCTTTCAGTTCGAATTTTTTCTTATCATCTAAGAATTTCTTGATGATCTTTGCCGGAATTGCAGGATTATCTCCCGCGAATACTATACCGGTCATACCTTTTAAGTGGCCTGCCAGTAAAGGATATTTGCCGGTATCTTTTAGAGCGCGTTTAACTAACGTATTCTTGAATACTGTATAGTCAACACCCTCTTTACGGAATTCTTTCCTGAGCTTGCTGATGTCCTCGACATTGATTCCCGCGTAGTTAACCAAAAATATGGAATTACTACTTGTAAGTTTTTCAATAATCGAGGCAACCTGCCCGGGTTTTTCGTCTTTCTTCATTTCGTTCCTGAACGATTAATTAATTGATCGAGTTTTCGACCTAGAAGCATATATTACAGTTAATCTGTGCGTAATTTCCAATTTAAGCGTGTCCGCCAAACTCATCTTTTGATATCTTTAAGCCGGGTCCCATTGTTGTAGAAAGGAATATGCTCTTTACATACTGTCCTTTAGCCGCGCTCGGGCGCATTTTAACAATCATATTCAAGAAAGCGCGCGCGTTATCGGCAAGTGCTTTGGCTTCAAAACTAACTTTCCCAACTGAAGTATGAACTATACCTGCTTTTTCTACGCGGAATTCAATTTTGCCTGCTTTAACTTCCCTTACAGCTTTCGCTACATCGGGAGTAACTGTTCCGCTTTTCGGATTTGGCATTAAACCTTTAGGGCCTAGTATCTTTCCGAGTTTTCCAAGGTCTGCCATAACATCAGGAGACGCGATAACTACATCAACTTCAGCCCAGCCGCCTTTAATTTTTTCTAAATATTCTTCATATCCGGCGTGATCTGCGCCTGCATCCAAAGCCTCCTGAATTTTAGGACCTTTGGTAACAACAAGCACTTTCACTTCTTTTCCTGTTCCGTGAGGAAGAGAAACCGTGCCGCGGACCATCTGGTCAGCGTGGCGGGGATCAACTCCCAGCCTTATAGCACAGTCTAATGACTCGACAAATTTTACTGTTGAATTCTCTTTCAAAACTTTTATTGCTTCTTCAAGAGTATATTCTTTGTCAACATTTACTTTTTTGCCGATGTTTTGTAATCTTTTTGATAATTTCATAACTATATTCCTATCAACCTTCGACCGTGATACCCATACTGCGGGCGGTACCGGCAACCATACTCATTGCCTCTGCCAAATCATTTGCATTCAAATCAGGCATCTTCAATTTCGCTATTTCTTCAACCTGCGAGCTTGTTACCTTGCCGACTTTAGTTCTGTTGGATTCGGCTGAACCGCTTGTTATCTTTGCCGCTCTTTTCAACAAAACTGCCGCGGGCGGTGTCTTGGTAATAAAAGTGAATGACTTATCCGAATAAACTGTTATTACCACGGGGATTACCAATCCATCTTTGTCTGCAGTGCGGGCATTGAACTGCTTGCAGAATTCCATAATATTAACGCCTTTTTGACCTAAGGCAGGTCCTACAGGAGGTGAGGGGTTAGCCTTACCGCCGGTTATTTGTAATTTTACGTAGCCGGTTATTTTCTTTGCCATCGCTTTTTAACCTTTCATCGCAATTTATATTTTCTCTAATTCTGCTTGAACAAAATCTATTTCAACAGGTGTTTTCCTGCCAAAAATAGACACTAATACTTTCATTTTCATTTTCTCTTCAGAAACTTCCTCAACAGCACCGGTGAAGTTATTGAACGGACCATCAACAATTTTTATCATATCACCAACTCTAAATAAGCTGTCTATACGTTCGCCATCGATACCTTCTCTAATTCGCCCGATAATGCGTTTAACTTCGTCCGGCAGCAAAGGTGCAGGCGCGGTTTTTGTTCCAAGGAACCCCATTACCGCGGGAATATTCAAAATAAAATCTTTTACCGCTATATCCATATCTGCTTGAACCAAAATATAGCCCGGCATAAAGTTTTTTACTTTAGCGTGTTTTTTTCCCTCTTTTACCTCGAAAACTTTTTCCGTAGGCACAAGAACCTCGGTTATTTTCGATTTCAGCAGCTCGTTTTCACGCAATTCGGAGTCAACAATGTTTTTCACCTTGTTTTCGTGACCCGAGAACGTCCGAACGACAAACCACTTTTGATCCATTTAATTAAACTTTTCTTTCTTCTTAAAAATATAGCCGATTTAAGCTAAAACCCTCGCGGGATAAAATCAACCTCTAAGGGCTTGTGTAAGAAATAACTTTTACATCTTCTAAAGATAACCTTCGCGATCTTCGCATCTTCGCGTGAGAAATTGTTAAGGTTATTTATGAACTCTTTATTCCTACTTAAATACACTCCTAAAAACACCGGTAATACCAATATCTATTATATAAGTAAATGCCGACATAACAAGACACATAACAACCACGATAGTGGTAGATTCCTTTAGTTCATCCTGCGTAGGCCAGGTGACTTTGCGCATTTCCTTGGCAACGTCATTAAAAAACGCTTTTATTTTCTCTTTCATACTTCTTCAGGTTAATGATTAAGATGCACGCCAGGAAGGACTCGAACCTCCAACTTGCGGTTTTGGAGACCGCTGCTCTACCAATTGAACTACTGACGCGTAAAAAATTTACTTGGTTTCTTTATGCACGTGATGTTTTCGGCACCACTGGCAATATTTCTTGAATTCCACTCTTTGCGGATGTGTTCTTTTATTCTTAGTTGTTGAATAATTTCTTCTTTTGCACTCGGTGCATTCTAAAGTTATGATTTCACGCATATAATTTTCCGGTTTATAATGTTTGAGCTGACGACCGGGATTGAACCGGTGACCTCATCCTTACCAAGGATGTGCTCTACCAACTGAGCTACGTCAGCAACAATTTATTTTTAGAGCGAGAGACGGGACTCGAACCCGCGACCAACAGCTTGGAAGGCTGTGACTCTACCAACTGAGTTACTCTCGCGCTCAATGAGATTTAAAACATACTTATCCCGCTGCAGCGAGATGGGCTCCAAAACCTTAATTTTTGGTGGGCGGAGAGGGATTCGAACCCCCAAAGGCGTAAGCCAACGGATTTACAGTCCGCCCCGGCTCTCCAACTCCGGCGGCCGCCCATTGTTTTAAAACTAAGGGATTACGAAATTACCTAATTTATTTTAAAAAAACAATAATTTGATAATACTTTTTTAAATAAATTTTAAGTATTATTGATTTTAGTCTGTTTTCTGTCAAAATTTTCATCAGGTTTGTGAATTGTTTGAATTATATTGTCTGAATCACGGATTAAAGGATTACTCTGATTGCACGGATTTAGCTTCCGGAAATTAACAATTGATAATTTACCATTATTTAACCCGTGATAAATATCACACTTTATTTCAAAAAATATTCCTATCTTTTCACCTTAATCAATTATATTTTTCCAAATTTTCGCGAGGCTGTTTTATATGAGAAATTTTTAGTTTTGTTGGTTTTAGGTCTTTTAACCTCCGCTTTTCCGCAATGGGTGCCGACCAACGGGCCATACGGAGAAAACATCACCTGTTTTGCGGTAAGCGGTTCGAATTTATTCGCGGGTACTTCTGGCGGCGTATTTTTATCGACTAATAACGGGATAGAGTGGGCTTGCATTAATAATGATTTGACAAATATTTCTGTTTATGCTCTTGCGGTGAGCGGCTCTAATTTATTCGCTGGGACTAATGGAGGAGTATATCTGTCAACAAATAGCGGGACAAACTGGACTGCCGTTAATACAGGTCTGGCAAATAGCGTTTATGCACTTGTCATTAGTGGAACAAACTTGTTTGCGACAACTTTTGGCGGTGTCTATCTGTCGACAAATAACGGAACAAGTTGGACGGTGCTTAACGGTTTGACAGCCACTAATGTTTATGCGCTTGCCACGGTTGGGTCGAATTTATTCGCTGGGACTGTTGGTGTTGGAATATGGAAATATCCACTGCCCAATGAACTTCTTCCCGTTGAATTAACGTCTTTCACCGCTTACTCAAAGGGTTCTACCGTAACAATAAAATGGGAAACAGCGACCGAAGTAAATAGTGCATTATTTGAACTTGAAAAGTCGCAGCCAATAAGCGGTACTCAGCTAAATAATGAAAGTTGGCAGAAAATAGCTTCGATAAAAGCCGCGGGGAACAGCAATTCACCGAAAAATTATTCTTTCGTTGATGAAACCACCATTGCTGGGAAATATTGCTATCGGCTGAAAATGATTGACAATGACGGTTCATTCAAATACAGCAGTGTCGCGGAAACCAATGTATCCGCTCCTGATAATTTTATGTTGGGACAAAACTATCCCAATCCTTTCAACCCTTCAACGGTAATCAACTATAAAATTCCAGCAAGCAGTCCGGTAACGCTAAAAGTGTTCAACACCCTTGGAAAGGAAATTGCAACGCTTGTCAATACAGATAAACCCGCCGGCAGTTACAACGTAACATTTGACGGCAGCGGGCTAAGCAGCGGAATTTACTATTACCAATTGAAAGCAGGAAGTTTTATGGAAACGAAAAAGTTTGAATTGCTGAAATAAGGTTGTCTGAATCAACCGCGGCTGAGCCTTGTCCATATTTTATCGGCGGGAGCCGAAAAGTCGCCGGTATTTTGCGCATTCAACGAAATTGGGCACAAATTATCGGCAGTAAAATTATTATTGTGCCACGTTATAGTATTTTGTAAATTTGTATAAAAACGGATAAGATCATCGCGACCGATAAACTGCATATTGACAAGCTAAGAGCCGGCTTTTTGCCTGATAAAAGTTTGTTAACAACTGACATCGCTGCTTTTTACAAAGAGCTGGAACCTGATGTAAAACAAACCACTATTAATTGGCGGGTGCATACTTTGGTTCAAATGGGAGTTTTCAATAGAATAGGCAGAGGAAAGTTAATAATTGGAGAGGGGGAAAACTATACCCCTGTCATTTCCGCTAAGTTAAAGGCTATTCACTCCAAAATCAGAAAAGAATTTCCCTATCTGAAAATTTGTATCTGGGAAACTTCTGCTCTGAACGAGTTTATGCAGCACCAACCCGGACGATTTTATTTACTCGCTGAAGTTGAAAAGGAAGCGGCACAATCAGTATTCTTTTTTCTACAGGAATTGAGATATACGGTGTTCATCGAGCCCGGGAAAGACTTTCTTGAAAAATATTCGCCAATCAGCAAAGAATCCGTGATTGTTAAACCTTTAGTTACAGAAGCTCCAATTCAAAATATAAAAGGTGTAAATACCGCTTCATTGGAAAAAATGTTAGTGGATATATTTTGCGATGATGTTATTTTCTTGGCGCAGCAAGGTTCGGAAATGCGGACTATTTTTAGAGAGGCACTCGCGAAATATTCAGTGAATCGGGACAGAATGCTTCGTTATGCAGGCAGACGCGGCAAAAAAGACGGATTTCGTCAATATATAAATTCAATAACCAATTTTCGGCAGTAATTGCCGTTTACTGCCAATTTATAGTAAATGATAAATCAAAAGGAATTATCTCCTGAATGGATTATTAAAGTTTCAAAGGATAACCGCTATGCCGATAAAATATTGGTAGAAAAAGTTATTCGCGCATTGCTGTTGTTGGAAGGGCTTGTAAAGGGAAAACTGCATTTCGTGTTCAAGGGCGGAACCGCGTTAATGCTCCATTTAAATTCCACCAAAAGGCTATCCATAGATATTGACATTATCTTGCAGCAAACTCCCGAGAATTTGGAGGAAATACTTGATAATGCCGCAAAAGCGCAAGGCTTTTTGAGAAAAGAAATGCATCGCAGAAATGTGCAATCAAAAATAAAAAAAGAGCACTATAAATTTTTCTACACTCCGCTTCACAAATCGAATAAAGAAGAAGAATATGTTCTTCTCGATATTTTATTTGAAAAGGTAAACTATGAAAAGATAATCCAACTACCTGTTCAATCTGTATTTGTCCCGATACAAGATAAACCTATTTTGGTTGAAGTCCCTTGCTTCGAAGACCTATTGGCGGATAAACTAACAGCATTCGCTCCTAATACAACCGGCATTCCATATTTCAAAAATGAAGATAGTATGAGTATGGAAATCATTAAACAACTATACGATATTGGAAATTTGTTTGAGCATATCGATGATATATCCATCATAAAATCGACATTTTATCGTTTCGCGGAAACGGAATTATCCTACCGAAATATTAGCGAAATAAACGGTCAAGATGTTTTGGAAGATATTTTCCAAACATCACTCTGCATCGTCACAAGAGGAGCTGACGGCAAAGGTGATTTCATACAATTACAATCGGGGATACAACGAGTGAGCGGATATATTTTCTCTGAAAGATATAATATAGAAAAAGCAATTGCCCACGCCTCAAAAGCAGCCTATCTTTCTACTTTAATAAAGTACAATGCAAAGGAGATAGAAAAATTCAATCACCCGAAACAAATACAAAATCACCAAATCGGCAAACCAATGAACAATAGACTAAATAAGCTCAAGAAATCAAATCCTGAAGCATTCTTCTATTGGTACAAAATATTCGAACTGATATGCCTGCATACGGGTGAAATTGATAGATATTGGGATTGAACTACATTACCGGCTGTAGGCAGGAAGTTTTATGCAAACGAAAAAGTTTGAATTGCTGAAATAAGGTTGTAGAATATTGTCTGAATCACGGATTTAGCTTCCGGAAATTAACAATTGATAATTAACCATTAACAATTATTAAACCCGTGATTCAGACAATTTTCCCCCAATAATTTTGTAAATTTGTATATGGATTTAGAAAAGAATTTTATCGTTGAAATCAAATCGATTTTATTTCACGCCAGACAAAAAGCCTATACGGCAATTAACTCCGCTATGGTTGAAGCTTATTGGCTTATGGGAAAACGTATCGTTGAGGAAGAACAGCACGGAAAAGAACGCGCCGCTTACGGCAAAGGATTGCTTAAAGCTTTGGCAACCGAATTAAGCGCCGAGTTTGGCAAAGGATTCGATGAAAGGGAGTTGAGGAGGATTCGACAGTTTTATCAAATTTTTCCGATTCGGGGCACACTGCGTCCCGAATTGAGTTGGTGCCATTATCGTTTACTTATAAGAATAACCTCAGACTCTGCCCGCGACTATTATTTAACTGAAGCCGCCAATAATCAATGGAGTTACAGAACTTTGGAACGTAATTCGAATAGCTTATATTACCAAAGACTCTTAAGCTCTCAGGTTAAACAACCTGTAATTGACAAAATGATGCCGAAAACAGAAATGTTTCAACAAGACACTCTCGAGTTTATTAAGAATCCGTATGTATTAGAATTTCTGCAACTCCCGTGTAATGCATCCTACAAAGCCTAATTTATTAACTTCAGCCAGTAGCAAGATGGAACCATTAACAACGGTTGAATCCGTTATAAAAGTTTTAGAATCCCTCTATAGCGAGGAAAACATTCTGGGAATGAAACGCTTTGGCATTTCAGCCGAAAAAGCATTTGGCGTTGGAATGCAGCCATTGAATGAAAAGCAATTTAAATAAAATTGCACGGGAGAATGAATATAGTCAAAAAAAGGTTATTGTATTTTAGCAGGCGTGCTTTAACTTTGTAAATTGAATTTATTATTAAATATTTTGAGAATAGAGATATAAGTTGCCTAATATACTAATAGCTGAAGACAGCGAGATAAATCAAAAACTTATCGCGCATCTATTCCATCGTATGGGCTATCAATTTACTATTGTCGATGACGGTGCTAAAGCTGTTGCAGCAGCCCGCGAGGCAAAGTACGATTTTATTTTTATGGATATTTTAATGCCGGTCAAAACAGGTTTGCAGGCTGCCAAAGAAATTGTTGCCCAATATCCATCCGGTACTTGTCCCATTATTGTTGCATTGACTGCTAATTCTGAAGAGGCAGACAGGCAAGACTGTATAGAGGCAGGAATGCAGGAATTTTTGACCAAGCCAATTCAAATGAGCGATGTCAAATGCCTAATTGATAAATATTCTAAAAGCAATTAAAATAAACTTAATTCATTGGAGAGGCAATTAAGTCCTTGTAAAAAAAATAACCTTCCTTCGCGTGAGAAAGTGGTAATGTTATTTCTTAACAAGCCATTAAGGAAACTATCTTTCTAAATGTGACATAACAAATGAAATTGGTAAAATATTAACCTCACCCCTTAATCCCATCTCCTTAAAGGAGATGGGAGATGATATCGATAAACGCGTAACTGTTTAGGTACTCTAACAATTCTCCGTTAGGAGATTGAGGTTTGTAGAAAATAAATAAAACACCCATACCGTTTTTCCGTTAGTATATTATGCAATTCCCTCTCCTTCGGGAGAGGGCAGGGTGAGGGCTTTCCTTTTTGAAGCTTATAATACTTGCACAAGTTACGCGGATTTTGTATTTTACCCATATTGATCTGAGCTATTCCTAAAATCCGTTAATCAGGCAGTTATTTGCACAAAATTTTTTGTAAACTAAATTTTTAATTGGAGCTTTTATGGCATCTAAGAAAAACAAAAACAAGGATAATAATTCCGGCGATACGCCGGAGCCGGCAAACACCGGGGAGCAGGTTTTTGCTGGGGATTCTTTTGTTTTGACTAAGGAAAACGGGAATGTATCGGCAGGTTTTCCTATCGTGGGTATCGGTGCTTCCGCGGGCGGGCTGGAGGCCCTGGAGCTGTTTTTTAAAAATATGCCTAATAATAACGGTATGGCTTTTGTCGTTATTCAGCATCTTGACCCCAATCACATCGGAATTATGCCCGAGCTGCTACAGCGGCTTACCGCTATGACGGTATTCCAGGCAAGCGATGATCTTATAGTAAAGCCGAACTGTGTTTATGTTATTCCTCCCAACAAGAGTCTTTTCCTGCTGAATGGCACGCTGAAACTGCTCGATCCCGTTGAAACAAGAGGGCTGCGCTTACCAATTGATATTTTCTTTCGCTCATTGGCAGATGATAAGCAGGATAAAAGCATCGGCATTATCCTATCGGGTATGGGATCGGACGGCAGTCTGGGTATAAAAGCCATTAAAGAAAAAGACGGCACCGTGTTGGTGCAGTCCCCTGAAACATCAAAGTTCGATGGTATGCCGCGCAGTGCCATTGAATCCGTCATTGCCGATATCGTGGCACCTGCCGAAGAATTGCCCGCCAAACTTATCGAGTACCTCAAGTTTATTCCTAGAGTTGCAACAAACGCGGAAATCGACTCCAAAGCCAAAAGCAATCTCGAAAAAATCATCCTCCTGCTCCGCGAACAAACCGGTCACGATTTTTCATTATACAAAAAAAACACGTTGTTTCGCCGCATCGATAGGCGCAGGGGCATTCACCAGATTGATAAAATACAAACTTATGTCCGCTTTTTGCAGGATAATCCCAAAGAAATCGAGATACTTTTCAAAGAGCTGCTCATTGGTGTCACGAGCTTTTTCCGCGATACCGCCGTGTGGGAAACACTAAAAGAAAATGTACTTCCTGACCTGATTAGCGAGCTGCCCAACGGGTACGTGATGCGTGCCTGGGTACCCGCCTGCTCAACCGGCGAGGAGGCTTATTCATTGGCTATTATTTTTAAAGAAGCTATGGATAAAATTAAAAAAAACAAAAATATTACTTTGCAGGTATTTGCCACTGACCTTGATTCTGACGCCATAGAGATAGCGCGCAAAGGAATTTTCCCCGCGAATATCGAGGCAGATGTATCCGTGGAGAGGTTAAACCGGTTTTTTACGCCTGTACCCGGGGGCTTCCGCGTGAATACGGGAATACGCGAAATGGTGGTTCTTGCTCCTCAAAATGTAATTAAGGACCCTCCATTCACCAAGCTTGATTTTCTATCGTGCCGTAATATGCTGATATATATGGAACCGGAACTGCAAAAAAAACTCGTGGCTCTTTTTCATTACTGCCTTAACCCGGGCGGGATTATGGTATTTGGAACCGCGGAAACCATCGGGTACAATAACGAAAAGTTCCAAGAACTTGACGGCAAATTGAAATTTTTTTATCGTTCATCCAAAGGACAGGAAACATCGGAACTGCTTAATTTCCCGAGTTCCTTTCACCACCCAAAAGTGGCTGAAACCGAAAAACTGATTCAGCAGCAATCCGTTGAAAGTATCCAGAATATCGCGGATCAGATTATGCTTCAGCGGTTTGCACCCGCCAGCGTGCTTGTAAACGATAAAGGAGACATAATATATATTACAGGACGCACGGGAAAATACCTTGAGCTTTCCGCGGGGAAAGCAAACTGGAACATCTACTCTATGGCTCGTGAAGGTCTGCGCCACGAACTGCCGGGCGCGTTCCGCAAAGCGATGCAACACTTTGATCCCGTGCATATTAGCAGAATTAGAGTGGGAGCCAACGGCAATTCGCAGATAGTGAATATCACGGTTCAGCGGTTCGAAGCTCCCGATTCAATAAGGGGTATGATTATGGTGGTATTCTCGGATGTGGCTGCAGTCATTGAACCGGAAATACAGTCCTCTAAACATAAACCCCGAAGTTCATCCGGACGTCAGAAAGAACTGGAGATGTTACTCCAGCGGGGCAATGAAGATCTGCAGAGTGTCCGCGAGGAAATGCGGAGTACCCAGGAAGAAATGCAAACCTCGCAGGAAGAACTTAAGTCCACCAACGAGGAGCTGCAATCAACCAACGAGGAGCTGCAATCAACCAACGAAGAACTCAATACCTCCAAAGAAGAGATGTTGAGCCTGAATGAAGAACTGCAGACTGTCAATTTGGAACTGCAGAGTAAGGTTAACGATTTCGGGCGGGCAAACGATGATATGAAAAACCTGCTTAACAGCACCGAGATTGCCACGCTTTTCCTTGACAAGGATTTGAACATCCGCAGGTTCACCGATCAGGTAACCAAAATATTCAAACTGCGCTCCACGGATATCGGCAGACCATTTACTGACTTGGTCACTAATTTGCAATACCCCGAGATGGGGCACGATGCTATTCAGGTATTAACAACCTTGGTATTCAAGGAAACCAGGGTTGCCGCGGACAATGGAGCGTGGTTTAATATCCGGATTTTACCATACAGGACACTCGATGACCGCATTGAAGGGCTTGTAATAACATTTACAGATATAACCAAAGCCAAGAAAGTGGAAGAAGCCCTGTTAGTTTCTGAAGCCTTTTATCGTCAACACTTTGAATCCGCGAAAGACGGGATACTATTCCTCGACGCGGAAACAGGAAAGATAAAGGGAGTGAACTCGTTTTTGACACAGATGCTGGGCTGCACAAGCGAAGAATTCATAGAAAAAGCAATCTGGGAAATTGGGCTGTTCAAGGGTATAGCCGAGAATAAAGAAAAAATTTATGAAGTTCAGCAGAAAGAATTTGTCCGCTATAATGATTTGTCCATTGAAACCACCGATGGGCGAAAAATAAATGCCGAGGTCACCGGCAGTATGTATTTGATAGATTCCAAGAAAGTTATTCAATTCATTTTTCGCGAAACCGCGGAGCGTAAAAAAACCGAAGAAGCACTGCGGGAAGCTAGGAAAGCAATTGTTAATGGTTAATTGCGATAACACAAATAATTTAACGTGTTGAATTAATATTACCAGTATTGACCTAATGACTTTGTCAAAAAATAACCTTTCGCGTATTCGCGTTATAAATTGTGAACAAGCCCTAAAGTCTTTGTAAGCAATTTCCGATAATGAAAGTAACTGCAAGAATTTGATAGTAAATAAGAAAACAGCAGTCATTTATTAAATAGTTCTTGTATATCAGCTATCTTTTCGAATATTATTAGAGTTACGACAATGGTTAACACGAAAATGCTCCCTCATCTGATTAATTTATTAGATGACCCGTCACCTGAAATTAGAAATTCAGTTCTTTCTGAATTAGATAAATATGGTATGGCACTAGAAGAAGAAATAGTTCACTCGGATATTGAACTTGATCCGCTGCGCAAATTAATGCTTGAAACAATCTTTGAAAAAAATGACCGTGCCCTGCTTAAGAAAGACTGGATGGCACTTGCAAATATTCAAGATGAAACAAGTAAATTGGAAACCGGTTTAGAGTTAATTTGCAGTTTTCAAAACGGAAGATTCTATCCCGCCAAACTTTCATCACTCATTGATGAACTTGTCAAAGAATATTATGAAACATATTTAGAACCTGATACGATTAAGTTGGTTTATTTTTTATTTCAACAAAAGAGATTGAAGGGCGCAGACAGAGACTATTATAACCCGATGAACAGCAATCTCGTTTATGTTCTTGAGTACGGGCAGGGAATCCCCATAAGTCTTGTTGCTATACTAATACTCGCGGGGCAAAGGCTTGGACTTGAAATAGACGGCTGCAATTTCCCGGGGCATTTTCTTGCACGATTCAATCATCCGGTCAGCAGCGAATTAATATTAGTGGATTGCTATAACGGCGGGCATCTTATTTACGAGTCAGATATGAACACGCTGGCAAAAGATACTCTCAAGCATCTTGCAGGGCTTGCCCACGAAAGAGTGGACAGCATAACTATGCTGCGCAGAGTACTTGGCAATCTTGCTAATTCATATCAAAAGAATGGCGATGTTACCAACCAAGAATTTTTTGAAGCACTGTTAGAACGTACCTAAATTGAAAGTTTCATAGTAGATTTCCTTCTTTTCCTGATACTCGTTCAGCTGCTTCGTACTTTAGGGCTTGTCCAAAAATAACATTAACAATAGGTTATTTCTTGACAAGCCCTTAAAGGTTAATCATTTGTCTATAAATTTCATAGCCGATTCCGCGTAGCGAAGACCTTTTGTGAAACTCCGCGCGGCAAATTCATTCAGTTTCTCTATATCGGAAGGGGAGAGTTTAACTGCTGTCGCGCCTATATTTTCCTCGAGATATTTTATTCTTTTTGTTCCGGGAATGGGGACGATAAAATTTCGTTGGGCAAGTACCCACGCGAGCGCGAGCTGCGGAATCGAACAGTTTTTATCTTTTGCCATCGCTTCAAGTTTTTCAACAAGTGCGAAGTTATGCTTGAAATTATCTTCCGCGAACCGGGGATGAAATCTCCTGTAATCTCCATCCGGAATTTCAGCGGTGGATTTAAACGCGCCTGTCAGGAAGCCTCGGCCAAGCGGTGAATAAGCAACGTATGCAATATTTAGTTCTTCACATAAAGGAAGCAGTTCTTCTTCAGGCTCCCGCGACCACAAGGAATATTCGGTTTGCAGCGCGGTAATCGGGTGAACTTTATAAGCACGGCGAATAGTTGCAGGTGATGCTTCGGAAAGCCCTAAATATCGTACTTTTCCTTCTGCAACCAATTCAGCCATCGCGCCGACAGTTTCTTCGATAGGAACATTTGGATCTACCCGATGCTGGTAATACAAATCAATAACATCTATGCCAAGACGCTTTAAACTCGCGTCGCAGGCTTGCTTAACATATTCGGGCTTCCCGTTCACGCCAAGGAAACTTCCATCGGCACCGCGGACATTTCCGAACTTTGTCGCGAGTATTATATTGTTTCTATGCTCTTTCAACACTTTTGAAAGCAATTCTTCGTTCTTACCGGTGCCATACATATCCGCGGTATCAAAAAAATTCAAGCCTAATTCAATGGCGCGATGCAACACTGCTATCGATTCCGCGTCATTGGTTACTCCGTAAAATTCGGACATACCCATACAGCCTAAACCGATTTCACTAACAGTCAGGCTGCTCTTGCCTAATGTTTTTGCCTTCATATTACAATATTCTTTCTTTTAAATGATGTCTATTATACTAAGAGTTTGGAAAATAACAAATGAATTAGTCGAAATAAAATATTTGGTTTTATACAGAATGTTATAGAGGCTGAAAAACATCCAAAATACTTTAAAATATTTCACTAACTTTAAACTTATAAAAAAATTACAATATGACCAAACAATACTTATCAAATCTATTTTCGACCTTTCAAAAAGGTGACGCGAGGGAAGAATCCTACTACGAACATCTCTCTTGCTTGATTAAAACCTTTTCCGATTTGCAACGGAAAAAGAAAATAGATGTAACTATTCTTCCAAAGAAAACAGAAGCAGGC
>CAIYTF010000161.1 GCA_903929035.1 uncultured Ignavibacteriales bacterium
ATCACACTTTTGAGCTAACTCAAGTCTCTCTTTTTCAACTTCATCAATCAGTATTTTGACAAAAATATCCGCTGTTCTATGGAAAAGGGGGGAGCTTCAAATTATGGAACTTTTTAAACTCGACTTTTCGTGCAGGCACTAAGTATAGCCTGAAAACATCTTATGACCTTGAAGTTCACCCTTTCAAAACCGAAGATTTTACAGAGGACAATCCGTTTGTCAAGGAAATTATTGAAACGGGAATTAAGATTGATTTGATAAATTAGGTGCGATATAGTTTTTCTTTGTAAATTTACTTACAATTATTTGAGGTTTTTATGACAATATTAGCAGACAGAATTACGATTGACAAAAAATATGTAACGGGAAACCTATTATCAGAGGGAAGCGAATAACTGTTCAGACTGTATTGTAATACTTATCTGCAGGCGAAACAAATGAATAAATCCTAAAGCAGTTTCCTTCGCTTGAGCCTGAAGATATTATTGCCTGCTTAAAATTTGCTTCGGAAATGATGAACAGAAATTATGTTATAAAGACAAGTAAATACAACATCCCTATTTCTAACAGCAAGCCCCGCCTCTAAGTCTCACTTGATTAACTCATCTAATATCGATTTACCTTGAGTAGTGACAAGATATTTTTGCCTTGAGCTATTCGGTTTGTCAGGCACCGTCATTTCGATAATATTCATTTCCAATAACGGATAAATAAACTTTGCTCTGAATTTAGTTCTATCTTTCCACCCGAGAACTGTCATAAGACCGCTAATTGGGACCGGATTCAGCAATTCTGTCAGTAATTTTTTAATATCTTCTCGACTTAGTGCCAGCTTAGTGCTAACTTGGTGCTTACTTAGTGCCAGCTTAATGCCAACTTGCTCCTGACTTGGTTCCGCGGTTGAATCAATTAACGGTGAGATAGAGGTTGGCCACGAATAAATATTGTATTTTAAGATAAATTGCACTTGAAACGCGAGACCGGGTTCGTTGAATTTTATCTCTATTTCAGGGTAGTCTTTCAATTCATCGCTTAGCTTTCTAAAACCGGTACCCCATTGCTCAATCAGTCTTAATTCCTTAAAAATCGGGGCAAGAGTTCTATTTCTAATCTCCGACTGCCCACCTGAAAGATTTGAAATATCAATTGAAGAAGGCATTACACCCGGACTAGTGATCTCCAGCATATCATCGAAAATGGCAACTTTTATATCTTTCCCAAGCAATGAATAATCGCGGTGAATCACAGCGTTAATTATTATTTCGCGTATCGCCGGAAGAGGATATTCCCACCGTTCTTCGCGATAAACCGCTCCTATTTTTGAACCTTTTCTAATATTTCGCCGAATAAACATCATTGCCTCGTCGGGCTGAAACGCTATTGAAACATTAATAGATGCTGAATCAATGGTTGTATCCGTTTTGGTTCCCTTGAACCTGGCACATTCAATTTTAGCGTACGGGTACATCTTATCTTTTATCTCTTGTTCACATAGAAGAAGCGCGGCAACGGTCGGAACGGTCTTTTTATGTTCTTGCTTAACCAAACCCAATTTCGATAACCCCGCCTTATCGACTTTTTTCCCTGTACTATCCAAGTATAAATTTATGAAAGAATTGAGGTTTAAATCTTCGTAGCTAAACTCGTGAAGAGCAACTGAATCATACGAAACATTTCTTTTTTTTCTGTCAAGTTCATTAATAATATCACTGTCCGCCAAGCGATTACTCGAGCCAACGCGTATAAATGTTCCCTGTTCCTTACCAAGAGACTTTAGGTAATAAGGTGTTGCTCCGCCCGGATACACCACGACTTTAACAATATTTTTGTAATCAACCGTAATAAACGTAATATCATAATTAACCAACGGATAGCAGTTCTCAAATATAATATTGCCAATACGCTCTTCAAGCTTGAACAATTTATCTTCAGGAACTCCGACAATGCACCGCGGCGCATCCTTTATGCCTATGTATAGTTCTCCGCCGCCGCCATTGCTAAACGCGATAATAGTTCTTTCCAATTTGCCGCTTGCCGGAAGACTTTCTTTGAATTCCAACTTACGGGATTCCGGAGAACTCAAAATATTATTTATATCGAACACTTTTCACATTTACTATCTATAGTGAGTAGGTCAAATTCTTTACGCGGCAGTGTAATTAACATAGTTTTTCCTGTAAAATGTTATGTATTAATGTAACAATGCTGAAAGAATTTATCGGCAAGTTTTTTCTATTGTCTCCACCGCATAATAACAGTACATTTAGCTGCACGCTATTTGAATTTTTCAAGAAATGCACGAAAGAATATGTTCTTATCTATTTGATGTCAATTTATCTTTCCAACTCCTCAATAATTTGCTTTTGGTATTCAGCTTCATCGATGTTATACTTCTTCAGGATTTTCGCACGAGCAACCGATTTGGACTTGAGATTCTTTTTCAGCAAATCATCGTCAACTTCTATTCTGATAATTTTATCATCGAGGTATTTCAAAGCACTTTTCGGCAGTGTAATTAACATAGTTTTCCTATAAAATGTTATGTACTAATGTAACAATTTAGAAAACAAACAGCCCTATCAAAATTTGAATATTTTTGTTCCCTTGCTGATATCGAAATTCTTTTCGATTGTTCACCTGCAACAATAAAGCGAGACTTACAGGCAATTACGGCAGGAGGGGATTGACATTCATTCAGTTTCCAAAACAGGATTGGAAGTCAGGAACAGCATTGATGCATCCACGTTAAAAAAACTATTAGAAGTTTATTCTCTAATCTCTCAAATGGAAGTTTCTCAGAACAGAGCCGCGGCAATTTCTTGTAAACGATAAAAAGGAAGGGGCTGTCGCGTTGTTTGTTACACTTTTAACTTTTTTTGACGCGCGCCTTACGCTAATCGGGTCTTGGGGTCTTCAACAAAAAATAGGATGAATAAGCCTGTAATAAAAAAGAAAAGAGTTGATAGTATCGCTAATTGCTGGCTTCCGGTTTTATAGCTGATTATTCCAAAAACAAACGGACCAATAACAGCACTGCTCTTTCCAAAGAACGAGTAGAACCCGAAAAATTCGGTCTTGCGATCGGGTGGAGTTAGTTTTGACATTAGCGATCTGCTGGTGGATTGGCAGGAACCCATAGCCGCACCTGCAAGAAATCCGACTATATAAAAGTTAAATTTAGTTGTCGTGTAAAACGCGAATATCACGGTCACTATCCACACCGCCAGCGTGATAATAATTGTTTTTTTCTGACCGAGTGAATCAGCGAGAATACCAAGCAGCACTGACCCGACAATAGCTGTGGTCTGCACGCTCGCGAAAAATATCAGCAGATCGGTTTCATTGAAATGCAGCGTGGTGCTGGCATAATTGCCCGAAAAAAAGATTATCGTATTCACACCTTCGATATAAAAAAAATATGCAAGCAGAAACAAGGCAAGGTTTTTATGGCTTTTCAAATGCTTGAATGTTGATAAAACCCTTGTAAACCCGATAAGGAAAAAAGATTCTTTTGCCGTGTTTTTTTGCCGTGTTTCTTTCAGGAAAATGAATAAGGGTGCCGCGAACAAAAGAAAAAATACCGATGCAATCAAGAATGTTATTTTAATATTGCCGCTTTGCACGAAAGGGTAGATTACCAATAGTGTTGCAAGGGAGCCAAGGTAGCCCATCGCGAATCCATAGCCGCTGACTCTGCCATAGTTTTTTGCTGTTGTTATTTCAGGGAGGAATGCATCATAAAAAACTAATCCCGCTTCAAAGCCAATGTTGGCAAGAATAAAGAACAAGAGTCCTAAAAATACATCTCCGGGTCCTATGGTAAATAGGAGCGATGTAAAGATTATGCACTGTATCGTGAAAAATAGCAGGAATCTTTTTTTACCTGTAGAGTAGTCCGCGATTGCACCAAGCACAGGGGAAATTATAGCGGTAACAATCATAGCAATACCGGTACCAAGGCTCCAGTAGAAATCGCCTAGCGGGGCACCATTCATTACTGTTTTTTTGAAATATACGGCATATAGAAATGTGACAACAACTATAGAAAAAGAAGTATTCGCAAAATCAAACAGTGACCAAATAAATATTTTGAACACATCAAGTGATTTAGAAGAGCTACTTTGCCGAATCTTCAATTAATCCTCTGCCGGATTTATTCAATTTATCCGCTACTTTCATATCTTCAACAATTTTATTAAGAAGCCCGTTAATAAATTTACCGCTGTCATCGGAGCCAAACTCTTTGCCAAGCTCGATAGCTTCGTTGATAGTAACTTTTGGGGGAATATCAGGAAAGTGCATTATCTCGGTAATACCAATTCGCAAAATTATTTTGTCGATTATCGCGACCCTTTTCAGTTCCCAATTAGCAAGTCGTTCCTGAATAAGTACATCGGTTGCATTTTGGTGGATAATAATACGGTTAATAAGGTCTTGAGCAAATGTTTTTCCAATAGGTTCACTAATGTCGGAAAGAAGACTGTTAACTAATGTTTCGCGGGCATCGCGGTTAAATTCTAAAGCATAAAATATTTGCAGGATTCGTTCTCGTATAATTCGGCGTGAGGATTTTTCAGTTATCAAGTTAGTAGTGTTATGCTGTTCTGTCAAAGGACGTTAGGTTATAAATGGATACTTTATCATTGAATTTCAATAAAGGAATATACGCTGTGCATTCTATGCTGAATTTCAATAAAAAAATATAAGTTTAAATATACGACTAAATAAAGAGAATATAAACGCGATGTTAGATTATAGGGAAAATACTATCACAAATTTTCGTATTTTATATATTTATAATTTTCTGATATGGAACTACAATGAATCTTAAAGATAAAATCAACGAAGAACTTAAATCGGCAATGAAGTCCGGCGATAAACTGCGCCTGGAAACTATACGTTCTATAAGAGCACTTATTTTAGAATTTGAAAAAAGCGGCACCGGAAAAGAACTTACCCCTGACGCTGAAATAGCAATGCTAAATACAGCAGTGAAAAAGCGCAAAGAGGCAATGGAACAATTCCTTGCCAATAACCGCGCGGAGCTTGCACAAAAAGAAGAAGCAGAGTATAAAATACTTATGGAGTTTTTGCCGCCACAACTTACTGAAGCAGAGGTAGCGGCTGAAGTAAAAAGACTTGCCGGAGAACTTGGCGCGAAATCCAAAGAAGATTTCCCGAAACTTATGCCTGCAGCTATGAAGGCACTTAAAGGAAAAGCAGACGGCAAGATTGTCCGTTCCGTTGTTGAAAAATCACTCGGTATCGCGTGAGCAGCATTGACATAATTATTCTTATTGCCTGCGTTATAGCCTTTATTCTTGGTTATAAAGACGGGTTTGTTAGAAAACTGATCGGGACAGTAGGTTTTTTTCTCGCGGTCTATCTTGGCATCACATTTTCAACTTTTGGCGGTGATGCAATAAATAAAGTTATGACTGTTGAACCGGAATTTGCCCGCGTACTTGGCGGATTTTTTATTTTTGTACTCACGATTATTATTGCCGCGGTTACCAAACGCTTAGTACACCCGTTTGATAAGGTTAATAACCTAATCAACCGGATTGCAGGGGGAGCTGTCGGTACACTGCAAATATTGATTTTCATAAGCGCGGTTTTTTACATTATGAACATTTTTAGTTATCCTTCAAAGGAATCAAGAGATAAATCATCATTATATCCTTTTGTACGTAGAATTTTACCAAAGACGATTCATACAATAACTAATGTTTCAGTAAGACCGGCAGCACTATACGACCGGATTCAAAATGATTCAACAAAAGAAAAATGACAGGGAAATCAGCAGCAGAAATTCTTGAATTTGAAAAAATTCTTACCTTTATCGCGCGGTTTGCTGTAACCGAATCCGGGCATAAAAAAGTTCTATCGCTTATTTCGTTTGAAAACATTGAACAAGCTCTCTATGAAGGAGAATTAGTTACTGAAGCTAAAGAGCTGATTATTCAAACAGAGCTGCCACCTATTGATCAATTACCTGATTTATCTAAAGACTTATCAATTTCTAAAATTGACGGTGCTTCACTTTCTGGAAAGATATTACTGTCAATTCTACACTTGGCTCAATGCTCCCGGATTCTTTTTCAGTTTTTAAAATCAAATGACGGCATTGCCCCAAAAATCGCGAATATTATACACGATCTTCTTGTTGATAAAGTATTCGAGAAAAGTATTGCAGACATTCTTGATGAAAAGGGAGAAGTCCGTGATTCGGCAAGCAGAGAACTGCGCTCGATAAGAACAGAAATTAAAGAGAAAAATTTTGAACTGCGGAGAATGGTTGACCGAATATCAAAAAAACTTGTGGGGATGGATATACTGCGCGAAGAGTTCTTAACATCGCGAGATGGACGCGTTGTGCTGCCTGTAAAAGCAGAGCATAAACGACAAATTCGCGGCTTCATTCATTCAGAATCTGCAACGGGCCAAACTGTTTATATAGAACCTGAAGAGACATTGCACCTGAATAATGAACTAATATCTCTTTCGTTTGCAGAAAAGCGCGAGATTGAACGAATTCTGCGCGAGTTGACAAAACAAGTCGGGCAAAAGAGCTATGAATTAATATGTTCGCTTGAAAAAATTGCTTTTCTTGATTCTTTGTTCGCGCGGGCACAATATTCGGTTCAAATTATCGGTTCATATCCCCGCGTTTCAGATTCCGGCACGCTCGCGTTACAAGATGCCCGTCATCCGCTTTTGCTGCAAAAAATCGGACGAGATAAAACTATTCCCGTGAACATAGAAATTACTCCTTCCAATAGAACAATAGTGATTACCGGACCTAACGCGGGCGGCAAAACAGTTGTATTGAAATCATTGGGTTTATTAACATTGATGGTTTTTGCAGGCATTCATATCCCTGCTTCACCTGACTCAGAGTTTCCAATATTGAGCGGTGTTTTTGTCGATATCGGCGACCGTCAATCAATTGAGGATGACCTTAGCACGTTCAGTTCGCACCTTTCAAATATTAAATATATTATTGAAGAGGTTGAAGATACTTCATTAGTTCTGCTGGATGAACTTGGTACAGGCACGGATCCTTCAGCCGCTGCCGCGCTTGGCGCGGCAATTCTGGTAACTCTGCAGCAAAAAAATGCAATTGTACTTGCATCAACTCATCACGGCGACCTGAAAGTTCTTTCGCATACTCATCAAGGATTTCAAAATGCCGCGATGGAGTTCGATACAGAACACCTTACACCAACCTATCGGCTTAAACAGGGACTGCCCGGTTCAAGCTATGCTTTTGAAATAGTTAAGCGAATCGGCTATCCTGATTCAATCATTGACCTTGCAAAGCAGTTTATCTCTAATGAACAAAATTCAATCGAGAAAGTTCTAATAGAAATTGAAACACAAGAAAAAAAGCTGCACGATAAAGTTAATCAAGCTGAAATTGAAACTGAACGATTGAAAGAATTATCTTCTCTCTATCAATCAAAAATTGATAAATTAGAAAAAGAAAAAAACAGTATCCTAAGAAAAGCCAAAGATCAGGCTGAGAGTTTTCTAAATCGTGCAAATAAAGATATCGAGAATGCAATAAAAGAAATTAAAGAAAATAAGGCAGGAAAGACAGAATCTGCTAACGCGCGAAAAGTAGTTGCCTCGCTAAAGGAGAATCTTGTTGATCTTATACCCAAACCTATACCTGAACAAGCGGTCGAAAAACATTTTGAAATAAATCAATTCGTCCGATTGAGTGATTCGGATTCCGTGGGGAAAATTATTGAAATTGATAACCATAGAAAAAATGCAAAGATTGCTATCGGGTCAGTTACTATGTCCGCGGCATTTGGAAATTTACAGCCTGCCGATAAGAAAGAAGAGAAGCTCAGCCGAATTGCAGGAATGCAGTCAATTGAAAATTTTCCTTCCTACCGTCTTGATATCAGGGGACAAAAGCCCGAGATTGTAGAAAATGATATTATTAAGTTTATTGACTCCGCTTATTCAAACAATTTTGACCGCGTGGAAATTCTTCACGGGAAAGGTACAGGCGTCTTGAAGAAACTTGTACACGGCATTCTCAAAGACCATATCGGTATCAAAAAATTCTATTTTGCACCTGTAGAATTTGGCGGCGAAGGAATAACTATTGTCGAATTTAAGTCGTAAAAATAAATCCTACATCACCAAAACGGTGCTGCTGCTTTCGTTTGTCAGTCTTTTCACGGACGTTGCAAGCGAAATGCTCTACCCCGTTTTGCCAATGTATCTGCAAAGCATAGGGTTTTTCATTTTCGCGGTTGTTTAACCGGAATTGCAATTAGCAATAATCTCATAATACCAAACCGATAACACGATAATCAGAAAACTAAAAGCAACTTTACAATTAGTTAGATAACCTAAACAGTTACAAAGAAATACCAAAAGTGAATTTTAGTTTAATCCTTTAATTGCAATTCCACAAGTTGGGAGGTAACTCCGGGGAGTACGGCTACTTTTCTTGCTAATTCATCGCGTTGTTCCTTTGTGCCTGCAAGCTCAAGCACGAGTAATCCGGTATCTGAGCAGTTATCCATAACGCCATCGTGAATACCAAGACGCGTTTTGATGATGCAGCCCCACCCTGTAAGAATTTGCTGCAATGTAACAGCCGACTCTTTTCTTTTGCCAACGAGTATTAATAATATTGTCTTTCCCATAATTGAATTCCTTATTTTGTTATTGTGGTTTTATGATTAAAAAATTAGTTAAGTCGTAACTACTCAGTCTCCTGAAATCAAGAAAATATACGGTACGGATATTATGTCCCAACGGGACTAAATTTGAATAACCGTGAGTGACAACTCACGGGAGAATGATAAAAAGCATCTATGTCCCCGAAGGGGGCAAATTCACGCCGC
>CAIYTF010000162.1 GCA_903929035.1 uncultured Ignavibacteriales bacterium
AGTTCTAATGTTGTCAAAATGGTTAAAGGCGCGGGAGAAGTGTGGGCAGGCTCTGCCATTTTATTAGCATCACCAATTGACTTCTCGATAAATAATATTTTCAAAGTGAAAGTCTTTATGCCAAAAGTCGGCGCGAGGTTATTATTGAAAGTTGAAAATGAAACTGACAATACAATCTATTATCAACGGGAAGCAATAGGAACTATAGCCGGTTCCTGGGAAGAATTATCTTTTGATTTCAGTGCTGTTGATGTCAGCAAAGAGTATCAAAGGTTAGTATTTATATTTGACAATGATATAGCCGGTGACGGCTCTGCAAATTTCACTTACTTTTTTGATGATGTTAAATTAACATTAATGCAAATGAACCTGCCGGTAACTTTTGATTTATCAACCGTGAATTATAAACTCAAAGGTTTTGCCGGTGCAGATTCTTCCACTATCGTGCCTGATCCTGCATCGCCTTCCAACAAAGCAGCTAAGGTAGTAAAATCAGCAACTGCCGAGTCTTGGGCAGGCACAGTTGTTTCCGCGGAGGATGGATTGGTACAAACAGGTTTCAGCAGCAAAATTCCATTTACCGAAATAGAAAAGAAAATGACCGTGAGAGTTTGGTCGCCGAACGCGGGGATAAAAATTCGGCTAAAAGTAGAAGACTACCTTGATATTACTAAATCTTGTGAAACAGAAGCAGTGAGTACAGTTGCCATCGGATGGGAAACTCTTACCTTTGATTTTGGTTCACCTGTAACCGGCACAAGGCCATTAGACCTTGCTAATAATTATAATAAGGTCACTATATTCTTCAACTTTGGAGTTGCCGGTTCTGTCGCGGGCGAGAAAACTTATTATTTTGATGATATTGAGTTTATTCTTACTTCACCGATATTACCGCTTGATTTTGAATCAGCTACTATTAAATATTCTTTCATCAATTTTGACGGCGGTGCAGCAGCTGTAACTGCAAACCAGCAAAAAAGCGGCATCAATACAAGCTCTAATGTCGGTAAGATGCTTAAAGGCACCGGACAAACTTGGGCGGGTTCCTACATTTCACTTTCATCGCCAATTGACTTCTCGGTGAATAAAATTTTCAAAGTAAAAGTCTTTATGCCGAGAGCCGGTGCGAAACTGTTAGTGAAAGTTGAAAATGCAACAGACACGTCAATCAATTATCAAAAGGAAGCAGCCGGTACAGTTGCAAATATATGGGAAGAATTGCTTTTTGATTTCAGTGCTGTTGATGCCGGCAAACAGTATCAAAAACTGGTATTTATATTTGATAATGGTACGGTTGGTGACGGTTCTGCAAATTTCACTTACCTGTTTGATGATATTAAATTATCCGCGATTGGGCAAGGCTTTAAACTTGTATGGTCTGATGAATTCAACGGCACGCGGTTAGACACTGCTAATTGGACGCGGGAGACAGGCGGAACGGGCTGGGGCAATAACGAGCTGGAATATTACACGGATCGTGAAGTAAATTCATCAGTAAATAGCGGTATATTAACCATTACTGCCCTTAAAGAGACTTTTGAAGGAAAGGCTTATACTTCTGCCCGATTGAAAACTCAAAGCAAGAAGTTTTTCAAATATGGCAGGATAGAGGCAAATATAAAACTACCTTACGGACAGGGAATTTGGCCTGCATTTTGGATGCTTGGTGAAAACATTTCAACCATAAACTGGCCTGCCTGCGGAGAAATTGATATAATGGAATTGGTTGGCGGCGGTATCGGCAGAGATAATAAATCTTATGGTACTATTCATTATGTTGATAACGTGTACAAAAATTCCCAGGGTAACTATACATTGCCGGCAGGTAATTTTTCAGATGCTTTTCATAGCTTTTCAATTATATGGAATCCAACACAGATTGAATGGTACGTGGATGATACAAAATATTTTTCATTCCCGATAAACTCCGATTCTTTATCTGAAATTAATGATAAAGCGTTTATTTTGTTGAATTTGGCAGTTGGCGGAAATTGGCCCGGTTCCCCGAATGCTTCAACTGTTTTACCTCAGGTAATGCAGGTGGATTATGTGCGTGTTTATGAAGATACTACATTAAAATTTTTGAATCTTACCTCTCCATATACAACACAGATTTGGCAGGGTGGAACAACGCGTAATATAACTTGGGCATCGTCACATATCGCGAATATCAAGATTGAATTTTCTAACGATGGGGGAAAAACATTTTCAACAATAGCCGCTTCAGTGCCCGCATTACCAAACGCATATAGCTGGGTAGTGCCGAATTCAGCATCTTCACAATGCCTGATAAAGATTTCTGATGTCTTAAACAGCGCGGTCAGTACTGTAAGTGCTTCAACATTCAGTATTGTTGCTCTGGCAGTTACCGCACCTAACGGCGGCGAAAGCTGGATGGCGGGAACAACACATAATATCACTTGGACATCATCTAATGTTGCAAATATCAAGATTGAACTTTCAACCAATGGAGGGGCCGCATTTTCAACAATAGCCTCTTCAGTGCCGGCATCAGCAAACAGGTATAGCTGGGTAGTTCCGAATTCGATATCAGCTCAGTGTAAGATAAGGATTTCGGATGTTTCAAACAGCTCCCTCAGCACAGTAAGTACTACAGTTTTCAGTATTGTCTCTGTATCGATTCCATCGATTATACTTTCCTCTCCAAACGGCGGAGAAAGCTGGCAGGTTGGAACAACACATAATATCACGTGGACATCATCGAATGTAGCGAATATCAAGATTGAACTTTCAACCAATGGAGGGGGAACGTTTTCAACAATAGCCTCTTCAGTTCCGGCATCATTAAACACGTATAGCTGGGTAGTTCCGGATTCGATATCAAATCAATGCAAAATAAATATTTCTGATGTCTTAAACAGCACGGTCAATACTGTAAGTGCTTCAGCTTTCAGTATAGTTTCTGTGCCGGTTCCTACTTTGGCAGTTACCGCTCCAAACGGCGGAGAAAGCTGGCAGAAAGGGACAACACATAATATCACTTGGACAAATTTTGATGTTTCGAATGTTAAAATAGAATACACAACCGATAACGGTTCAAACTGGAGTACGGTAATTTCTTCTGTGCCTGCCGCAAATAACAGTTACTTATGGAGTATTCCGAATACACTTTCGACCCTATGTAAAGTGAGGATTAGTGATGTAAGTAATATCGCTGTTAATGATATTTCCGATAACGCTTTTACTATATACCTGCCGTCAGTTAACGTCACTAAACCAATAGGCGGCGAGGATTGGCTTGCAGGGTCGGTAAAACAAATCACATGGCAGCAGTTCAATGCCGATACTGTCTCAATATTTTATTCAACGGACGGTTCAGCAAATTGGAATGTTTTGGCGACAGTTGCCGGCTCATTGCAGTCTTATAGTTGGACACTACCCGCGATAACTTCTTCCAATACGCGAGTAAAAATACAATCAGTATCAGATTCAACCATAAATTCGGTCAGTCCGTTTTTTTCTATCTTTACTTATCCTGATACAGTTACTGTTGCCTCCAAAATTTCGTTTAATTCAAATGACTCTTTGACAAGTTATCGTATGTTTGGCATTCCGGGAAAAGATGATTTGCCGCCATCTCAAGTATTTTCAGGTAAAGCAAAATCTGATTGGGAAATGGTTTGGAATAATGGAGATTTATCAAACTATCAGGTTAAATATGACAGCAGTAACAATTTTAATTTCAAGCCCGGAAGAGGTTATTGGGTAATAAGTAAAACCGACTTGAATATTACGAAAGAAAGAGCGAATGTTCGACTTGATACGAACAACGTCTATTCAATCCCGCTGCATAAAGGGTGGAATATTATTTCAAATCCTTTCAAGCCGCAGGTACAGTGGAACGCGATCCAGAATTTGAACAGCTTGGACAGCAACCAAGTTATTTATTATTGGAACGGCACTTGGATACAGCCTGCAGTTTTGCTCCCATTTGAAGGATATTACTTCTACAATATCGGTAATCTTGACAGCTTGAAAATACCATATAATTCTAAAGCAAGTGTTGCCGCGCGGGTAAATAAAATTACCACCGGTTTTAACGAGAGTATTGACCTTTTGCTTTCAGACAGTAAAGGGAATAACTCCACTGTAAAGATTGGCTTCAACCCGCTATCAACAGACGGTTTTGACAAGAAAGATTATTTTGCACCGCCATCCGATTTTGAAGCAGTATCAATGCATATACACGAGGATTCACTCCGGAATTATAATGATTCGCTCCTTATTAATTATAAAGACCTCTACTTCGATTCAAGGAAAGAAATAGGAGATGGACAGGAATATACCCTCATCATCACGAATGATTTGAATATACTGACAAAACTAACTTGTACCATACCCGATCAATTCAAGGATAAAGAAGTTTATATCATAGAGAGAAATAAGGGCAAGGTTTATAACCTTAAGGAACTGCTAACCGTTCCTGTACCGAAAAAAATAAACAAAGCAGACTATCGTTTACTTGCTGGTTCAAAATCATTCATTGATCAGAAAATAAATTTATATATTATAAAGGATTTCATACTCTATCAAAACTATCCTAACCCGTTCAACACGGAAACAAAGATAGCATTCAACTTACCTAATGAGAATGCCGTTGATATTATTGTCTATGACATTCTCGGCAGACAGGTAAACGCGATACATTACGGCAGTCTTACCGCCGGTTACAATGAAATAAACTTCTCAGCTAAGAATATTGCATCGGGAATTTATTTCTATCATATTCAAGCCGGAAAGTATTCCGGAACAAAGAAGATGGTGGTGCTGAAATAGGATTTGCGCAGACTTTATATAACCGGATTTATTTCAAAAATTATCTTTTTCTGCTCTGTATCAATAGTTACAGGGCAGCCAAGGGGTAATGTTTGAAATTCAGTTATGTGCCCGTGCGGAAAATTTTTTATTACAGGTATATTTAATTTTGTAAAATAGTTGTGAAATATTTCTTCTAAAGAGAGAGTCGGTTTTTCCGGATTGGATCCCTTACAGTTTGTAAAAGCACCAAGAATAACCCCTGAGATTTTGGCAAGTAAACCTGATAATGACAGCTGATTAAGCATTCTGTCAATTCTATAAGGGGCTTCTTCTATTTCTTCGAGGAAGAGGACGGCATCCTTAAAGTTTGGGAGAAATGGAGTTCCTATAAGACTTGTAACAAGTGTTAAATTTCCTCCAAGAAGCGGACCGCCTGCTTTACCATTGGATATAATATTTCCTTTTTGTAAATGAAATTCTGAAGTTGGGCATCCGTTCTTTGAGGAAATGAGGTCGAAGAAATGTGAAACAGTATATTCTTCTATCGGCGGCTGAAAATCGACTGCAGGCATTGGTGCTGAGAAAGTTATCAATTTACATTCTTTAAACAGAGCGAGATGCAGGGCTGTAATGTCGCTATAACCCGCGAATATCTTGGGGTTAGCCTTAATCAGGTTATAATCTATTAACGGAAGGAGTCTTCCGCTGCCATATCCGCCGCGTAAACAAAAAATTGCTTTTACTTCGTCATCTGCAAACATTCTATTGATATCATCAGCTCTTTCAATGTCAGTGCCTGCAAGAAAGCCGTTCCTTTTATAAATATTTTTACCGCGTTGAACCTTGTAACCTGAAGACTCTAAATATTTGACAGCGTTGTCTATTTTCAATATATCAAATACAGGCGAAGCAGGCGATATTAGCCCGATAATATCGCCTGCACAAAGCCGTTTTGATCGAAGTGTTTTCATTTTCATCTTATTTAAATCGTTAATCTTCACTACATTTGACTGCAAAAATAATAGAATTTATACAAGTAACCGCCCCAAATAATATTTCTCGGGTAAGAAAATAATTGCAATTGAAACGTCCTAAACTATTAGCACCAGCCGGAAATTGGATAATGCTGAACGCGGTAATCAATAGCGGCGCAGATGCCGTATATTTCGGCATTCGCGATTTTAATATGCGTGCTCAAGCTGATAATTTTACCATTGAGGATATTCCGGAAATAGTTCGGATAGCCCGCGAAAAAGATGTGGAAACACATTTGACTATGAATACAATTCTTTATGATGAAGAATTAGAGACTGCCGAGCGAATAATAAAAACAGCAAAAGAATCGGGTGTTGATGAAATAATCTGCTGGGATTTTTCGGTTATAGAATTGTGCAAACAATATAATATGCCCTTTTGCGTTTCAACGCAGGCTTCAGTTTCCAATTCTTTAGCTGCCAGCTATTTTAAGACCATCGGGGCAAAGAGAGTTGTCATTGCCCGCGAGTGTTCAATTGAGCAGATTGCCAATATTATTAAGAATACAGATATTGAAATAGAAGCATTTGTCCACGGCGCAATGTGCATTGCAGTCAGCGGCAGATGTTTTATGAGTCACGAATTGTTTGGACGGAGTGCAAATCGAGGGGACTGCATACAGCCCTGCAGAAGAGAATATCAAATATTTGATGATAGAAAAGAAAATTCACTTCTCCTCGGCGAAGATTATGTAATGTCTTCTAAAGACCTTTGTTCAATTGAATTTCTTGACAAGCTGATAGAATCCGGTATCCATATATTCAAAATTGAAGGACGTAAGCGAAGTCCTGAATACGCTGCCAAAGCAACTGAAGTTTACCGCGAGGCAATTGACGCGTATTTTGAAAATCATCTCACAAATGAGTTGAAACAAAAATTATCAGGAGAGTTAAATATGGTTTTCAACAGGGGTTTTACTTCAGGTTTTTATAACCATTTACCCGGGAGTAATGATTTTGCAGCGGAAGAAGGAAATATCTCCCCTGTTAAAAAGGAATATATCGGGAAAATAATCAATTACTTTAAGGTTAATCAAGTTGCGTTTATCAGGTTGGAAAGCGGCGGACTTTCCGAAGGTGATGATATATATATTCTTGGAAAAACCAGCGGAGTTGTTGAAGTGCAGGCAGCTTCTATGCAGGTGAATGATAAAGCAGGTTCTTTGGCAGTGAAAGGCGATACTGTAACATTATTTTGTCCGGAGCGTGTAAGAAATGGTGATAAAGTTTATTTAAAGAAAACAATGTAGTTACGTAATAAAGGTTAAATCAAAAATTATGGCTTATTTTTTTATCGTGTTTCTTAGCATCTATAGCTTAGCAAATTATTATGTTTTCAGGCGGACACTGCAGGCTCTTGACGGTGTGCCCGGTTATGTGCAGGGCATAATGATTGGCGTGTTCGTGCTGGGTACATTTTCGTATTTGCTTTCAAAAAGTGTACTATCGAAGATGAATAATATCTTATATGATTTTATTCTATGGTTCGGTTCGGTATGGTTCGCGGTTGTTCTTTATTCTTTATTAATATGTGCATTGCTTGATGTTCTCCGCTTGGTAAGGCTTTTGATTATTTCGCTAATGAAGAATCAGGCATATATACCGGTTCCATCAGGCTTGACTATATTAGTTGTTGCAGCATTCCTTTTGTCATTATGTATCGGATATGGGATATATAATTTCAAGAACATTAAAGTAAAAGATTTTTCTTTCACTATGAAGAATAAACAAAAAGCCGGCAGCAGTCTTAAAATCTTATTCTTTTCTGATGCTCATTTCACTACAGTGAACAATTCCGGATTAGTCAACCAAATAGTAGAAATTTACAATCGCGAGAAACCGGATTTAATTTTAATGGGAGGCGATATTATTGATGATAAGATTCTGCATTTGGACAGGCATAGAATAGGTGAAAAACTTGAACTCTTAAAACCGCCATTTGGTGTTTTTACCTGCCCGGGTAATCACGAGTATATTTCCGGTTACACAGAATCTGCAAAGTTTTTAGAAAAGCACGGAGTAAAAGTATCGCGTGATACTGTTATACGCGTTGGAGATTACCTGCAGGTAATAGGCAGGGATGACACGAGCGGTTATCGTTTATGGGGGGAATATCGGAAATCATTAAAAGAACTTGTTGCAGGCACTGACAAATCAATTCCGACAATTGTATTGGATCATCAGCCATTTAAACTGCAGTCCGCTGCCGATGCCGGAGTTGATTTGCAGCTTTCCGGACACACGCACAATGGTCAAATGTTTCCGTTCAATTTAATTACAAAAAAAATGTATGAAGTAAGCTGGGGATATAAGCAGATAGGAAAGACGCACTTTTATATTTCAAGCGGAATCGGCGGATGGGGACCTCCGGTAAGAATTGGCAGCGATGCAGAAGCCATTATTATTAAAATTAATTTTGTGGAATAGTAATTGTTTAGGACTCGTTCATAAATAACCTTAACAATGTTTTGTGTGTTTTGACCTAAACAGTTAAAATAACGGAATTAATTCTGTTGAATCCGTTCAGTGAATCGAATTTCGCCGAAGAAAAGATGGCGATAATGGATTTGAAAGCGGCGGTAAAAAATTAGTGCTTGATAGTAATCAATATATGATGTATCTTATTTTTGGTATCAAGTTATAAACATCAAAAGGCCGCCCGATTATTATGGAAATAGATTATTTATCGATTCGACAAAAAGCAGAGGATTTGATAAAAAATAGAAAATCTCGTTCGGAGCTTCCCGAGGTTGATTCGCTGAAACTCATTATTGAGCTTGAAATACACCAGGTTGAGTTAGAACTGCAGAATGAAGAGCTTAAGCTGGCAAAGGATCAGGCTGAAATCGCCGCTGCCAAAGCCGAGGCTGCCAGGAAAAAATATACCGATTTATACAATTTCTCACCATCAAGTTATTTCACTCTTTCCAAAAAAGGAAGTATCCTCGAGGTAAACCTCTGCGGGTCCAAGATGCTTGGCAAAGAACCCTCGCATTTAATAAACAGCCGGTTTGGATTTTTCCTCACTGACGACACAAAACCAGTTTTCAATTTTTTTCTAAAAAAAGTGTTTTCCGGAAAAATCAATGAAATATGCGAAGTCAGGTTGTTGGCGAATGATACTTTTCCAATAGATGTTAAGCTTATCGGAATATGTGACGAAAACGAAGAACAATGCTTGGTGACAATGATAGATATCACCGAGCGGAAGCAAAAAGAAGCCAGACTTGAAAATACCCGAAAAGAGCTATTCGATATTAAACATTCCTCGGATGAAGCCATTGAGTTTGCTGAAAATATAATTAACACGGTGCGGGAACCTTTACTTCTATTGGATAAAGATTTAAGAGTGGTTAAAGCAAGTCATTCATTCTTTGATTTTTTCAAAGTATCCTCCAAAGAAACAATAGGGACGCTAATATATGATTTGGGAAATCACCAATGGGATATTCCGAAATTACGAGAATTGTTGGAGACTATACTCCCTGAAAAAACCACATTCGAAAACTACGAAGTTGAACACGATTTTTCCACGATCGGCAAACACATTATGCTTTTGAATGCCCGGCAAATTGAAAGATCTCTTGGAAAAGAAAAGATAATTCTTCTCGCCATCGAGGATATAACCGAACGGAAAAAAATCGAAGATGGTTTGGAAACAACCCGCAAAGAACTTGCTGTGATTAAAGAATCTGCGGATGAAGTAAGTGAATTTGCCGAGAATATTATTAATACCGTGCGGGAACCATTGCTTATGCTGGATAGAGAGTTAAGGGTAGTTAAAGCCAGCCGTTCATTCTATGATTTCTTCCAGGTAAACTCCGGTGAAACAATAGGAACTCTGATATATGATTTGGGAAATCACCAATGGGATATTCCTAAACTGAGAGAGCTGCTCGAGACGATACTTCCCGAAAAAACAACATTCGACAACTATGAAGTTGAGCACGATTTTTCAGCAATCGGCAAACGCATTATGCTATTGAATGCACGGAAAATACTTAGAGGAACGCAGGAAGAGCAGATAATTCTGCTTGCAATTGAAGACATTACTGAACGAAAACAGATAGAAACCGGTCTTGAAAATACTCGTAAAGAACTTGTGATTATTAAAGAATCCGCTGATGAAGTGAGTGAATTTGCTGAAAATATAATTAACACGGTGCGGGAACCTTTACTTCTATTGGACAAAGATCTAAGAGTGGTTAAAGCCGGACATTCATTCTTTGAATTCTTTAAAGTATCCTCCAATGAAACCATAGGGACGCTTATATATGATTTGGGAAATCACCAGTGGGATATTCCTAAACTGAGAGAGCTGCTCGAGACTATACTTCCCGAAAAAGCGACATTCGAAAACTACGAAGTTGAACACGATTTTTCCACGATTGGCAAACGCATTATGCTTTTGAACGCGCGGCAAATTGAAAGATCTCTTGGAAAAGAAAAGATAATTCTTCTCGCCATCGAGGATATAACCGAACGAAAAAAAATCGAAGATGGTTTGGAAACAACCCGCAAAGAACTTGCTGTAATTAAAGAATCAGCGGATGAAGTAAGTGAATTCGCCGAAAACATTATTAATACGGTGAGAGAACCTTTACTTGTATTGGATAAAGAGTTAAGGGTAGTCAAAGCAAGTCATTCATTCTATGATTTCTTCCAGGTAAACTCCGGTGAAACAATAGGAACTCTGATATATGATTTGGGAAATCACCAATGGGATATTCCTAAACTGAGAGAGCTGCTCGAGACGATACTTCCCGAAAAAACCACATTTGAAAACTACGAAGTTGAACACGATTTTTCCACGATCGGTAAACGAATTATGCGTTTGAACGCGCGGCAGATTGAAAGATCCCTTGAAAAAGAGAAGATAATCCTTCTTGCCATCGAAGATATTTCCGAAAGAAAAGAAGCTGAAGAAAAATTGCAAAAAAATGAATTGTCTTTACGAAATGCTCAACAAATCGCGAAGATAGGAGATTGGGAATGGGACCTTTCCACGCAGCAGCAGAGATGGTCAGATAATTATTATAACATACTTGGATTAAGTGTAAACGAAGTTGAACCGTCTTTTGAATATTTCAGAAGCATAGTATTGCCTGAAGATGTTGCCGCTTTAGATAAAAACGTACAAATAGTCTATAGAGATATAAAGCCGATTAATTTTGAAGTCCGCATAGTTTTACCGGACGGTTCAATAAAATGGTTACAACTCTATGTAGTGCCTGTTAATGACAACGGCAAATTGGTTAAACTTAAAGGGGTGATAATCGATAACACGGAACTCAAACTCGCGGAAGTGGAAATTCAGAAAGCCAAAGCCGAAGCCGAGCACGCGAATATAGCTAAAAGTGAATTCCTTTCGCGTATGAGTCACGAACTTCGCACCCCTCTAAATTCAATTCTTGGCTTTGCTCAGCTGCTCGATATGGATGAACAGAATCTTGTTCACAAGAAAGATGTTAATCAAATATTGAAAAGCGGAAAACATCTCTTAAATTTAGTGAATGAAGTGCTTGATATGGCAAAGATTGAAGCGGGACGGTTGACTGTTTCGCCCGAACCGGTAGAAGTTTTCAGCGTAATTACAGAAACGATTGATGTTGTACGAAGCCTTGCCGAAAAGAACGAGATAACACTCGAATTAGGCACCTCTGTAAATAAGAATCTCTTTATAGAAGCGGACCATCAGCGTTTGAAACAGGTTCTTCTAAATTTAATCACCAACGCGGTTAAGTATAATCGGAGAGATGGTTCTGTGAAGGTTGATTATTTAATTAAGGAGTTGGCAGGGGGTGCTGTTGGCGAAGAAGGAAAATTGAAGAGGGTGATTCGCATCAGCGTGAGAGATACCGGAAAAGGTATCGCCAAAGAATATTTAGCCAGACTATTTAATCCTTTTGAACGCATTGGTGCTGAACGAACTGAAACCGAAGGCACAGGACTTGGCTTGGCAATTTCCAAAAAACTGGTAGAAGCGATGAAAGGGAAAATTGGCGTTCAAAGTGAAGTTGGCAAAGGCAGCACTTTTTGGATTGAACTGCCACACGCTGAAAGTCAAAAGCACCGCTACGAACGAGAAAGTGAATCAAAAAACACGGGAATTAAGTTACCAAAGTGCGGCGGAACTATTTTGTATATAGAAGATAATCTTTCAAATATACAATTGGTTGAACAAATTTTAGAAACACATCGCCCCTCGATTAATTTGATAACCAATATATATGGCAATAACGCGGTTCAATGCTCAATTGATTATAATCCTGATATTATTTTACTTGATCTCGATCTGCCTGATATACACGGGAGTGAAGTGATAAAGCTATTACGGGCAGACACCAGGACATCAAAAATACCTGTTATTATTCTCAGCGCGGACGCGATGACAAAACAGATCGAGCAATTAATGGAAATCGGAGCGAAGGACTATCTCATAAAGCCTATTGATGTGGTGCATTTCTTGAGCACTGTGGATGAGTGGTTAATGAAGAGCGGGAAAGAATAGGAAACGCCTATGATTGATTCAACACTGAAAAATGCCAACATACTGATTGTGGATGATCATCAACCCAATATTGATGTTCTTACCAGACTGCTTGAAGCAAAAGGATTTCTAAACTTTAAAACAACAAATGACCCAAGGCAAGTTGTCGGCTTGTTTCAAGAATACCAGCCGGACTTATTATTGCTTGATCTGAAAATGCCTCAATTATCCGGTTTTGATGTTATGAATCAATTGAAGTGTCTAATTCCGGATAATATATACTTTCCCATTTTAGTTCTCACCGCCGATATAACACAGGAATCAATGGGAAAAGCACTTATTGGAGGAGCAACGGATTTTCTCACCAAACCGTTTGATTTGATGGAAGTCGATCTTCGAATAAAAAATTTGCTCAAAACCCGCTATTTTCACCAACAATTAGAAAATCAAAATCTGGTTTTAGAAGATAAGGTTAAGGAAAGAACCAAAGAACTAGAAAATACCAATATTGAGTTGAAATTCGCTAAAGAACAGGCGGAAGAAATGAACCGCCTTAAATCAAATTTTTTGGCGAATATGAGCCACGAATTACGTACTCCGCTAATAGGCATAAATGGATTCGCGGATTTCTTAAGGCAGGATTTAGAGGTACCTGCATTAAAAGAAATGGCTGAAATCATTTTCAATAGCGGGAATCGTTTATCTGAAACTCTAAATCTAATTTTAGACTTGTCCCGGTTTGAATCTAAAAATATGGAGTTAGAATACCAGAAGATAGATATAGTTAAAGGAACAGAGACTGTTATATGTCTGTTCAAAGAATTAGCAAGAGAAAAAGGATTATGGTTAAACACGACATTCAACAGGTCTTCTATCTTTATTAACTCTGATGGATGGGCGTTTCAGTCAATACTAAATAACTTGATTAATAACGCCATTAAATTTACAAATGAGGGCGGTATTACAGTAGATATATCCATAATAACCGGCTTCGTGGAAATTAAGGTTATTGATTCAGGGATAGGGATATCAAAAGAAAACCACAAACTTATTTTCGAGGAATTCAGACAAGTCAGCGAGGGTCTTAACAGGAACTTTGAGGGCACAGGATTAGGTTTAAATATCACGAAAAAATTAGTTGCAAAATTAGGGGGAGAAATCTCTGTTGTTAGTGAAAGAGGTGAAGGTTCAACATTTATAGTTAAACTACCGATTGTACAACCAGAAGAAATTTCGGGGGAAGATATAATTAGGGTTTCCTGAAAAAGTCAAAATATTTTTTTTTGATTCGCAAAGGCAGATGCCCAACGGCTGGTCGGTTATAGATACAAAGGATTTCTTTCGCGAGGCGAATAAGTTTCATTCCATCTAACTGTCCATAAGTTGTTGATTTATAAACACTTGCAAATGCGATATTTTCAGCCGGAATAAGCAATAAATTGCCTAAAGTTAGCTGATCTTCGCTATTTTGCCAAACAATATCTTGGAATCACAAAGCAATATCTCTGCACTCCGAACAAATATCACCGGTAAAGATTATAAGCCAAGCACTCAGGTTGGATATTGCTTTCAT
>CAIYTF010000163.1 GCA_903929035.1 uncultured Ignavibacteriales bacterium
ACAAATTTGGACAGCAATCTCAGTATATGTGCTTATTGCATTAATAAAAAAACGCATGAATTTAGATATATCTCTCTACACTTTTCTACAAATCCTGAGTGTCAGTGTTTTTGAGAAAGTCGATATAAATCAATTAGTTACGAATTCTGCTGGCACAATTGAGAACACCTATACCTCTAACCAGTTAGATTTATTTAACTTATAACCGGACAGTAGTGACTGCAACCCTATCGCAGTCATCTCTGTATCCCACTTTCGGCAAACGCATATGCTGTGTAAAGCTTTTATGTCGAAGCAAATGAATAAGTTGCACAAACTATGACATTATCAGGTTGAAGTTGCTGTTAGACGGCGTCTTAAAATCGATTTTGCTTGATCCAGACTGACTTGTTCGTTATTTTTAATCGTATCTATGAGTGTCTTTCCATATTGCCATAAAAACTTATCAATTTGATAATTTGAATAATCGTCCATGTTGTATTTTATTTTAAAAATCTCAAATGTGCATATAAATTCCTTATAAGTTTTCGGTTGGTCGAACTTATATTTCTTCTCGTCAGTTTGATTCAGATATCCAATTAATATAATCCATATAAGCGTATCACAAGAATTGATGCCGAAATAAAAAAAGCCAGGACGTTAAGGAATAAGGCTGAAATTGACTCGGTGTTACGGAATGACTTGTTGTTAAGCACTTATAACTATCAAATATTGGTGTTTTACATTGACTCAAAAAGTGAACATACTTTGAAGCAAAAGATAAATTATTTCTTTCATGTTGCTTTCCGGTTGAAAGGCTCACCCATTTTACTGCGGCTATTTTGTCAACTAAATCGCAATATCCTTCAAGCGATGGAGGCTTATCAATTTTTTTATAAACGGCAACTATTTTACTGACTACAGGCGTAATGTACTGAATTGCTGTTGAATATAATTGGTTTAATGCGGCGACCTTTATCTGAACTTCATATTTATTTGTTTCATCATTAAATAAGTTAAATAGTTTTAATAAACTTTTATTTATTAAATCGCCACCATCTGTCGCATGATCACGCAACATGGCGTTTATATTATCATCGTTAATATCACTCAATCTCATGTATTTTCCTTTCTGCATTCGATTAATAAATCAATAATGGGGTTTGTTTTGATATGGTCGTAATCAGCTTTATCGATTTGTTATGCGAAGTAAAAATCGAGAATTTACGCATTAAAATAAGAAAGAATACATTATTTCGGCAATACTTCCTCCAAAGCGATACACCGCTGAACAGTTCTTGCCCGCTAATCGCGCCGGATTCCCAGCAGTTTAACAATCAGTTCTTCCCATCATATAATTTGCGGCGCTATGCAAGAACGGCGTGCAGGCTTATTGGGTTCAAAAAGGCAGAGCGTCCTTTATTTCCAATCAAACGCAATCAATTTTGCGAGAGTCAGATGGTCGCCATCAGGGTAACCCCATCTGTCGACAAGCTCATATTTCTGAACCAAATCCAGGTAATCACCACATTCACCATTGCATCCCATACTGTCATAAAACATAAAGGCAGGGAGCCCGCCCTTGTTTTGGAGAAGAACACGTTTCAGCTCTTTTGGATAGTCATGATAATTGCCTCCGAACCCAATTCCGGAGCGGACATGTACCAGACATTTCGGTGCAATATTTCTTCGTGAAAATGCCGAAATGAATGCAGCGATTGCTTCGCAGCGGGCAAACATGAACTCAAACGCCTCGGGTCCATGATCATCGCCAAAACCATCCATGCGTTTGAACCGGCAGAGAACCACAAAGGGATCCGTCCATTCAAAATGAATTCGTGAAATGGTGCTTTCATGCCGTTGTGCAAGATCTTTCCATGACATTCCGAACACTTTCTTGGGACTTAATTCCTCTGCCGAATCAA
>CAIYTF010000164.1 GCA_903929035.1 uncultured Ignavibacteriales bacterium
ATCTTATCCTTTCTCGTGCAGGCACTATATAATATCCTAAATTTTCCAAACACGCTATAATAGTTTTAAATGTTCTTCCTTGATCGTGTGATGTAAGCTGCTTTACATTTTCCAGCAAAAAAGCCACCGGGTTTTTTGCGCGCAAGATTCTTTCTATTTCAAAAAACAGGGTGCCTCTCGTCTCGGAAAATCCTAATCCTTTCCCGATAATGCTGAAAGATTGACAAGGAAATCCTCCTGTTAAGATATCGTGTTCCGGAATATCTTCTGCACCTATTTTTGTTATATCGCCAAAAGGCTTCTCTCCAAAATTTGCTTCATACATTTTTTGGCTATTACTATCCCACTCAGAGCTAAAAACACACTCGCGGCCGGCTCGTTCAAAAGCAATTCTAATTCCACCTACACCGGCAAATAGGTCAATAAATTTCAAAGTGGTTTCAATTTACAAAAAATAGCATAGGCGAAAAATAGCAAGTTAGATGGACTTATTGTTTCGGTATCGTGAACGTAAAAGTACTCCCGACATTTTCTTGGCTCTCAACCCAAATTTTGCCGTTATGTTTTTCAACAAATTCTTTGCAAAGAATTAATCCGAGTCCTGTGCTGGCTTCATCATCCGTTCCGTTTCTGCCCACTTTTTCACCTAATATAAATAGCTTGTGGATAAGGTCTTCTGACATCCCCATACCCGTGTCTTTTACCGATATTTCAATCATCCCGTCACCGTTTTCCTTCGCGTTGACAGTGACTTGCCCGCCCCTTTTCGTAAATTTCACGGCGTTAGACAAAAGATTTCTCAAAACTGTATCAATCATTTGTTCATCCGCGACTATTTTCTGTACACCGGAAGTTTCGCTGAATATGGTAATTCCTTTTTGCAATGCTCTTTCTTCTATCGATATTATGCACTGCGAAAAAATATCGTAAATACTTTGTTCCTCGGGAAGAAAATCAAGCGTGCCTTGTTTATGCATTGCCCATTTCAATAGATTTTCCAGCAGCAAATAAACATTTGCCGCCACTTTATGCAATGATATGCTCAACTGAGTGTATTCCTCTAAAGATAATTCCTCGTCTTCAGATGCCATTATTTCAGTTAGCCCTATGAATCCTGTGATGGGGGCTCTCAAATCGTGGGCAATGATCGAGAATAATTTGTCTTTCTCCGCATTTGACTTTTCAAGCTCAATATTTGATATAGTAATTTTTTCTTCCATCTGCTTGCGTTCGGTAATGTCGTGCACGACCGCCAAAATACTTCTCGGTTCTCCATCTGTATCATACAAAACAGTACAACTGAATTCAGCTTTAAACGATGTCCCTTCTTTTCTCAGGAACGAATACTCTGCATCTTTAAGCATTCCAATGTTAAAGACCTTCTGAATCATTTCAAAGGCTTTTATTTTATCCTCCGGCAAAAAGAAGTCGAAAACATTTTTACCCATCATTTCCATCGGAGATTCGTATCCAAATATTTCAGCCGCGGCAGTATTCATCATTAGAGTAGTCCAATTGATGTCGAACAAACCAATGGCATCCGGCGAAGTCTGAACAATGGCGCGAAATATTTCCTCGCTGCCGCGTATTGATGCTTCCTCCGATTTTCGCAGGGTAATATCTTCAACAATTGCAGCAATTTGACCGGGTTGCGCGCAAAAAGCGTGCACGTGCAAATGTTGTCCGACAGCTTTGGAAAAATAATCAAATTGTAATGGTTTGCCGGTTAACGCCGCCTTTCCATAATTTTCTATTAGACTCGCGCCCGCCCTCGGATCAATTTCGAGGATAGTTTTTCCTATGACCTCTTTGGATTTAAATCCGGATTGCCGTTCGTACGCGGCATTCATTTCTATATACCGGAAATCAACCGCGTGACCGTCCTCATCGGTGATTATTTCTTGGATAGAAAAACCGGCCTGCATATTTTCGAATAAACTACGATATTTATTTTCGCTCGCGAACAACAATTCATCTACCTGCTTTCGGCTTGTAATATCCATACAAGACCCGATATAACCAAGAAAGATTCCATCATTGCTAAAACGAGGAACGCCCCTATCCAAGACCCATCGATATTCTCCCTTCTTATTACAAAAACGATATTCTGTTTCAAATTGTTTTTTCTTATTGAAAGAAGCAAGAGATATATAAATGAAATGTTGAAGATCGTCTGAATGAATGCCCTCGGTCCATCCGTTGTTTAACTCCTGTTCAAGCGATTGTCCGCTAAAATCAAGCCAAAATTTATTAAAATAATTACGTACAGTATCGGTACCGGACATCCAAATCATTACAGGGGCTGTATCAACCACGTGCCTGAAATTTATTTCACTTTCATATTGATTGATGTCATTGCCATTCTGAGGCACCGCGGTCACCTTTCTTTTGTTCAAAGCTCCATTTTGGACGCTTTTCAAAAATGGTTTATCGCGTTTCAACTTTTCTAATTCTTTTAGAAGTTTTTCCCGGGATTTAAGATAATTAGCCATACAAAACCTTACCGTGTTCAATCAATAAATATTGTTTCAAAAAATAACATATAACCTTCGCATCTTCGCGTGAGAAATTGTGAAGGTTATTTATGAACGAGTCCTAAAGTACTCCCCCAATTGCACGGATTCAGAAAGTTATTGAGTTGATCCTGAACTATTCTAAAAACCCGTGCAAACTTTATATCATTTTATTTCGTGTAATTCAAACACTTTCATCCATCATCATTAAAAACTAACCCTTACATTTTGGGAGCGTGAAACAAAAGGAGCCGCCAATACCTTCTTGAGTTTCTACCCAAATTTTGCCGTTATGCATTTCAACAAATTCCGCGCATAAATTAAATTCGATAGCTGAGCTTCGTTCACCATCTGTTCCGAGCTTTCCCGCTTTTTCACGAAGCTTGCTTCGGCTTCCAATCAAATCTCCTGATATTCCGATTCCGGTATATGTTACCGATAATTCCACCTTGCCGTCCTGCATCTCTTTTGATGTAAGAATAACTTTCCCATTATTTTGAGTGGATTTTACCGCTGTATCCAACAAATATCTAAGGACAGCCGCAATCATTTTATCATCAGCGTAAATATAATCAACTCCGGTGCTTTCGCGGTAAACAGTGATTCCTTTTTGCATAGCTCTCCCGTTTATCCATTCTATACTTTGCGAAAACATATCCGGTAAACTTAGTTTCATCGGCAAATAAATAATGGAACCATTATGAAGCATCAAGGATAAAAGATTCTCCACAGAATTATGAACATTTTCTACAGAATTTCGAGTAACTTTGCTTAAGTTAATGTATTCTTCCATTGACAATTTCCTGCCCTCGTCTGTTATCATTTCGGATAACGCCAACAAACTCGTGAAAGGACTTCTCAAATCGATATCAACAATGGAATTGAATTTATCCCGATAATCTTGCAGTTGTTTGTTTTGCCGCTCGATAACAGCCTTGGATTCCTTTAATGCACTGTCACATTCAGTATATTTTTGAAGAGCAGTATCTGCTTTCTTGGCAGCAATTTCTGCCCTATTTCTTGCCAGCATAACTTCTTCTTCCATCATTTCCAACTCGATCTGGTGTATTTCGAGTTCGTTAATTAGGGTCAGCGTCTCAGCTTCAGAAAGATTCAATCCTGATTTTGTTCCTCTTATTTTCGCCTTATCACTCGCCTTTTGACGAATTGATATGTCATTGGAGTAGTTGTCTTGTTTCATAATAATCAAACAATCTATTTAGTTTATAAATTTAGCCAATAATAACAAATATTTTTTTTCTTGATTCTCAGCCGATATTCAGTTAAATTTTATTAATTTGAGTATAAGTTTATTATACTTAATTATATTATACAATCAAAAATCGATTACAGCCCGATATGAAGCGATAAGCGATAAATAAGAACGCCAAGTTATAACCTTTAGTCCTTGTAAAGAAATAACCTTTTCAACTTCTAAATCTAACCATCGCGGTCTTCGCGTGAGAAATTGTTAATGTTATTTCTGAACAAGCCTTTAATAATATGTAGTCTGAACCACGGGCTAAATGATCTCACCAATTACTCGGGTTAAAGAAGCCACGTTCATTTAACTTCTTCAAAAAAACCGGTGTATTTTTTTTCATATCTTCCGTGATTCAGACATTTTTCATCATTAACAACTAACCATTAACAATTAATTCCGGTATAGTGAAAGAAAACTTGCTTCCGACACCTTCTTCGCTTTCCACCCAAATTTTGCCGCGATGCTTTTCTACAAATTCCTTGCATAATATTAATCCCAGCCCTGTGCTGGGTTCTCTTTCTGTTCCAATTGAGCCTACTTTTTCACCTAAAATGAATAACTTGTCAATAACATCTTTGGGAATTCCTACACCGGTATCTGATACTGAAATTTCAATCATCCCTTCGCCTGTTTCTTTCGCGCTGACGGTAACTTGCCCGCCCCTGTTAGTGAATTTCACCGCGTTAGACAAGAGATTTCTATGAATTGAATTTATCATATTTTCATCGGCAAATATTTTCTTGACATTTGAGGTTTCACTGATGATGGTAATTTCCTTTTGCCTCGCTCTTTCTTTTATCGAATCTATGTTATGTGAAAGCATATCGGATAAACTTAGTTCAGCGGGAGAATAATCGATCGTGCCTTTTTGAAACATAGCCCATTCCAATAGATTTTCTAACAGTTTATAAACATTCTCCACTGACTTTCGCAAAGGTTTGCTGAGGTTAGCGTAACCCTCTAAAGACAATTCCCCGTCATCTGATGCCATTATTTCGGTTATACCCAAAATACCCGTGAAAGGGCTTCTCAAATCGTGTGCAATAATGGAGAAGAATTTATCTTTTTCGGAATTAACTCTATTTAGTTCCGAGTTAATTCTTATTATTTCTTCTTCTTTCTGCCTGCGTTCGGTAATATCTTCTGATACCGCGATAAAATGGGTGATATTCCCTTTTGAATCGAGTATTGGAGAGATAGAACCCGATTCCCAGTATAATTCGCCGGTTTTCTTTTGATTTTGAAATTGTCCTGTCCATTCTTTGCCGGACGAAATGCAGGCGCGAACCTCAGCATAGATTTCAGGCGGTGTATTTTCAGATTTTAAAATTCGCGGGTGCCTGCCTAAAACTTCTTCCTTTGAATAACCGGTTATATCGCAAAATTTCGGGTTCACGTATTCCATATTCTCCTCTTTATTTGCTATAAGAATAGAATAGGGCGCGTATTCAACAGCCTTGTGAAGTATTTTGATTTGTTCCTGTGCTTTAATCCGTTCTGTAATATCGCGCGTGACTGCCAAAATACCATTCGGTTTTCCATCCTCGGCGTACAACGAGGCAAAATTTGATTCGGAGATAAACACTGTACCGTTTTTTCTAAGCTGCCGAAACTCTCTATTCAGAACAATCTTGTCAGTAAAAATTTGTTTAACAATTTCACCTGCTCTTTCACGGTCTTCCGGCAAAATAAATTCAAACACGTTTTTGCCTATCATTTCCCCGGGGGTTTCGTATCCGAATATTTTTGCAGCAGCAGGGTTCATCATAGTAATATTTGCATCGATATCGAACAGCCCGATTGCATCCGGCGAAGTGTTAATAATCGCGCGATATTTTTCTTTGCTTTCATATAAGACTTCTTCGATTACTTTTCGCCTGGTGATATCCATCGCGGTCACTCGGCATTGTTCTTTATTTTCAGCACGAATACCTGTAAGCTGAACATAGATTAGAATATCTTCATTCGCCGAAATACATACTTCGCATACCTCTGCAGATTTACCGGCAAACACTTTCTTTAGAAATAAACTGAAAATCGATCGCGTGTCATCAGTAACAAATAAACCAAACCGGTTGTTTATTAACCGCGAGCGTTCTTTCCAAAGCATTTCAGCTCCGCGAAGGTTTAGCCAGATGATATCGCCAACTTTGGAAAGGGTGAAATAGCCGGACGGAGCGAAATCGTATAATTCCGTATTTTTTTGTTCCGCGGACTCAGCCTTCTCAGCAGCAAGTTGGGCCTTGTCTCTTGCCAGCACAAGTTCTTCATTCATCATTTCCAATTCAATCTGGTGAACTTCAAGTTCGTGAATGAGTTCCCGCGTTTCGGCTTCAGAAAGTTTCAAGCCAAATTTGGATTCTCTTCTTTTCAGCAATTCTTCCGCCTTTTGGCGGAGCAAATTGTCACCTGTTAAGTTGTCTTGTTTCATAATAGCCAAACTATATTTTATTTTATTTATTAAAGTATGCAGCAAAAAAAATATTCTATAAAAATTATTTGGTAAGTTTATCAAAATGGATCTTTAGATACAATACAATATCGATTAGCTAAGAGAAAAGGCTTTGAACGATAAATTTGAAGGATAAGCGATAGCTTGCTTTACTGCATATTTATAGCAGTAACAAATAAATTTGAAAATGGGTAACTACTCAGCCTGTTCTTGAATTTGTCCCAAAGGGACTAAATTTGAATAACCGTGAGTGCTAACTCACGGAAAAGTAACCCCAAACTAATAACGTCCCCGAAAGGGGGCGAACTAATGCGGCGTGAATTTGCCCC
>CAIYTF010000165.1 GCA_903929035.1 uncultured Ignavibacteriales bacterium
AAAAGTGTGATTTACTAATTTCGGATATAGCTATCCCGCGATTGTTTCTTAATCAAAATTTTATTCGGGAGTTAGAAGTTTAAGCGGCTTGCCGCTTTTTGACTCTATCTTGCTCTAAAAGCAAGTTGCCTAAACGGTGTAAATTGTATCCTAAAACTCCCAATGCGACATATCGCTTGAATGAGGCTATCCCGTGATCCGGACATCGATTCACCCCGTGATGTTCCAACATATTAATATTCGATTCTACCGCCGAATGTGCTTTGCGCAACGCGATGAATTCAGTGTCGTGTTCTCTTTCGTATTCCGCTTTTGATAGTTTCCCTTTCTTCGGCATCGTTAGAAATATTTTAGTGGCTTCCAATTCCTTGTAATTCTCTTTGCTCCAAAAGCCCTTGTCGAAACTTATACTTCCAATATCATACTTTTCATTTAATTCTTTCGTCATTGGAACAGCAATATCGACATCCTGTTGCTTTTCCATCACGCTATGCATCAATATAAATCCGCTTTTTTCCGTTGCTATGGCAGCCTTTAATCCCAATTCTACCGCCCGGTTCGCCTTGCCTTTGCTTATCCATTCGGTGTACGTTTCAAATATGGAAAACACTTTTTCTTTATGCGGTATCTTTTCTTTCTTCATTACTCGTCTATTGAGCAAATCTATATGTTTATCAAGCATTTGCCTATAATTAGCCCATTCAATCCATTTTACTTCCTTGTATTCCTCACGGCTTATTTCACCCTCCAGCAAATGCAGTTTCTTGCTTAACTGGCGCGTAGTTACAAGGTATTTACGCGTTGCTTTTTTCATTTTAGAGTCTCTATTCACTCCCCCGCGTTGAGAACTTCTACGAACCAAATCAAATCTGCTTTTCACCGTTGCAAGCAATTGATCTATTTTTCTCCATCCCTTTATTCCAGGATGCTCCGCCAGCAGCTGCTTGGTCAAGCTCAATGTTTTTCGCGCGGCATCCCACAACAGGTTATAATCCGTTGGGAAATGAACATTGCTCTCCACCGCGTAGCTGTCTATTTTAACGGCTAAACCTTTCTCCGTTTCATCTCCGGCTTGTTCTTTTTTTTTTAATTTAAGTCCGTGTTTCACCACTATCTCGTTTATCTCTTTGAGCATTTTCTCACCTTGAGTAAATGAACGTTGTCACGAAGTGCTTGTACGCTGTATTCCTTTTTAACCGCTCCGAATTTTTCAATGCCCAGCATTGCCCTGACAAGTTCGTCAAAATTCACGATATGTTCCAGCCTGTCATAATTTGTTCCTAACGTCAGCCGTGTTACTCCGATGACGAGGATTTCCCATAAACTCATTCCGGGACACCCTATTGTTTCCAACTTAATCCCTTTTTCCAAGATATCGAATATTGATTCTCGTAATTCCGCGTTCCCATAAATATACTGCAATGACCGCATTACTGCCGGCAATTCGTCCCTGCTTTTTGTCGGGATTGGTATTTTCTCTATTGGAAGGCTTCCTATATCAAGTACTATCCGATCTCGTTGACGCATTTTCGCTTTCCTATTTTTTCTTTTTTCCGAATAATCATCATTTATTACCCAATTTAACTCTTTTTGGCTGCTTTTCATAGCAGAATATTCCTATAAATTATTACATCCTCATATCTTATCCTTTCTCGTGCAGGCACTACCTAATTTAGCTATTATTTCGGCACGTCTTAAACGGGCATTGCTTTCACTCAATGCATCCTGAACTTTTTTACGTTCTGAAATATTTCTTGTAACCCCGATTATTCCAACAGCTGTACCGGATTCATTATACATAAGGTCTGAAACTACTTCCGTCCATACAGAAGTTCCATCCTTGCACGGCTGCTCGACCTCAACAGCAGGTGCCGGCATATAAATACCGTTATATGCCGAGGCAATTCTTTCTTTAATAAGTTTAGCGACCAATTCCCGCGATCCGGGAGAAATTACTTCTTCAAATGACTGCTGCATAATCTCATCAACCGTGAAGCCGCGCAATTTTTCAACAGATGGGCTTATATAGGTGAATTTACCGGATAAATCCATAGTCCAAATAACATCCAATGAATTATTTGCCAGTCTTTTATAGAGGGTTTCGCTTTCAACGAGTTTTGCTTCCGCGAGCTTGCGGTCGGAAATATCGCTGATACTTCCAATCAGTGCTGCAGGATTACCATCCGCATCCGGTATAACGGTGAACTGATCAAGAAGCCATCGGTACTTGCCGTCTTTATGTTTAAAACGGTATTCCAATTGGTGCGCGGTGCCAATAGAAGCGGAAAGAGCATCGGTAATTACTCGGTTGACTTCGGCAATATCGTCCGGGTGCATCAGATTTAAAACTGTTTCAAGCGGCAAGGCTCTGAATTCGTCAGGACTATATCCTAAAATCCTTTTAAGAACGGGACTAAAATAATCGTAGTCGTGGGTTTTTAGATTTCGCTTGTATGATGCAACCAATGAATTTTCAAGCACCTCACGCAGACGAAGCCGGTTTTCTGCCAGCTCTTTTTCAACGAGTTTACGCCGGGTGACATCACGAACAATGGTAATGATATGCGGGATACCTTTAATAGTCATTATTCTCGCATCTAAGATATAGACAGCTAACGAAGAATCCTCACCTGGGGACATAACTTCAAAATTCTTGCACGCACCGGCTGCAAAGAGTTTATCGGTAAGTATTTTCGTATCGGAAGGAGTAATAAAATTGTTGATTTCAAGAATAGATTTCCCGATAATTTCTTCTCTAATATGTCCGGTCAGTTCAGAGAATTCCTCATTAATATCAATAATGATTCCATCAGCAAGACGAGTGATTATGGCGGCATTCGGGGAAGTACTGAAAATATTCTCGAACATTTCTTTAGTTGCCCGTAATTCATCAAGTGTTTTTTTATGCTGCAAAAAAATATGCATTCTTGCAAGGAGTTCATTAGTTTGTATCGGCTGCATTATATAATCAAACGCTCCCGCGGCGAGACCTACTGCCTGTTCTTCCGGAGAGAACTTAAAAGCGGATGACAGTACAACATACAAATCCTTAGTGGCATCATTTTTTTTAAGCCGTTTGAGTGTTTCAATACCATCAATGCCGGGCATCATAACATCTATAATGATAATATCAGGTTTTTCTATAACTGCAAGTTCAAGACATTCATATCCAGATGTGCCTGCCACTACTTGATATCCCGCGGAACTAAGCTTTTTGGAAACAACAAACCGCTTCCCGGGATCATCATCTATTACTAATATTTTTTCCACTTATTCACCTCTAAAATTTATATTATTCCTGAATTATACCGGATTTGATTGGCAGGTTAAAGAAGAATGTACTGCCTATTCCTTCCCTGCTTTCCACCCAAATTTTTCCGCCGTGCTTTTCAACAAATTCCTTGCATAGTAATAACCCTAACCCTGTACTTGGTTCGTTATCGGTTCCGGTTGTCCGCACGTCTTCACCTAATTTGAATAACTTGTCTAAAATTTTGGGCGGCATACCTATGCCGGTATCGGTTACTGAAATTTCAACTTTCCTGCCGCTTGCTTCTTTTGCTCTAACAGTGATACTTCCATTTTTCTCTGTAAATTTTACGGCGTTCGTTAAAAGATTTCTCAGAATGGTACTAACCATTTTTTCATCGGCAATTATTTTTTGATGTTTAGGAATTTCATCTATAATGGTAATCCCTTTTTGCAATGCTCGCTGTATGATTGAATCAATGCTTTGCAATAAAACATCGTGCAGGGAGAACTCCATAGGAATAAAACTGATTGACCCTTTCTGTAGCTGTGCCCACTGCAATAAATTTTCTAACAGCTTATAAATATTGGAAACTGAATCGTACATAGTATTGCAGAATATCGAGATTTCTTCCCCTGAATATTCAGCACTATCTTCTGCCATTATTTCAGTAAGCCCCAGCAGACCCTGGAAAGGACTTCTCAAATCGTGCGCGATAATTGATAAGAATTTATCGCGGGCATTTACCGATTCTTTTAGTTTTTCCGAATATATTCCTAATTGTTTTTCATTCTCCCTGATAATCCTAAATTTTCTCGCGTTAGCAACTGCAAGCGCGCTGATACGGCTTATTATTACAGACATCTCTTTATATTTGCCGAGATACTGAGGAAAAGAGATTCCTATTATATCAAAGATTCCAATTTGTTCTTCATTATGAGACATTATAATTTGAAAACTGTTGTCTTCAGGTATAAGAGTATTCCGGTCATCATCTGCTTGTAAACCGGTGTTTTCTTGAAAGGCGTTATCAATCACCGTATATTTAATATTACGCGGAGCAAAAAGAATTTTTATCAGGTGAGAAACTTTTTTGATTATTGCCGTTTCATCATCAAGGTCAACCAAGTTGTTCAGTTCATTGAACGCGAGGGCATAATCCGCCGAACTCCTCGAAACAGCCGATAATTTTTCATTTATGGAAGTTCTTTCATTTTCAGCTCGCCATTGAAAAATAATTGAATCCAATACTAACTTGCAGTGAGATAACCCGATGGGCAATATTTCGTAAGAAAGCCCTGTAAAGTTTGAAAGTGATTCAAGCTGAGGAATAATATTTCCCGGCAGACCGGTATCAAGGAGCATTATTTTATCGGCGGATTCTTTAAAGAATTTTTTCGCTGTATCCTGATCAAAGCCCCATTCCCTAATGTGTTTAGTGTAGTGCTTCAGCCATCCGTTTGAAACAAGATAATTTCTTTTCGAGATGTAATGTTCGATAGTTGTCTTGTTTAATAACAGTTCAAATGACTGATCGAGCCGCAGGATTTCGAAGTTGTTAATTTTATCTGTCTCATTTTTAGGGGCAATAAGGCAGGAACAGCCTATAACTATCATTTTTGAAAATGTATCGCCGCATTCATCAACAATTTGAGCTGCTCTTTCCCTGTACCCGAATGCAGCATTACAGCTTGAAGAAAAAACCTTGATTGTCACATCGTGATAATCCCCCGATTTTAGCACGTGGGTAATTTCGGGAGCAAAGTAATCGCAGACAATCAGGCAAAGTTTTTTTCCCGTCACGGGTTACTTCCAATAGGATACCTGCCGTAAGTATGAACTGCTTCCGAAATAGCAAGCAGAACTTCATCGGGCACCTGAATCGGAATTTCGCCGTGGTTATCGGAAAGAATAAAACCGCCGCCGGGGGCAGCTTTTTCAATAATGTTTTTTACGTTTTCCGCGGCTTGTTCAGGTGTCCAGCGGCGCATAGTTATTCCGTCCAAATTGCCAAGTACAGTAAGCTTGTTTTTGCAGGCACCTTTTATCAAACTAATATCTTCAGCAGCACTGACGCCGATTACGGCGGTTCCGGTTTTGGAAACATCATCAATTAGCTGAAGCGAATTTCCGGATGCAAAATGAGTTGCCGTGGGACCTTTTATTCTCGCGATTGTACGTTTTGCAATTTGAAATCCTGTCTCAAGATATTTTTCTTTGGGAATAATTGATGACGATGATACGGGATCGAAATAACAGATAGCTGTTGCACCGGCTTCTAATTGAGCGTTTGCCCAATCAACACAGAACTCCTCGTTTACCTGCATAAGCCGGTTAAATAAATCCTCGCGGTAATACATTAGTTCCAAATATTTATCAAATCCTAACTGCATAACAGGTAATGAAAAGGGAGACATTACAACGCCGATTATTGGAACATCGCTTTTCACGGATTCTTTTAGAATCTGTATTGCTTTTAAAACTTTATGAAGAGGTTTCGCGCTTCTTATTTTTGGCGGCAGTAATGTTGAAATATCTTCCAAATTTTTTATGAAAGGCAGCCCTGTATTTGGAGGACCATCTTCGGAAAAGATGACCTTTCCGCCAAAGGCTTCTATTTCTAAAGGCGCGTAAAAAAAAGAATAGATGCAGTCATTCCGGTATTTTTTTAGAATCCTAAGCTGCCCTTCCGCGACATTCTCTGCTTTAGAAAAATACTCTGTAATACTTATGCCTAATTCATTTGCTCCGTGCATTGTTGCTAACAGGAACAAGGGAACTCTATCCGGTTCTTTATGAGAAAGTGTAGTGAGGACGCGTTCCATTGAAGTCATTTTGGCAGTTTTCATACTGTTTCTCCCATTAGTTTAGTTACAATTTCTAGTGCATCGGCGGAATTTTTCCCCATTGCATACGCGCCCACTTCTATCCAAAGTTCGCTATCAATGCGGAAAGGTGCACCTCCGACAATAACTTTGACATCGGTACCGGCGAGGTGTTCTGTCAATTTTTTTATTTTTAACGCTGATGGAAGCATAAGGACTGACAGCAACAATATTTTAACATTATTCTCTTCGACTTTCTTTATTACATCTTCAGTTGTAAGACCATTACCTAAGTCTAACAGCTCGAAACCGCCGGCTCGAAGAGATGAATAAATAATCCGTTTACCCAGAATATGAAAATCCTCAAAAACAGCTATTGCCATTGTTGGTTTTCCTTTTCTTTCGGAACTCATAGGCGGCAGTATTTTATCGATTAATTCTTCGCATATAATGCCTGCCATATAGACCTGCGACAACGATACATTGCCTGATTCCCAAGCATTCCCGATTCGTTCAAGTGCCTGAGTGACTAACTCACCTGCAACCTGAATTGAGCTGCCTAATTCTATTGATTTAGCAAATATTTCATCTACTGCCGAACGGTCAACCGTCAGCAAGGCTCGTTCAAAGCCATCTATTAAAAATCTAAACTTATTCATAATTATTATTTCTTCTTCTTTAACATACCTACATTTTCCGGGTCACGTAAGGGCGACTGGCTGGTCGCCCCTACAATAATTTTATGGCTCTATAACGTACAAAATGTAATTCATCACAATGCAAATAAAAATATCGCGTACCTAACGGCACAATTCTGAAAATACAATACGCCAACTTATTCAAGTTTTCAAAATTAACCATTTATAATACATTCTAACTGTTTAGGTATCCAAACCGGTAAAATTATCGACAATTTTTGGCTATGTTAGTAATCAATTTAAATTGCAATGACTTATATAGCCGAAAAGGAAACCCCTCACCCTGCCCTCTCCCGAAGGAGAGGGAATTACAATCTATATCATTTCCCCTCTCCTTATAGGAGAGGGGATTAAGGGGTGAGGTTGTTGTCTCTTACACCAATCCGAAACGAAACTTGCTAACCGATAAAATCCTTTATTTTAAGAAGTAACTGCGAGCTTTTAAAAGGTTTAGTAAGAAAATCGTTACAGCCGGCTGCGAATGCTTTACGGCGATCCGAGGCAAAGGCGTGCCCTGTTACCGCGATAATCGGAATATCTGAATTGATGCTGCCTTTCCGAATTATCTCCGTCAATTCCAAACCATTACACCCGTTTTTGAGTGAGATGTCCATCAATATTAAATCGAAAGACTTGTACGCGAAAAGGTTAACGGCTTTTTCTACACTATCTGCAATCGCGATATTGTATTCATTTTTAAGAATTGCAGTTACAAAAAATTGATTAGTTTCATCATCTTCAACAATTAGAATATCGGGTTTCTTACCCTGAATTATTTTTGAAGTATTAATAATTTTTCTTTCAACAGGCACTGTCCTGTTTTCAAGCTGCTTTATTTTTTGATTATCAAAGCAAATAGTAAATGCTGTTCCTTCATTTTTTTTGCTTTTAACAGAAATGGAAAACCCGCTCAAATCAATAAGTTTTTTTACAATTGGAAGTCCAAGTCCCAGCCCTTCATAAGGCCGGCTGTAACCTGTATCTTCCTGCAGATATGGTTCAAAAAGATGAGATTGATATTCTTCGGAAATACCGATTCCGGTATCTGCTATTATAATGCAGAGATTTGATTGATTATCTTTAGCAAGCGTGATGTTTACAGAACCTTCATTCGTAAATTTAAGTGCATTATCAATAAGATTCTCGAGAATAGTATTTAAGGCACTGCTGTCAATATAAACTATATCATCATTGTTAGTGGTGGAGATAAAATTTATTTTGAGTAATTTTTCGAAAGCATATTTGTTATACTTCGCGACAAGCAATTGCAGCGTTTCAGCGAGAGAGACGGGCACGATGTTATTCGGAAAATCTCCAATCTGCAGGCGGGAGTAGTTAAGAATCTGTTCAACTGTATTAATCAGCCTTTTCGATGACCGCTTGATGGATGTAAAAATTCTTTGGTCTTGTTCTGATGCCTGCTGCGCGTAAGTATCGTGAATTAAAGCAGTCATACCCAAGATACCGTTTAACGGGGTTCGAATTTCGTGGGAGATATTTGCAATAAATGCATCTTTCAGATTGTTTGCTAATTCAGCTTTTTCTTTAGCCACAATCAGCTCCTTAATCATATCTTTTCTTTCAGTGATATCTTCTTCTAATGAAAGATAGTGAGTTATTTCACCATTGTCGTTGAAGATTGGCGAAATTAAAGCCGACTCCCAGTAGTCTTCACCATTTTTCTTTTTGTTGTGCAGGTCACCCCGCCATTCCCTGCCTGAAGAAATCGTGTTCCAAAGTTCTCTATATACTTCATCGGGCATTTCCCCTGATTTCAGAATACTGGGGTTGCTGCCGATTAATTCATCGAGAGAATAACCTGTTATCTCGAGAACTTTATGGTTCACGTATTCAATTTTCCCCTTAGCATCTGTTATCATAACAGATGCCGGACTCTGCCTGACAGCCTGAGATAATCGGCGAATTTCTTTTTCGGCAATATTGCGCTCGGTAACATCCGGCATAAAGTTTAGACAGCATTGCCTGCCTTCAAGTTCTATAATTTCGCTCGATATCAAAAAATCAAAAATCTTACCGGTTTTCATTCTATATTGAATAGGTTTGTTTTTAATAAAACCATTCTTAAGAATTTCCTCATATAACTGTTTTCTTTGATTGTCATCAACACATAGATTCAATTCGGATAAAGTACTGCCTATCACTTCTTCTTTCCGGAAACCGGTTAACTTAATAAATACATCGTTAACATCAATGAATTTACTATCATCTAATGAAGTTATAAACATTGCTTCAGGACAAATTATAAATGCCTTAGAAAATTTCTCCTCGCTCTTCTTGAGTTCTTCTTCAGCCTGCTTACGCAGTGTAATATCGCGGATAAACACGACAATCAAACCGCCGTTAGCGGGCTTATATTGTATCCTGACTTCAACATTAAAAAGTGATCCATCCTTGCGGCGGTGTATAGTTTCGAAACTGTCTTCAAGAATTGCGGTTATTTTTCGTATATAGGCTTCTGTATCGCGATTGGTTTCTACAACTTCCGGATCAGAGATAGTCATAGACATCAATTCATAAGTGCTAAAGCCGCTCATCCTGCAATAGGCTTCATTTACTTCCAATATATTCCCCTGCATATCAACCAGCCAAAAACCGTCCATCGCGGTCTGAAGAATAGTCCTGTGCAATGCAACACTTTCCTGCAAAGCTATTGCTCCCATATTCTTTTCTTGTTCGGCAGAAGCGCGTTCGGCAATTTCCTCCTGCAGCTTTAGGTTAACCTCCATCAGCTGCATTGTTCTTTCCTCCACTTTTTGTTCCAGACGCAGGGTTAATTCATTCAATGTTAAATGAAGCTTAACTCTTGCCAGCACTTCCAAAGTGTTAAACGGTTTGGTAATAAAGTCTAACCCTCCTGCCTCAAAGCCTCGTACCTTTTCCGATGTTTCACCCATAGCACTGATAAATAGTACAGGAATTCCTTTGAAATTATCATCGGCTTTCAGACGGCGGCAAACCTCGAATCCATCGATATCAGGCATTATTACATCAAGTAATATTAGGTCGGGGGCTTTATCTTCCACCAACTGCAATGCTGATAATCCGCAGGAAGCCGTTCGTACGAGGTATCCATTTGTTGTAAGAATATGCTTGAGTATAAGGAGGCTCGCGGGAGTATCTTCAACAACAAGAATCTCGAACTGTGTTTCCATCTGTTTTTTATCAACAATCATTTATGCTCTCTAAGCTGATATCATCTAACTAAATACTTAATTCTAAAAATTAGCCGCGCGCCGCTGTTTTGGCAGCCAATATATTGTCACATTTCATACAATTTCCAAAATATGGCAATCCCAAGCCTTCAAATCAATAAATAATCCCTGATTTTGTGCTTCTTCTGCCGACCGGAGGTATTTTTCGTTGTGCCACAAGTCGGTTAGTTCAATGATTTCGCCAAAACCTGCAAGCACGAGTTTTATTCGGCATTGTGCAGGCGCGGGGGAGTAATTTACAACAACGAGAATTTTCTTTTTCTCTAATTGCCATTGCCACGCGAGTAAGTTGTTGTATGTAAAATTTGTTTCCCACGATGAAGATGTAATTAGTAATTCCCATTCTCCGCGGTGAAAAATATCCTGATTAAGTATTTCCAAAAGCCGGTGATAGGCTTTGTGAACAATTGGCACAGGTTTTTCAATTGGCTCACGCCCTAACTGCAGCGGCAGTTTGATTTTCTTTCCGGAAAATTGTCCATCGTGGAAGAAGCACATACCGGGTACCGTACCGATAATAACCGCGGCGGCTATCGATCGTTCTTTCCCGAGAGATGCTATCGCGCGTTCTTCATCGTGGTTTTCAATAAAGCGTGCAGACTTGTTTTGGTATTCTGTTTCTGCATAGAGATGTGCCCTGATACTTTCCGGCGGCGCATTTTTTAGCAGGTCAAGAAAAAGTTTATCATAAGTGTAATTGAATCCTAATTTTTGCAGCTGCCATTCCAGCCCCCAGTAAGCTTCAGCAATAAACGTGAAATCAGGATGCGCGACTTTTATAGCACTAATGGCATCACTCCAGAATTCTGTTTCCGGTTTATGAAAATTATTTTCACTTAAAATGCCGCCCCACGTGTTTTGAAAAACATTGTTAAGGTTAAGCATTGCCATATCACACCGAACGCCATCGCATAGGGATGCAGCATAGCGAAGCTGCTCAATCATAAACAAGCGTGTTTCAGGGTTGAAATAGTTCAGCTGCGCGGTGTCAGTCCACGCGGGGAAAAAAGGATCGCGCCCGTGCGCGAAAGAAATTGCAGGATGCAAAGGATGGGAAAAAAATGAATGAGTGTCGCTGCTGTAAAGTTCGTTTGTACATTGAATGAATAATCCGGGGTATTCGCGGAGGTAAACTGAATCCGCGCTTAAATGATTAGCAACAAAATCCAAAATGAGACTGATTCCAAGTTCGCGCAATGCAGAGCGGACTTTTTGCAGTTCAGCTTCCGTTGCAATATCAGGGTTCAGCTTATATTCATAAATTGAATAGGGTGAACCGATAACATCTTCATCACGCCAGTCCTTCAATGCCCTGTTATATGAGTTAATAAGTCCCTCCTGAAAACAACAATGCCTGATAACGGCTGGTGAGGTTTTCCAGATTCCCATCAGCCACACGTGGTCAACGCCAAGCCTGCTTAGCGATTCCCAAAAAGATAAAGGCACATCTATAAGACGTGCCTTTGGTTTATCCGGGTTCGGATTATAAAACGGACTATTTAAGAATACCCGTGTATTAATTTCATATAGAACAGGGTGTTTATGCATTCAACAACTCAACACACGTATTCGGCAAGTTTAGAAATGGCTGCCGCGACATCACCGGTAAGCCTCAGCCGAAGAAGCCGCCTGCCTGTGTCATCAAGAGCCTTTGCATCGCCTTGCGCCTGCGCGGTTATGAGTGTTCCGAAAGAATAGCCTTGTCCCGGTACATCCAAATCGGGTGCTGCAGTATCAACAAGCTGGATAAACAAACCATCGTTTTTCCCGCCTTTGTGCAATTGCCCTGTCGAGTGTAGAAACCGCGGTCCGTAACCGGAGGTGACTGCTATCTTATATTTTTTTAGAATAGCTAATTTTAATTTCTGAACCGCGTTGCTGATATCATTGCTGTATGGTGTGAATGCAAGCACTGCCGCGTAATCGCCCTCTTGCGATTGATTTAAAAAAGTGGTGAATGCTTCTTTTACTGTTGATGCTAATCCTGAGCCGAGTACTTCAATGCCATCACTGCCAACTGCAACCTGCTCTTCGGGAAGTTTACCGGTTTCTTTATATGTTTTAAGACTTTCGTTAGCAAGAGATTTAGCAAGCTGCACGTTCGGCTGGTCGAACGGGTTTACTGCAAGCACTATGCAGGCTGCCGCGGTTGCAAATTCCCACCTATAAATTTCCTGCGCGAGTCCATAGACGTTTTCAAGTTCAATAACAATAACAGGCTTCCCCGCGTCGCGCAACACTGATTCCGCGTCGTGCAGACGTTTTTCATCTATACCGGCAACTTTTAATATAACAAACACGCGGTCAGCTCCGTAAGTATATAAATCAACATCCGGCTCGCCTTCAACAGGCAATATACCTTTACTTTCTTTGCCGGAACTTTCAGCAACAAGCTGTTCAATCCATTGCGGAAACGATGAAACGGCATTGCTTGTTATGAAAGTTACTTTATCAAATCCTTCAAGCGACAACTCGCCAAGTACCGCGCCAAGTTTAGCACCCGGATTATTAATTGCAAAATCACCGGGTTTGCATTGCAGCTGTAATTCTTTTGCAGATTCAAAAAACTTAACAACATCCATTCCAATCATTGCCATAGGCAGCGCGCCAAAAGGAGTAAGCGCGGAGTATCTGCCGCCGACATCGGGAGGAGTGGAAATGCACTTGAGGAAAGCTTTGTCTGCCGCGAGTTTCGAGAGAGAAGTACCAGGGTCGGTGAGCGCGACAAAATGCGAATCCGGGTTATTAATGGTCTTCGATAGTTCTTCGCGGAAAACATAATAGAAAGAATTAGTTTCAGCAGTGCCGCCGGATTTACTTGCCATCAAAAAAATTGAACGCGTCATATCGTAGTTTGCAAGTATTGAACGCACGTACGCGGGGTGCGTGTTATCAACGATATTGAGTTTCGGGTAACCGGGCTGACTGCCAAAAGTTTTTGCAAACACTTCAGGTGCCAATGAACTGCCGCCCATACCCAGCACGAACACGTTATCGAATTGGCCTTTCACGCTGTCGGCAAATGCAGTCAGTGCTTCGAGTTGTTCAATAGGTGTCTCGGGCAGTGAAAGCCAGTCAAGACGATTAGAAATTTCAGACTGCTCACCGGGCAATTCCTTCCATACAGAAGGGTCTTTTTTCCAGAGCCGGTCAATGACTGAATGCTCGTCCCACGACGCGAGACGAGAAGAAACTTTTTCCGATAATGATTCGGAAAGAAAATATTCAATACGATTCATATAAACCTTATAGTTAATAACGAATGTTAGGATTCAGATACAAAAAATAGTAAGAGTAAAGTTAAAGGCAAAGGAATAAAAAAACAAATTTTATCTTTAGCCGGGGTACGCGACAAAAAAGTTTAGAAATAAATAAATTCCTTGGGAAAAGCAATTTCTTAGCGTTTATTGACTGTCATAATTTTCCACGTATATGCTCAAGTACCAATGAATTAGGATGTAATCAAGCGGTCAGGCAAAATAAATTAGATTTTTTCGAAAATGGCAAATAACTTTTATTCAATTTGCCGGCTAAACTGATGTCAAATTCTTTGCCAATTTTATGGTGAATTCGGTATATTTTCCGTCTTCGGATTTTACTGCCATTTCGCCGCGGTGCATTTGATTTACAATATCAAAACTCAACGAAAGCCCAAGTCCTGTTCCCTCGCCTGTGGGCTTTGTGGTGTAGAAAGGTTCAAATACTTTTTTGACTACTTCCTCCGGCATACCGGTTCCGTTATCGCGGAAGGTTATTTCAATGAAAGTGTTAGTATCTTTTGATGTTACCGAAAACTTTGGTTCATACCCGGGATTGCCTATGCTTTTTTTCTTGAGAGCATAGAATGAATTATTGCTCAAATTGATAAACACCTGTGAAAGAGCCTGTGCATTCAAGTTTACCGGAGCAATGGACTTATCAAGGTTAAATTCCAAAATACAATTAAACTCTATATCCTGCGTTTTTGTCCCGTGATACGAAAGATGGATGGATTCATCCAATAGTTTGTTGATATCCGTTTTGGTGTATTCGCCTTTATCGGAGCGGGAATGTTCTAACATATTTTTAACAATGTTATCCGCGCGCGTACCGTGTTCGGCAATTTTTTTGACATTTGTTTGAATATCGCCAAGAATTTCATCAACGTAACCCATATCTATTTCCGCTGTATTATCTTTGCAGCGTTCAAGTTCTTCTTTAATTTCATCCACCAGCCCTACCGATAGTTTGGCGAAGTTGTTAACAAAGTTCAACGGGTTTTTTATCTCGTGCGCGATACCCGCGGTAAGTTGTCCCAACGATGCCAGCTTTTGCTGCATAACTAATTGGTCTTGAGTTTCTTTCAATTTTGTAAGAGTATCTTCTAAAGCTTCATTCTTTTCTTTCAATTGAACTGTCCGCTCTTCAACCTTAATCTCCAAAGTCCTGTTATATTCTTCTAACAGTCTGTTTTGTTCGGCAATCTGCGCGAAACTTGCTTTTAAGGATTGCCCCATTGATTCAAGTGTAGTGCCCAAAACGCCGATTGCATCTTTTCCTTTATAGCCTGCAGAAATATCAAAATTTCCTTTCGCGACTTTCGCGGCTTCTTTCGCGAGACTGATTATGGGCTTGCTAATATCGTTGGAAAACAAAAATCCGCCCAGCACCGCTACACCAATCCCGAATAACAGCCACAACATAAGTGTTTTGCGAATCTTGAAAACAGGTTCATAAGCTTTAGCTTCTTTTATCTCGGCTATAACAGCCCAATCCAAGTTCTCGGGGAAAGAAAAACAACTAATAATTTTATCGCCTTCCGGAGATTTGTAAGAGTTTGTACCAAGCGACCTATTCCCTGATTTTAATTGTTCCGTTACATTTCGGACGACTTCAAGGTCGCTCAACGCCGGAGAATCTTTCCTAAAAAGTACCCTTCCATTATGATCAAGTATATAAATGTTACCCGTTTTCGCGTAGTAGTGTCCTTCCAGATAAGCGGATAGAGAATTTAAATCAACTAATGCCGTGACAATTGCAGAAATATTGCCTATGTGCATAGGCATAGCAATCCTCATAGTCCATCGTTGAATAGATGGCTGATAAGCCGGTGCCTGTTTAATAATTACATTTTTGTCAAATTCTTTTACACCGTTTGGCTGAAGAAATACCGTAGAATTAATATTGGCGGCTTCCTTATTTGCTTTAATGGAATCTTTTGCCGTCTGAAAAGCTAACTGATAGCTATCCGTTCCTGTTTTCACAAAAACTTGAATACACAAAAGTTCCTTCACATCTTTCGTTGTTGCTTCCACCAAAGCCAATTTTTCGCTTAGCCCGAGAGTCTGTCCCTCTAAAGTTGTTTTTAATAAAAACAGCGGCTGCATCCATTGGTTGGTAAAGCTGTTATTGATTTGAGAAGATATTTGCCCGACAACGGAACTCAACTCTGAATTGGTACTGCTCTTAAATTCATCATCTGCAATTCCGATCATATTCCACCCTGAAATCCCCAATGGAATCAAGGCAACAAGACCGAAAAATATGAACAACTTAACGCGCCAAGAGATTCTTTGCATAATTTACTCGCATCTAAATATGAAATATTATCTTTTAATTGTCATAAGAGTTATATCGTCAAACTGATCCCACCCGTTCATAAAAGAAGTCAGTTCAACCATCAGCGCATCAAGAAAACCGCTCGCGGAAAGTCCTTTATTTATTTTGGAGAATTCCAAGAGTCTTTCTTCACTGTATAATTCCAAAGCTTGATTAGTGCAGTCAGTGGCACCATCTGTATAAATAAAAAGTAAATCACCGTGTTCAATTTTAGCATAGCCTACTTCAAAATCATTTGAAGGAAACATACCAAGAACAGGTCCGGTAGGTTCCAGTTCTTTAAATTCACCTGATTGTGAAAGTATCAAGGGGGAACAATGTCCGCCGTTTATATAACTCACCTCCCCTGTTTCCAAATCAAGCACGCCAAAAAAAAGAGTCGCGAACATATTCGCCTCTTCGTGAATGGTCGTGATATAGTCGTGCGCCATCTGAACAGTTGCCAACGTCATATTTTCAATTTTATCGTTAATGCCTGCAAACGCGTGAAGTAAACTCCGAACAAGTGTCATAAATAACGCGGACCCTACACCTTTACCGCAGACATCGCCTAAAATGAAACACATTTTTTTGCCATCGGAAATCGGGAATATATCATAGAAATCACCTGCCACTTCCTTAGCAGGCTGGAAATGAGCAGCAAATTCCCATCCCGCGGCTTGGGGAATTGTTGTAGGTAAAAAACTTTTTTGTATTTCCCGCCCTATTTCCAATTCTTTTCTTACTGAAACAAGCTGGTCTTTAACTTTTTGAGATTCTTTTAATGCCTGCACCTCGGTAATAGTTTTTAGCAATGTTTTTTCAAGATCGTCAAAATCTATCGGCTTCGTGACAAAATCATACGCGCCGTTATTCATAGCGGTGCGAAGGTTCTTCATATCTCCATAAGCAGATACTATAACCGAACGCAGCAAAGGATATTTCTCTATAACATTATCAAGTAAAACAAGTCCATCCATCTCGGGCATATTAATATCAGACATCATTACATCAATATCTTTTTCCTCCGCCAATTTTTCTAAAGCGAGTTTCCCGTTATGAGCAAAAACAAAGGATAGTTCATTTGCCCGAATTTTTCTTCTAAAATGCTGCTTGACGAGTAATTCGAGATCAACTTCGTCATCAACAACCAAAATTTTATAAGCCATATTTATCTCCGCGATACAATAATAAAGAATTTGTCAACAAATAAGATACTAAAACTATTCACTTATCTTATGATTGTAAACTGTAAGCTAATGGCTTGTTAAGAAATAATTTTTCATTTTCTCAAGATAATCTTCGCGTGAGAAATTGTTAAGTTTATTTATGAACAAGCCCTAAAATATTAGTGAGTTTGAAATAAACCAATGGTGTTGCCATCGGGATCGTTTAATAACGCGTACCAGCCATAGACAGGAATTACTGTTTTTTCACGGAAAACTTTCCCGCCGGAAGTTTTCACTCTGTCTAAATGGGCTTCAATACTATCTACATTCACGTGAAAAATTGTAGTATTGCCTGATTGAATGATATCTGTTTTCCTAAATCCGATTGTCATTCCTGAACGGGTGTTAAATAAATAATACCCTTTCCCAAATGGTTTAATATCCCATCCAAATACTTTTTCATAAAAATCTTTTGCCTGATCAAGGTCAGTTACCGGTATCTCAACGTGAGCTATAAATTGATTTGACATAGTAAGTATCTTCTACAATTGTTAACGATTCGAAATTAATTGATTTAATAATTTTATTGAATGAAATTAAGCAAAAAAAATGATGTTAGAAAAGCACGCTAAAGAAATTACGCTAAATATTCGGCAATAGAGGAAAAAATACTAAATTCCGGAACAGGCAGGTGTATATGATTATACAAATGAATTATCTTAGCAGCATCCTGACGATAAATAAAGCCCCCAACATACCGGCAATATCTGCTATTAATCCGGCTGCTAACGCGTGGCGAGTCTTTTTTATTTGCACTGATCCAAAATATACGGCGAGCACGTAAAATGTTGTTTCTGAGCTTCCATAAAATGTAGAAACTAATTTCCCGATAAATGAATCCGGTCCGTGAAACGACATAATCTCAGCCATAACTGCAAGCGAACCACTTCCGGAAAGGGGGCGCATCAAAGCCATAGGCAATGCTTCTGCCGGCATTCCAAGCGGGTCTGTAACATATCGCAATAAATAAACTAACCAATCCATTGCTCCGCCGGCTCTGAATATTGCTATTGCTCCAAGCATTGCAACTAAGTACGGAATAATTTTTATCGCGATGTTAAAACCTTCTTTCGCGCCTTCAATAAACTGTTCATATACTTTCACTTTATTAATAAAACCAAGCGTGATAAAAAAAATAATCAAGCCCGGTATAGTTATCACTGAAATTAACTTAATAATATTTGCAGTTAAACTGCCTTGTAATGAAGGTGAAGCAAAAACTACATTCCCTCCAAAGAAAAAAAATGCTGCAATTACACCGATAATAAAAACAAGTAACAAAAATAAATTACTGTTTTCCTTCAGCATAGAAAAAAAAGATTTTCCTTTTAACGGGAAATTTTCTAAAATTTTCGCGGCAATAATTCCCATAACAGTCGCGCACCCGGAGCCAAAAAGTGATGTGCCAATTATACAAGAAGGCTCGCTGCTTCCCGCCGCTGCACGCAATGCTATTGCCGTGGCAGGAATCAACGTCATACCTGCCGTATTGATAGTAAGGAACATACACATTGCATTTGTTGCTGTTCCTTTTTCCGGATTAATTTTATCAAGCTCTTCCATTGCTTTTAATCCAAACGGCGTTGCAGCGTTTCCCAATCCAAGAATATTAGCGGAGATATTCATAACCATCGCGCCGATTGCAGGATGATTTTTGGGCACATCTGGAAAAAGCTTTCGTATTAAAGGGGAAAGTACACGTGAAATCATTGAAATAACTCCTGCACTATCAGCAATTTTCATAATTCCAAGCCAAAATGCCATAACGCCAACTAAGCCTATCGAGATTGTTACTGCCTTATCAACATAGTCTAATAATGACGATGTAACCTCATTCATTTTTGCAAAAGAAATCTCTTCAAATTTAATTTCAATATTTCCGGGCATACCCGCTCCGCAGCTTTTTGAAAACTTTATTACCGCGGTAATATCATTGGGTTTTCCCGATGATTTTGCAATTGTTTTAATTATTGACGGCACGTCATCCGTAATTATAAGAACAGCATCAGCAGTAAGATTTGAATCTATTGCAACTTGAGACTTGAATACTATATCATTCGAAATTTCTTTTGAGTAAAATTTTTTTGCTGCATCTGCAGAAACAGTGATAACAGCAGGAATTTTCTTTCCGGTTTGGATAGCTTCACGTTCAGGTTTGTAGTAAGCCGTAAGAAATTTACCATCACGGTATGTGTCAGCAGCCGAATCCTTTAAGTCTGATATAATGGCAGCACTTAAACCGAGGAAGATCAATGCTGCCCAAACATAATTTAGCATATACTATTTTTCATAGTCATTAGTATCTTCGAGTTTTGTGCCATAAGATAGGTTGAAAGTACATTATATTCTATGTCCAATTAAGATTTCATTACATTGCCTATATATCAAGCCCGCCTGTCAGCAGTAATCTCAATTTCCGGTCATCCTAAAAATCAATAAAAAAGTCTTTTCTAAAATACTACATTTTTTAGGTGTAATCAGAAACTTTTTGGTGATAGTGATTGGTAAGTTCGCCTACTACGGAGAGGAGCGATTGGGTTCTGCGCGTTTTACCGTGAGCATCGCGCCGCTTCTCTCGCGGCACTCGCTCACTGTTATTCAAATTTTACTCGTTTGGAGTATCGCCGCGAGCATTCCATTTACTTTGTATCGGCATACTATTCAACTTGTTGTCGGTTTGGTATAAACAGTTAAACTTTTTCTTTCTATTACTTGTCTAAACTTACAGCAATAAAATAATTTATTAATTTAAAGAAAGAGTCAACAATATGAAACGTATTATAGTTATCGCCCTCGCGATGGTTTTATCGGCAGGTATTATTAGTTCAATATTTGCCCAGCCGCGCAAAGGGAAATTGGTTATGGAAAAACTGAAATCTCTAAATTTATCAGAGGAACAAGAAGCAAAATTAAACAGCTTACGCGGCATACATCAAAAAAACATTATTGATTTGCAGGCAGATATGCAGAAAACAATGATTGACAAAAGGGAATTAATCGGCAAAGGAACAATTGACAGGAAAAAGTTTCTTGAATTGGAAGAAAAGATACTCTCTATCAAAAATAAAATTGCTATGGCTATAGCAAACCATAAAATGGATGTCTATGCATCATTAACTCCCGAACAGCAGGGTAAGATTTCGAAGATGCCCTTTTTCTTTGACAATGGTTTTGCCGGCAAAGAACATCACCATAAAAGCAATATTAGACCTGAGTGACAAAGAAGCCTTGTATCAAATAGGCAAATACCAAACCGATAAAAATTTGAGCAGAATGCTATACGATAAAAATTTCTTCATAAATAATCCAAGCATAGTTTAACCGGTTATCGGTTTGGTATAAAATATGTGCATTTTATACCAAAATATCAATCTTGTTGTTTCAGCGGGAATTTAATTATTACCGTAGTTCCTTCGCTAGACTGACTTTTTACTTTCAATTCACCCTTTAAGGCTTTTGTCAATCGGTAAGCTATGGTTAATCCAAGCCCCGCGCCTTCATATCGGCGTTTATGCCCTTCATCTTCTTCCTGAACAAAAGGTTCAAGAATTTTATCGATTTTTTTCTCGTCAATTCCTCTTCCCGTATCTGATATATATGCAGTAAGAGCAGTGCTTGAGGAAACTGTTTTTATCACGACCCTGCCGCCGGGTGAATTATATTTAATCGCGTTATCAATAACTGCTTCAAATATCTTCTTAAACTTGCTTTCGTCAGTTACTATGTCCTTGCAATTCTCATCAAAGTCCAAGCTGATAGTAACTTGCTTATCGGCTGCCAGATGAATAAGCTCCTTAAAAGATGCCTCAACTAATTCATTGAAAATCTTATTTTCGAATTGAAAATTGTAATCCCCCGATTCTATCATTGAAACTTCCACGATGTTGTCAATCAGCTTTAGCATTCGCTTAACGCCGTCACGCAAGTAACCTGTCATTTCTTTCACGGAATCGAAAATACCATCCGAAATATCATCACACAACAAATTAGCATAGCCAATAATTGCCATTGAAGGAGTTCTGATTTCGTGTGACATATTTGCAAGAAAAGCAGATTTCAGTTTATTCAACTGAGTTTCTTTTTCATAAGCCCTTTGCAATTTATCTTCGTGTTCAATTTGTTCGGTAATGTCAGTCAACGTGATAATATAGTAACGATAATCCTCGTTAATATCATCTGTATAAGTCATTTTTAATGTATAACTGCGCTGCCTGATTTTTTCAAGAAAAGGAACAGATAGCTGCACTTTACCGGGTTCATTAAAAGCAGGTATTGAATTGAGAATCAGCAAATACATATCGGGCTGTAATATTTTCTCTGCCTGTCTTCCGATAGCGGTAAATTTAGTCATCCCGATAAAATCAAGGAAATTATCATTTGCATTGTCAATAGTGATTTCAGCAGTGTCAGCTTTGAGAATCAGCAGCATATCAGAAATATTATTGATTATAGACCTCTGCCGCTCTTCCGACTGGCGAATTAAAAAATTCTTCTGCAGATGATGTGTAATATCGTGCGCGGTAATAATAAAATGATTAAGATTAGTAGTTTCTTGAATAACCGGGGTTAATTGAATTTCCTTGAACCACATAGTGCCATCTGCACCGGTACCGGATACCATACAATGCCACGGCAATTTATTCTCGATTGCAGAGCATAAAAAATAATTTTCCTCCTCCGGAATAAGAGCTTCCATTGTTTGAGGAAAATAGGCGTGAAATATTTTGTCAATTTTTTTTCCTACAATATCTTCAAATGACCGTGTTGAATATGTAATATTGCCTTTTAGATCGGTAATGATTACAGGAATATTGCCGTAATCTAATGCATTATGCAATGTGTTGATACGATTCTCGAAAAACACGCGCTCGGCTGAGAAGGTAAATAATAACAACAGAAGTTCTTTATTACCGATTAAAACACGCTCCATATCCACCATAAACCCCTCCAACTCGCCCTCAACTTTGCCTGCCATTATGTCAATTTGAATCCCTCGATAATTACTCCGCTCCAGCCCTTGAATAAAATTATTCAGGGCAGGTTCAGAAAGCAAGTCAGCTATCAAGTGTCCTTGGGAAAGCCCAAACCACGTTGAAAACGATTGAGTAGCATACAGTATCTTGCCATCAGCATCAACCATCGCTAGCGGTCTGCTGCCCGGCAGTTCCTGCAGCATTCTAAATTCATCTATCGAACGAAAAATGCGTCCCTGTTGTTGAGAATCAAGTGTTTCCGAAAATTCCATTAAAGTTCTTCTATCGTAAATCTTTCCAATTCAAGCACGGATGTATTTTGTTGTGTATGCTGTAATCTGCTTGTAGGGGCTTGCAAAACCTTCTCTACAAATGCTAAAGCACCCGTGTAAATATTTTCAAACTCACTCTTTAGCTTCGGTACCAAATGTTCAAACCAGCTGACTTCAGGCAATGAGCTAAACGGCAAATCGTGGTGCAGGCTATCCGATACCGCGCGATCAAAATAAATTTTTGTCGTTGTCAAAGGAGCCAGTTCATAATCCGATATTTCAGTCAAGTTCCTCTTATCCAGCGAATAGAGCGTACCACAACGCATCCGCTTTCCGCCATCTGTAAAATAGTCATACACGTAAAATTTTTGCCGCCCTGCATTCTGAATCGAAACTTCAAGTTCGGCTTCAAATTCAAGTCCATCTACAATAAAGCGAAGTTCAACTTTTTCGGCTCCGTGCTGCTTCAATTTTAACAATTGCCATCGCATTTTTTGCAAAAAAATTGCCGCCGGTGAAAGGTTAGCTGTATCACTTCCTGCCTGTTTTCCGTCAAGCACGTGAGAAAACATCTTATCAAAATGGGGCGACTTATGTTGCTGCCGTTTGAAATCAAATCCGGGTTCAATGTTTATTATTCGTTCAAGCATAGATAGCTCAGTTGGTCTTCGTCAAACTATTTTGACCATAAGTTTCCCATCGATATACTTCACTATCTCTGGATCACTAATATTTTGCAATGCATCCACCGATTTTTTAATCCGGTCTATTGCCTGGTCAAGAATATCAAAATCTTCCTTGTGTTTTTCTTGCTGCAAATCAGGCAAATCCATTTGAATATTTTTTATTGTCGCTACAAGGCTTGTCAACGGATTATTTATCTGATGCCCAAGCGCGCACGCCAATTCCACGATTGCTTTGCTATGCTCAATTTCGCGTAATTCACTTTGCAATTTATAAATTCTAATACCCGACCTAATACGCGCGAACAATTCCTGGTTTTCAACCGGCTTCACTAAAAAGTCATCTGCACCAACATCCAAACCCATAACGCGGTCCTTCAGCGATGAGCGCGCGGTCAGGAGAATAAAATACATCAATTTATATTTTTCGTCTTGCTTCACTATGTTGCATAGTTGAATACCATCCATTTGCGGCATAGTCCAATCAGCAAGAATAACGTGCGGATTAAAATTATCCAATTTCCGCAATGCTTCAAGCCCGTTAGCAGCCGTTTGAACTTCAAAAGAATTCTTTGCTAATGAACGCTCTAGAATGAACCGGGTATCCGAGTCATCTTCAACTATTAATATCCGGTCAGGCACCATCGACAATTGTCAACCTCTGGATTTTCACTAACAAGTCATTAAAATCAGTTATAGGTTTTAGGATATAATCGTCTGCCCTACTCTCGGATAGCAGGTCACGGCCGTTCATTTTGTTCTGGTATGCAGTTACTAGTATTACCGGAATATGCGAATGTATAGGGTTAGATTTTATCAATTGTGAAAGCATCACTCCATCCACTTTTTCATCGTTTAGATAGGTGTTCTTCAAATTAATGTCAAGAATAATCAATGTTACCTCCCGCTCTTCCAATAGCTGCAAGAATTCATCGCCATTATCTGTTACCTTAATTTCATACGGGGTTCTGCGAAAAAGATATGAATAAAACTGTTGAGTAAACGGATCGTCTTCCATTATTAAAATAAAATCACTCATTTTGCACCGGGGTATTTAACTATAATACTGATTCGCCGATTGACTAAATCGTTCGGATCACTTGGGTTTTTCAATTTTTTATCTGCATAGCCGCGTATCTCTCGGATTTGGGTTTCAGCCAAACCGCCGTATTGCAACGCGCGCCTCGCGCCGTTTGCTCTGTCGGCACTTAATTCATAATTCGTGTAGCCTTGTCCGCCATTCGAAAACGGTCGTGCATCAGTATGACCTTCAATAACAATCCCGTTTGGCATTTTCGAAAGTTCAGCACCTATCTTCTCCAAAAGGTGTTGTGCTTTCAAATTCAACTTAGCAGTACCTATTTCAAAAAAAATATCGTTAATTTTTGAGGAATCAAGTAATTCAATCCGCAATCCTTCATTGGTCATTTCCATTTTAACAAAAGAGGCTATCTGCTCAAATTCAGGAGTCTGTTCAAGTTCTTTCTTGATTTCATCGCTCATTTCTTTTAGTTTTTTTTCTGCAGCTTCCTTTTCTTCAATAGCACGCACCTCCTCGATCAAATTGGGATCTGAAACTATTGCCTTGTTGCCTTCAATAATCTTTGGACCCTGACCTAACCCCATCGGATTTTTGAAATATTTTGCAACCGAATCTTGTACTTCTTTTCCCTGCGCCATTATCCAGAGCACGATAAACAGTGCCATCATAGCAGTCACGAAATCTGCATACGCTACTTTCCACGCGCCGCCGTGGTGCCCGTGCCCGCCTTTTTTAATTTTCTTTATGATTATCGGGGCATCACTATTCGACATTAGCTATTTCCCTCTTAGATAGGATTCAAGTTCAGTGAAAGACGGTCGATTATCGGAAAAAATTGTCCTGCGGGCAATTTCAACTGCAACAATTGGCGGATTACCTTTTGCATAGGCAACTATCGAAGATTTTATTGTTACTAAATACCGGATATCTCCTTCAATGCAATGTTCAACATTTGCAGCAAGGGGTCCAACGAAACCATAAGATAAAAGCACGCCAAGAAACGTCCCCACTAAAGCAGCTGCAACGTGATGCCCCACCTTTTCCGCGCCGGCATTAATAGACCCCATCGTTACAATAATGCCAAGCACCGCGGCAACAATTCCCAATCCGGGAAGTGCATCGCCAACTTTATTAATCAACGCGGGAACAGGCATAGACTCCAATTCAAAAGTTTCAATTTCAACCTCCATTAATGATTCTAATTCGTGCGGGGGCACACCCCCTGAAAGCATTACCTTTAGTGTATCACAAAAAAATGCAAGTGCCACCGCGTTGTGGAGAAAACTTTTGTTCCTAGAAAGAATTTCGCTTTCCTTTGGCTTTTCTATATGCTTTTCGATTGCCAAGAGTCCGTCCCGTTGCGCGATCAAAAAAAGGTCATAGAAAGCTTTTAACAGCTCTAAATAATCTTTCTTTGATGTATGGCTTCCCGAAATTGCTTTCGGAATAGCTGCAATCATTTTTTTAATGAGCGGAGGTGATGCAGAAATCAGCAAACTGCCAATCACCGCGCCGCCAATGGTCACGAATTCCGATACCTGTATCAAAACAGCAAGCTTTCCTCCTGCCATTGTAAAACCAATTACAACACCTGCCAAAACTACTATTGCACCAACAATTATTAACATAAGCCGTTAGTTTATCTTCCCGTTTAAGGATAATTGATATTCTTCTTCTAATTTATTTAAGCCTTGCACCAGTTGTTCGCATTTTAATTGAACAAACATCCAGTCTGTATTTGTAAATGCATCTTTGCGTTCAATTTCTGAGGCGATTTTTGAAAGGTGATGCTGGCCTATAGTGCCGCCGGCACCTTTTATCTCGTGAGCAATTGTTTGAACTAATTTATAATCTCGTTTCTGTAACCCTAAAAGCAATTGTTCCTTTTTATGCTGAGATGTCTGCAAAAATATTTTGGTTAGTTCAGCCACCATTTCAGCCTGATCAAGCGCGCTAATAATTTTTGTTTTCTGTTCCTTATCGAACAATTTTTCACCAAGTACTTCATTAACACACCTTATTATGGTCTCTTTATTCAGCGGTTTGGAAATAACACGGTCTGCACCCGCTTCAATTGCCGCCAGCACGTTGCGCTTATCCGTGTTCGCGCTAATGACAATTACGGGTATATCCTTTATCTCTACAAGCACTTTTTTCACTTGAAGCATTTTTATCCCATCGAAATTCGGCATCATTAAATCCAGAATTATGATGTTGGGTTTTAATTCTACCGCTGTCTTCAATCCCTCTAAACCATCAGCACAGGTAACAACAGTAAAATTGAAATCCTCAAAGAAGTTCTTCAACGCGTGAAGCACCACATCTGAATCATCAACCAACAGTATTTTGAACCTGCGTTTAGAATCTCCGGGTAATACAGAATCAACCATTATTATCAAGTATATTTATTTTCAATTTCCCAAGCTCTGCCGGCAATTTAACTTCTTTAAGCACTTCCGCTGCCTGCCTGTTCTCATCTTTAACTTTTTCGTATAATTCAGCCCGCAATATCTTCACGCTGACGGGGGCTTCAATACCAATCTTAATTTGTGTTTCGGATACAGCAACAATACTGATAACAATATCGGGACCGATACGAATTTTCTCGTTTATTTTCCTTGAAAGTACTAACATAGTGCTTGCTGCTCTAATTTTCTACAAAGAGTTTATAATCAATAGGGTATTTATCATTGTCAAATATCATTTGGAAACCGCTTTTGTTATCCTGGTCTAAATAGACAGGTGCCTTAAGGTTCACCGTAATATTCGATGGGTTTTTGTCAAACTTTACAATGCCGAATGCTTCATAACCTTCAACTTCGCTATAATCCTTCATCAACAACTTGACTTGGATTAAAGGAAAAACAATCTCAGGCTCTTCAACCGAGGTTAACCAGTGGAACAGGCCATCCTCTTGAGTCAATAGCACATATTTGGTGAGATTTTCAAATCCAATGATTCCTTCTTGAAACGACATTATTATATTGTCATCAAATTCGACTTCCCCAAATTGGTATGTCTGCAGTTTCATAACTTTTCCTTTACTTGACTCCGGTTTTATCATAATTTATTATTCTTAAAAAATACTATCAAAAAATAGGGAGATTTTTCCATATAATCGAAAAAAGCTGAATTAATTTAAAATCACTATATCAACACGCCGGTTATTTGACCGGCCTTCGGGAGATTGATTTGTTGAAATGGGACGATATTCCGCGTACCCGACAACCGAAACTCTCCCCGGCTGCAATCCCTGCTGATTCATCAGGAAATAACCTGCATTTGTTGCCCGTGCAACCGAAAGATGCCAATTTGAAGGAAATTGGTTTCCTGCTACCGGAATTGTATCTGTATGTCCTTCAATCCGTATATCATTTGGCAGTGCCCGCAATGCCGGTGCCAACTTCTGTAATATTAGTTTCGAATATTCTGTAAGCTCCGCTCTGCCGGAAATAAACAGGATATCATCCTGAATACGAATTGTAATACCACGCTCGTTTTGCACGAGTTTCACCGCGCTTGACATATTATTTTCATCAAGTGCCTGACGTACTTGATCCCGTAGTTTGTTAAACGGATCGCTTTTGGGAATTACCGAAGTTCCTGCTGCAGAAGACATTCGTGTCGCGACTTTGCTGCTGTCATAATTGCCAAATACTTGTCCCGCAACTTGAACAACACGCCGATACTTTTGCAGATCAATATTTGAAAAAGCATATAGCAATATAAACAATCCTAATAACAACGTGATTAAGTCGGCATACGTTATTATGTAGCGATCACTGCTTTCAGCCTCTTCTCCGAACAATTCGTCTTCGTGTATTACGCGAGGACGAGGTTTTGTTCGTTTTGCGAAAGGAGGCTTGCCATTCTTGCCTTGATGAGGGACGGGACTTCCCCGCTGTGGAGTGCCAGGACTCCCTCCAGGGATACCTCCATCAAGCGTTTCTCTTCTATGTGACATTGCTTTAATTTATCGCCAATTGGTAACCAAAATATGTTAGCTGTAAAAACACCCCATAGTGTTGCTATAAATGCCGAGGCAATATTATGAATTAACATCGCGGGATCGCTCCCTGCATTTGCCAGTGTCATTATTAGCCCCAAAACTGTACCTAATATTCCCATTGTCGGGGCATAACCGCCCATCTTTGAAAAAATTGTAATATTTGACATATGACGCTCCTGCATAGCTTTCATTTCAAATCGAGCTATCGATTCTAATGAATCTGCATCTGAACCATCTAGTAAAAGACGCATCAGTTTGCGAGTGAAATAGTGTTCAAACCTGTCTATATCCTTTTCAATTGAAAGAAGTCCGTTTTGCCTTCCCCTTATTGCAAGTTCCGAAAATAGTTCTATCAACCAGGGTACGTCATACTGCTCGGGAAAGTATGCTTTCCGAATCAATGAGAACATCATAAGAAATTTTTCTATCCCGAATCCGATAATCACAGCAGAAAAAGTTCCGCCGAAAACAATAAGCATTGCAGGTCCCAAGAACAACGCCTGCATACTGCCGCCTTCAAACAAGAACGCGCCAAAAATAGAAAATAATCCAAGAATAAATCCATATATTGATCCGCTGCCGCGTTTCATAGGAAGTCAATCAGGGATTTTGGAAGCAGCATTGCCGAAGTTTTATATAATATATCAGCGGTGGTTTGCGCTGACTGCATTTCAATCGTGGTTTTCGCGATATCCGTGTCCTGTTCCTTGGAGAGTAAATTCTGCAGTTCAAGCTGCTGGTTCTGCATCATATCACTTGTAGAAGTAAGTCTGTTTTGAACACCGCCTGCTTCAGCCATTTTTTGTATAATATTAGTATTTAAATCCGCAAGTAATTTTGTCTGAGCATCTGTCGGCAGCTGCCCTTGGTTAAGCCCGTCTATAATGGACTGAATCGCGTTAAGCATATTTGTCGGTTGAGTTGTTTTTGTAGAAACCGCGCTCTTTGTGCTTTCGCTCAGTCCTGTCATATCAATACTAAAGTTTAATTTTGTTGACTGGTCGTTTATTGTCATCCGGCGCGATGCAGAACCGTCAACAGAAGTTAACTTCCCTGTTGCAGCATCAAAACCTAACTGTGATTGTTTGCTTGTTACAGTAGTGCCATCGGAGTTTTTCACATTCACCTGCATCATATAAGCGTTGTCTCCGGTTTTGGTATATGTTGTTATTGCCGAGTATTTAACACCGGCAGCATCTTGAATTTCAGTTGTATTTTGGATAGTGCTTCCTTTTGCTGATGCTTTGTCAATCGTTCCGGTTTGGCTGACAACAGAATTAAACAATTCATCTGCAGTTACATTAATCTTTTGTTCAGTGCCTGTTGTGATTTTAATAGACTGCGAACCGCTTGTATCTGCAGCTCCTCCAAACCACGCTGCATTCTGCGAATATGGTGCCGAACTGCTGTTTGTTCCGGAAAAAACATATTTGCCGTCAACTTCAGTTCCGGCGTACTGAACTATAGCCTGCAATCCCAATTTCAGTTTTTGCGCGAATGAAGGCAGATTTGTCGCGTTAATGGGATTAGCTGCCTGCGTCAGATTGTCAATCATCGACTGCGTTTCAGTCTGCATTCCTTCCATTGCTTTTGTCGTGGCACTCAAATAACTCAACCCGTTGTCTATATTCTTACTATACGTATCAATATTTGACAGCTGGTTTTGCAAACGCGAAATCCTTCCGGCACTCAATGGAGATTCGGAAGAATTTTGAATTGTTTTTCCTGTTGCAATATCTGCCTGCAATCCAACTAAATTCATCTTGGACTTATTCAGGTTAAACAAAAAGGATTTACTTATGTAATTATCTGCTATTCGCATATTATTTATCTTTAATAAAATTTATAATATCAAGTTATACCCAAAAGGGTCTGTAGCATTTCGTTTGCAACTTTAATAAGCTTTGCAGAAGCATCATATCCTCTTTGATACTTGAGAATATTAACCATCTCCTCATCGACAGAAACTCCCGAAATAGTTGATTTCTGATTCTCGAGCTGCTGCACCGCCATATCTGTTGATACGATACTTTGATTCGCGGATTGAACCGTTGTCGCGATGTCATTCACAAAACCGGAATAAAATTCGTTTATCGTTGAGCCATCGCTCGATTTGGCAGTGGAAAGTCCCGCCATTTGCAATGCAATAGAATTATCTCCGCTTGATCCATCCGCGGAGGTCGCGATGTTTCGTGCATCGCTTAAAATATTCGCGTTAATACTTAATGAACCATTTTCATAATTGCCGAAAAAGTTTGTTCCCTTAACCGGAGGAGTCTGCCCATTGTAACCTGCATTGTGAACAGCGTTGACTCGCGTCATAATTCTTCCGGCAGTTTCATCCAACTTTGCAGTCAAACGCGGGAAAACATTATTATAGACTTCCGCTATCGCTCCAAGTTCACCGCCTTGAACAGCCGCTGAACTTGAGCCGTCTTGAGTAATAATGTTCAATTTACCATTGTCAATCGAAGTCTTAAACTGCATTGCCGAAAATTTATCAACAGCAGTGACTCCGCCAATAGAAACACTTGCCGTGTTATTTTTGTCATAAGTAACACTGATATTAGCAAGTTTACTTAATCCGTTAATGGCTTCATCGCGTTTATCCGTCAAATCGTTGGCATCGTTTCCGGCACTGCGCGCCGCGTAAATCTGCTTGTTTAAATCCTGTATAGTATTTAGCGAAGTATTCATTGACGTGACAATAGTATCGGATTCCGTTTTCAAGTCAGGTTTCATCTGCTGCATACTATCGTAAATTGTTTTCAACTTGCTTGTCATTTGCTGAGCGGTCTGAACCACGTTTTGCCGCAATGTCAACGAACTTGGATTTACAGAGAGTTCGCTCCACGAATTAAAAAATTTGTTAATCATCGAAGAAAGTCCCTGGTCACCCGGCTCAGATATTACAGACTCGACTTGTGAAACATAATCCGATTGCTTCATCGAAAGCGAATTTTGGCTGTAATATCCGCGAAGCTGTGAATCGATCATATCACTTTTGACCCGCGTAACATCTTCCATTTTCACACCTGCCCCTAAGGTACTGCCTTGAGTTTGTGCTGACATCACCACGCGCTGCCGGGAATAATTCGCGTTGTTGGCGTTCCCGATATTATGCGATGTTACAGACAAAGCCTGTTGGTAAGCAGAAAGTCCTTGAGAGCTAATGTTCAATAAATTGCTGATACCCATATCACACTTTCCTATCCACTATCGCCGCTCGTTTGTTTCCAATCAAAGCCTGCATTACATCATTGTAAAAAGTCTTCAAATGGTGTAACAGGAAAAGGTTATGAGAGTTTTCTTCGCTCAGCGCGGTAACCATCGCGCGCGTTGCCGCCTCTAATACCGATAGTCTTTCTAAATCACGCTGCGGAACTAAGCCTCTTAATACAGTACTAAGTTTTGCTTTAGTTCTGTCAGGCAGATTTGGGAAGTGTTTTCCAAGAATACTTTCAATTAGCAAACCGCGCTGCTTTTCTGTTGTTTGAACCAACATCAAAACTTTTTCTTCTTTCCGACTTGCTATTTCAAAATCTTCATATTTTGAAGAAATAAGGGCGTTCCGTTTTTCTGTTACGATTCCAAGCAATTGCTTTAAATTAACAAGCTGCCGGTCATATATTGTTAATAAATTTGAAATATCCATTATGTCTCCAAGGTTTTCATATAACCCATTACACGGGTAACATACGCTTTTGTTTCATCGAAAGGAGGGATTCCCTTATATTTATCTACATTACCCGGACCCGCGTTATATGCCGCGAGGGCGAGTTTCACATCGCCGTTATACCGTGAGAGCATTTGAGAAATATAAGATGAACCACCCATTATGTTTTCTTTCGCGTTAAACGAATTGCGCACGCCGAGTGAGGAAGCGGTTCCGTCCATTAACTGCATCAATCCCTTAGCACCTGCTTTCGACACGGCTTTTTCATTGCCCGCCGATTCTGCAAGTATTATTGCTTTTATTAAATTCTGACTCACGCCAAATTTTTTCGATGCTTCTGCCGTGATAGGTTCAAACTTATCTAACCGTTCCATTGAGGAAGATGATGGAGTTACTAAAGGGTAACTCTTTATCTGGTCACGCAGCGCGGGACTCAATGGAGAGCCGGGAATACTTTTTTGCTTGTATTCCGATGGAAGTTCTTCACCGGTAATTTGTTTATAAATTTTTTCGGCTATGCCCATACTGTTAGACTTGGTCATATATGAAGCCATTCCGTTCTGGAAAAACATATCATACATTTCTTTACCCTGTCCTTCTCCTCCTTCATCACTGCCGCCAAGCAAACCTTTGCTTTGCTCCGTCATTGATTTAAGCATCATACCGGTAAGCACGGTCTCGAAGTCTTTAGCCGCTTTTGCAGCTCTTTCTTTCTTCTCCGGAGTCATTGCTTCAGCAGCTTTTGAAAGATGCTTCCGCGGGTCAGTTATCTTGAGTTGAACGTCTTGCATTGCCATACCTGTTACATTATCACTAATTCTGCAATCAACGCGCCGGCTTCTTTCAATGCCTGAAAGATAGCAATTATGTCTCGCGGAGAGACACGCAAAGAGTTTAGTGCTGTTGCAACTTCCTGCACGTTGCTCGCGCCGCTGAGAGAAACCGTTGACGTGCTGTCTTCAGATTCTATTTGTGGGGTTAAACTGTTAAATAATATCGTTTTGCCTTGAGACATTGCTTCCGGCTGCGAAATTAGCGGATTTGAACGAACATTAATTCTTAAATTTCCGTGCGAAATCGACACCGGCAATATTCTAACATTAGAACCTGCAACCACAGTGCCTGTTCTTTCGTTTAACACAACTTTTGCAATCACGTCAGTGGTAACAGTGGTAGCTTCAATTTCCGCGAGAAATGCAGTGAGATTTGACTGCTTAGCCTCGGGAATACGCACGCGAATTTCAGAGGCATCAACTGAAACTGCTATCGTATCACTAAATTTCTGATTCAAAGCCATTGTTATATTGTTGGCAGTAGTAAAATCAGGTTTGCGTAAAAGAACAGTAACACCGTTTGGCTGAATATAGTTCGCGCTGCTTAATTCTTGCTGCATCACGCCGCCGCCGGGTATGCGTCCCGATAGCGCGTGGTTCTTCGCCACTCGTCCTCCTGATGAAGTAGTAATATCATAGCCGCCTACAGAAAGCGGACCTTGACACATCGCGAACACCGCGCCATCTTTTCCTGAAAGCGGAGTCATAAGCAATGTTCCGCCCATTAAACTTGTTGCATCACCCAAAGAAGAAACACTCACGTCAAACTCTGAACCTGTTTTCAAATAGTTATTCACCGAGGCAGTCACCATAACTGCCGCCACATTTCTTGTCCGTAAGTTCACATCCGGCACCGTGATACCGAATCGCTTCAGCATACTTGTTACTGACTGCACTGTGAATGTTGAACGGTAACTGTCGCCGCTTCCGGCTAAACCGACAATCAATCCATAGCCGATTAACTGTTCAGACTGCACGCCTTTGAAATAGGCAACATCTTTCAGCCGCTGCGGATAAATAAGAATTGAAGAAACAACAAATGCTATGAGTAATAATTTTGTTTTCATTTTGCTTTCCTTTAGAACAGCCAATGAAGAAACTTAGTGATCCAACCTGGGTTCTGTGACCGCTGAATTATTCCGTTACCCTCGAAAACAATTACCGCGTCAGTAATGTTATAAGACAGCACGGTATTATCTGAAGATATATCGGATGTGCGGACAACGCCGCTAATAGAAATCAATTGCTCCTCAGCATTCACAACAATTTTTCTATATCCTTTAATGCGTATGTTGCCGTTTGCAAGGACAGAATCAATTGTTGCACTGATTTTTGCAGTAACAGAGCCGGCTGATTTCGTGGAACCTGCTCCTTTGAAATCGCTGCTTGTACCTATTGATGCATTCATAGAAGGCAAGGTGGTTTTCCCTGTTGTACCCGATGAACTTAGTCCCAAGTCGCTGGTTCTTCCGGCTTGGGTTTCGGCTTGGTTGGATGCAGTTGAGTTTTCAACAACGAATATGGTAATAGCATCACCAATTTTAGAAGCCTTGTAATCAGAAAATAACGATGCAGTTGCATTTCTCCGCATATCCTGCGCGATGAGTGAAGTACAAATCAGAAACACGAATAGAGTTATGATTTTGATTGTTCGCTGAGCGAAGTTGAAACGCGTTGTATTGTTTGTGTTCATATAGTTATCAATAATTTCTTTTTAATATATCAATAACTGTTCCACTTTTATTCAACAATTCTGGCAGTTTCCGAGGACTCTATTTTAGCCCTATACAACTTCTTTTCTTTGCTCATAACCCTAATAATATCACCTAAACAGCCATCTTCCCGCGCGGTACAATCTAAAGAGATCATCACGGACCCTGTTCGTATGTAGCAAGCCACAGGGTCGTTATGCTTAATTATTGCCTTTGGGCGAACCATTTGGTCAGTTAAGCAGATTCCTGCTCTTATGTACATCTTTGCCCGATAGCGGAGGACTTCTTCAGGAAGGCGGATAACCTCACCGCGCATACCTATTGCATCAACTTCTTTAGTAGTAAAGTCAGAAACTTGCAAATCAACATTCACGGGAATATCTTTTATGGCAACTAAAGCCATTCTTTTGAGATTTAAACGGACGGTGAGGACTGTTTTCAACTTTCCCCGCGGGCTGTTAATAGTTATAGGAATGTAGGCAAAAGGGATATTCAGCACCATAGCACGAGCAGGGTCAATTGTATATAACTGGGCAGCATTCGTTTCTGTTGTGGATTGCCCAGTCCTGATTTCTGCAATGCTCCAAGATGAAAAAGCCTGAAGATTTGCAGCGAGGTACTTATTTAATTCATTTTCGAATTTTATCCCTATTCCATTCCTTTGTTCTTGTATTTCAGGTTTCACTCCATTTTTCCCCTCACCTCCTGCAAAACAGGCAAAAGAGAGGCTTAACCACGCGTAACAAAACAGGAGGAATAAGTGTTGCATATTAGCCACATTCAAGATAATTAGCCATCTGCATAGTATTTTAACGCTTCAGGTTATTTGCCATCTGCATCATATCTTCAACTGTTTTAATTGTCTTGGAATTTATTTCATACGCCCGTTGAGCTGTAATCATTGCAACCATTTCTTCAACAATATCAACATTAGAACCTTCCGAGAAACCCTGCTGAATTTCCGCGAAACCATTCGACCCGGCTGTTCCAATAACAGGCTGCCCCGAAGCAGGAGTTTCCGCGTACAGGTTATTACCAAGCGATGTTAACCCTGCAGGATTAACAAACTTTACCAATTCAATTTTGCCAATATCCATTGATGAGCCGTTCACCTCATCCATAGTAACAGTTCCATCCTTAGCTATCCGCAATGCCGAAGTATCACTCGTAACTTTCAGCCCCGGTTCAACCACATAGCCGCTTGGAGTTACTATTGATCCTTCAGATGATACCTTAAATGAGCCATCACGCGTATATACAATAGTGCCATCAGCTTTACGAATCTGAAAAAATCCGTCTCCTTGTAATGCCACATCCATCTGATTGCCTGATTGCTGTAAGCTCCCTTGCGTGAACATTTTTTGTGTTGATGAAAGCTGCACGCCGTTACCAACCTGTACTTTCATTGCTGTTTTTTCAGTAACTCCCGGTAATTCAGAACTTAGGGGATTGGCAGCCACTTCCTGATACATCAGGTCTTCAAATTCGGCACGGTTCTTTTTGAACGAATTCGTGTTTAGGTTTGCAATGTTATTTGCAACTACCTGAATGTTAACTTGTTGCGCGTACATTCCTGATGCCGCGGTTCGTAATGCTCTGGTTGGCATAATGTGTTACTCCTGTTCTTGTCCCGATTCTATCGGGGATTAAACTCTTCCGACTTCTGAAGCTTTACCAAGGCTGGCATCAAAAAAACCGACAATCTTTTGCGCGGCTTCATAGTCTTTATTTAACGTAATCATCGATTCCATCTCAATTATCGGGTTTACATTCGATTCTTCGATGTAGCCCTGAGTTAATTTATACTCGTTTTCCTTTGCCGGCATAAAATTGCCGTCTTCAAACTTAAAGTCCTGTGCATCTCCGCGGAGCAAATGTTCCTGAGTGGTAATTGCTCCAATCTGTAATTTATCAATGTATTTCTCTCCCATTCTTATTTCACCCTCTTTGGTTATAGTTACGTTTTTTTCTTTATCTACCAATGATTCATAAAGATTTATATCTCCCTTTTGCCCCTGTACTCTCTTGTGGTGCGAAGTTTCCAAGAACCCGTCAACCGAAATGGAAAACCTTCCGTCACGGCTCAATTGCAGCCCGTCATTATCTTTGGTAACAAAAAAGCCCGTTCCGGATAATGCCACGTCAAGCTGATTGCCAGTTGCAATCGTGTTGCCTTCCGAAAAATCCGTGAGCTGCTTGTATGCCGCGCCTTTATTACGAGTCATAAGTTCAGCAAACGGTAATTCTCTTTTGAAACCCATTGTACTCATATTAGCGAGATTATTAGCAACAATCTCGACATTTTTGGTCTTAAATTCAAGATTTCTGGCAGCTTGATAAATTGCTTTAACCATTACGGGTCTCCTTTCCGGGGCTATCGGCAATTAATGCCTGTGTTGTCAAACGATTAAACTTTTCTATTTCAGTCTCGGCACCTCTGGAAAGCATTTCAGCGAGCGATTCACGTAAAAATACCGAATCTTCTTTAATCGTGCCGACAGACTCGGCATAGCTGATAAACTCTAATGCCGCCTTGGCACTATTCACGGGAGTTTGATTTTGTTCATATTGTAACATAATCAGGCCTTGTAATTTATTGATGACATTGCAGGGGCAGTTGAAGCTCCTGTAATTGTAAAATCTTGTAATAAAACCGTGGCTTCATAGCCGTTTTTCCTAAGCAAAGTATCGAAATTATATAAAAATTTTGCTGCCCGGGATTTTAGTTTCGAGAAACAAACCAAATGTCCTGATTTGCCTTTCAATGTACCGCGGATTTGCAGCGGAGTTTCTACATTCTTTAATAAGTCTGCACTTACACTGAATTTATCATCTGAAAGTTCCTTTGTATGTTGGAACAGCGAGAGCATAAATTCTCCTGATATCCGGTTAACTGAAAAATCTATAAACACGCCAAACCTGTGATAAACCGACTTATGCAGCAGATACTCTGTTAATAGTACGCTCAATTCTCGTGCCATTGATATTTCATCTCCGCCTGCAGTAAAACGATGCTGCCGGCATTTGTCCGAAAGATACTTTACCACATCAATTATCCTTCGGGATGGGTTCAGCGGAAGCAAGCGTCCCGAAAGAAATGTTTGTTCAACTGCATCTTTCAGAAAAAGCGACCTACCATTGCCATCGGCAATTATTGTAATTAAATGGAAAATTTTTTCAATAATGGTGTGAATTGATTCTTCAAATATACGTTTGGCTTCTCTTTTAAATCCTGCAATTTCGTTTTGGGGAGCTAAATAAAGTCCTACTAACAATACTGATTGTAATTCGTCAGGGCGTTTTTCCGTGGTAAGCAAGTCTTGAAGCGCATCAAATTTCGACTTTATAACCGGTTTTTTCCTCCGCAATAAAGTCTCCATCAAATCTTTATTAAGTTCTGAATCTTGTAACCCCATTTTTTGCAGCATAGTCATTAATATATTTTGAGTAAGTGCTTTCCCCATAAACATTCCGTCAGCCTGCAATGTCAGCGGGTTACGCCCAACCACTTTTGCAAGAAAAGTTTCCTGATCTCCCATTGGAATAGGCAATTTTGCCTGAAATACACTCCCATCAACCAACAATTTGAAGTTTTCATTTACCCGTTCAAGCACTTTTACAGCCACGATAGCACTTTCTGCCGGCAGTTTTTGTTCAAGCGGCACAGCTGATGTAACACCCTTTACGGGATTTATAATTGGCTGCTGAACCGGTTGTATCATTAGGATTGTTTAGAGAATTCTTGCAGTTTGAGCGCGAGTTCAAGTTCACCTGAACCAATATTCAGTTTTCGCGCTTGTTGGGTCAATTCTTCCCTGGTTTTCACTAACTGAATTTGACAGGATACAATCGAATTTACTTTTTTGTTATAAGAATTTTTGTGCTGGTTTTTTGTATCAGTCCGCTTCATATCAGCGCGTTTACGAGGGTTTATTATAACCCGGGCTTCTTTTTGTTTAAGCCGGTATAAAAAGAATGCCATCGCTAATAGAATTTGTGTCCCGATAAACACTCCAAAGAATACAGTCTGCGGAACCGCGCCTGCTTGAACGCTTCGAGTTTCTAAATTTACTTTTTTTGCAGCTATCGGAACCTGTTCTTTTTCTTTCGCTTTACTGAATTCATTTGATACTATCTGATGAATTATCAGAGAATCATTCAACGCGAAACTTTGGAGGGTAAGTATGCTCCATACGGTTATAAGTGTCAAGAGCTTCATTGTCTTATCTTTCTTCTTATTGGAAATGTCAAGGACATAATGGTACTTGACTTCCCTGTACTTTCGACAGCAAAATTCCCTTCGTGCTTTTTCATAAAATTATTTACAATGCGGACATTCAAATTCTCGTTCTTTGTCTTCTTTGTTTTTACAAAGGCGGACATATCGGCAGTCGCGGTAATGCGGACTACAACACTTTCATCTTCGTGCCGTGTCTGCAATATAATGCCGCCAAACTCACCCATATAGGATTTCAGAAGCCCAAACAAATTAGCAAGGATCTGAAAGAAATAAGTCGAATGCGTCAATATCGGCGGAATATTCTTTCCCAAATCCAACGCGCATTCCATACTCAAATTATCCAAGGAGGATTTTACCAATGAGTAATATTCAATTAATAAATCATTGACGTTGCAGGGAAGAATTGAAACTTGTTTCTGATTAACATCCGCGAACTTCACTAATCTATTTATAACTTGTTGAATCTTAACTACTTGCGCACGTATCCGCGTAAGTCCCGAGTCATCTGATAGTTCTTCACTCAAAAAATCAACCTGACTTAAAATAACCTGTAGAGGAGTTCCTATGTCTTCAAGAACACCTTCCGTGAGTTCACCAATCGCGGCAAGCCGAAAATCATTTGAAAGTTTAGCCTGGTATGTCTGCATTTCTCCATATACCGAGTTCAAACGTTCCCGCAAGGCAAGCCGTTCAAGCTGGGAAACAGCAGAATCTATGAGCAGCCCAAGTGAATCTTTTTCAAATTTTTTAAAACTTAATTTATTTGCAGGCGTGAGAATAACAAACATACCAACTTTGCTGCCGCAGTCAAACGCCGGATGAACATAATACGAAAGAGTTGGTCCATCAGAACCATAGTTGATTAGTGATGGAAGGATAGTTGATTCCTTTGTATCAAAAACAGCCTGCAAAATTCCTTCTTTCCAGTATCTCTGCATTGCCGTTGAAATTTCCGATCCCTGCTCGGTCTTCGATTGAAACAATGCCCCTGTTTTTTCATCATATCTGAAATATGAACATTCCTTCACGGGGATAATTTTCTTTGCATATTTTTTCAGAAGCTCAAATGTTTCGCGAAAGTCTGATACACTTGACAGCTCTTTTCTGAAAGAGATTAGCAGGTCTATAGAAAAAGTGGTTTTCCCGGAAACGGAACTTTCCTCATATTTCAGATAGGAACTTTTAGCAGGATTAAATTGAGAATTATCCGAATTTCTCTGCTTATCGGTTAGAATCTGGTAAAACGGTACGGCTTCCGTCGTGGCTTCTTTGTGCAGTCGCATTAGTATTTTATCAATTGAAGTTCTTGATCAAGAATCGGCTTATATTCTGCCATAAACTTTACAATTTCATCCTCATTGATTTTCAGGCGTTCGCAGGCAAATTGATTTAGCGAGATATCTGTATCCCATATAATACTGCCGCCGCTCTCTGAAAGTTTCATCGCGTAATCGGCAACGTGAACAATGGAAACCAGATCAATATAATCTTTTGCAAGTTCCGGAGCGTGATGAAATGCCAGCACTTCACACAGTGAAGAGGGTAAGTTCCATCGTTCACCAAGCAGTTTCCCTATTTCCTGGTGCGTAAGTCCAAGATGCAGTGCTTCGGCTTCGAGAAATGTCTTATTGTCGTTATTCACTGAATTAATAATATTAAGGAATGCACTGTGTAAATACTTATGTATAACCGGAATACCAAAATCGTGCAGCAGACCGGCAACAAAAGCCTCACCTGAAAATTTGAATCCTAACTCAGATGATAATTTTCTTGCTACACCGCCCACCGAGTAGGAATGCACCCACACGTTTTTGTAATTGAGGTTTGCATCATTTTTGGTTTTAAATGCTTCCATCAAGGCAAGCGCGACAACAATATTTTTAGTGTCCTTATAGCCAATAACTAACAGGGCAAAGTCAATAGTAGCAACTTTGCGGGGCAGCCCGTAAAGTGAAGAGTTTGCAATTGAAAGAATTCTTGAAGAAAGCCCCTGATCTCTGCCAATCAGGCGCGCAAGGTCAGCTGTTGAAGAAGTAGGGTCATCAAGCATACGCGATGCCTCGTGCATAATTTCAGTTATGGCAGGCAGTGAATAAATATTAGCTAATATTTTTTCGGTTTTATTTTTTTTCTCAGCATCAATTGTAAGAAGTTCATTAGCCATAATTCAGGTCCTTAAAAATCGTTTAATGTATCAATTTGTTCTTGAAACTGCTTCTGGTAGCTGTTAATAAAAGCTTCAAGATATTCGGAATTTCCCAATCGTAATGTTCCCAATATACTCTGGTCTAATGCCTGAGTGTCATCCCACGTGTTGGAATCATTTACGAATTTGTTTGCCATATAATCGGTTAGATGTACCAGCGAGGCAAGTGTTTTATGCTCTGTCGCCATCGAAGGCTGGTGATGACACGCTACTACTTCCGCGAGCGTTGGCGGTAAATTCCACCTTTCAACCAGTACTCGCCCAATTTCCTGGTGATCCATTCCAAGAACCAATGTTTCCGCTTCACGGAAAGATATGCCTTTTTCGAGTGCTATTTCTTGTATTTGTTTGGATTCTTTCGGAAAATGTTTACATATAATAGGGATTCCTAAATCGTGCAGCAAACCTGCAGTAAAAGCTTCACCACTCACGTGATAGCCAAGGTCGTCAGCTATGCGCTTAGATGCAGTCGCGGTTACCAATGAATGCACCCAATAGCGTTTGCGGTCAAATACCGTGCTATCGAACGCGCTAATTGAATCCATAAGCGAGAAAGCAATAACTATGTTTTTTATGTGGCTAAATCCAAGAATAATAATCGCGAAATCAATCGTGGATACCCTCCGTGGAATTCCGTAAAGCGGAGAATTTGCAACTGAAAGAATTTTCGCGACTAATGCCTGGTCGCGGCTTATTACATCGCCTAAGTGGGCGGCACTTGCTTTTGGGTTATCTATTACTCTGTTTACTTCTTCAATAATAAACGGTAGCGCGGGAAGAGAGTAGGCATTTGCCAATAACCGCATATATCGTTCTTTCTTGAGGGAAATTTCTTGTTCAACCATTTTTGGATACTCTGGATTTAAGTTCATTAATTACGCGAGAATGGATTTGGGAAACACGGGATACGGTAATTTTAAGAATTTCAGCAATTTCTTTGTAGTTGAGATCTTCATAATAGTATAAGCTAATCACCAATCTGTCGCGTTCTGACAGGTCTTTCAGTGCAGTAATAATGGACTCTTTTGCTTCATTTCGCGTTGTAATTTCTTCGGGAGTAGCATCTTTATTCGGGATAACCTCGCATAACTGATAGCTTTCTTCGCCGTCAACAGTATCGCTTAGTGAAACATTATGCACTTTTAGTTTTCTGTCTTTTCCAATCATTGACTTAGCCTGCAATTTACGCAATTCATCAATAATTTTCCCGCGAATTCTGCTAATTGCATAAGTTTCAAATTTTGTTCCAAATTCCGGATTAAATCGCTCAATTGCTTCACTTAGTCCTTCTACCCCAAACTGGAAATAATCATCTTCATCAACAACCACCTGCGCGATAAAACGAGAGTGATTTATAACATAATGCACAAGATTGGTATATTGAAGCATTATCTGCTTCTTTAAAAGCGTATCAGGGTTTTGTTTATACTCAACCCATAAGACCTTGCTATTCATTCTTTTTCTGTCCTAATAAGTTTTTTGCTAAGTCTTGGTCGTGTTTCCTGGCACTCTTATTAATCGATCTAATAAAGATTATTGCCATAACACTTCCCATCGAAGTGACCACCGTGAAGACTACAAACGAGCGGAAGATGGTATGTAAGGGTGCCATATCTTCTTGGCTAAAGAAGAACAGGGAGAGAAAAAATACCAGCAATCCAAATTGTAATACTATCTTGTTCATATTCTCATTTTCGTTTTTATTCCTTAAAAGCAACTTCCATACCAACAATTATACATATTATCAGGCTCAAATTGTTGATAAAAAGTATGTTTTTTGAGCTATTAGCACGGAATTAGCGGGTGTTATTGGCTATCATTAGCCAATTGTGCTATTTTTACAATTTCAGCAGAGAGGGCAGATATATGCGGTGTTATTATATGATTCTTCTTCCCCCGCAATAGAAGCTCCTGATTCATTATAGATCGATATACATCTTCGCTTGTCGGAATAATCGCCGGACAGATTATTTGCTTACGGATAAAATGAAAGAGTGCTTTCACTAAGTTATTATAAGCAGTATCGCCATCCTCTTTAGTTTGGCATTTGTTGAACACCACCAGGGAAACAACCTTGCTGTTCTGTTGAAACAGATACTTTAACATCACGTAGGCATCCATCACGGATGTTGGTTCCGGATTTGCTACAACAATAGCCGCGGCAATATTGGGTAATGCTAAAGTTAGGCTTTCATTAATGCCCGACCCCGTGTCAAATATAATTAAATCATATTTCCTTGAGATTGTCCTGAGAGATAAAAACAACTGATTTATTTGGGAGGATAAGACTTTGCCATCGGGAGGCTGTTCTCCAAAAATGCAAAATAGGTTCGGGTCAATTTTTTCAATGGTTTCCTCAAGTAAAGCCCTGCCGTCAAAATAGTCCCGCAACGTCGCGGTTGGATAGACATTGCACATAATATGCAGGTTCGGATTGTAAAAATCAAAATCAACTAATAAGACCCGTTTGCCTCGCGAGGCTATAAAAAAAGCCGTGTTAAGTGCTAAAACAGACTTTCCCGTACCCCCTTTACCGGATACGAAAGCCACCATATTTGCCTGCGCGGGTGGATTCGCCTGCTGTTCCATTCGGCGAAGCTCCAATACACGGTCTGCCTGCCCATTCATAGCAGTTAGTATCTACCGGTATATATCAAATTGGCAATAACTTCAGGGTCTGCAGCGATAATGTCATCTGGAATTACCTGCCCATTCGTTACATACTTGATAGATGCTTTTGTTTTCACCAGCGTGTTGAGAATGTTACCATAAGAAACAGACTCGTCCAATTTAGTAAAAATAATTCCGCCATAATTGAACACGCTGAATTTTTTCGCCGTATCTATGAGGTTAGTACTGGATGCAGTCGCGCTCAACACTAAAATAACTTCATCCACGTTTACTGAAGAAATAGCTTTTTTTGTTTCTTCTATAAGTTTGGTGTTATTTTGGCTTCTGCCGGCGGTATCAAGAAATATTATATCTTTATTTTTAAATTTCTTCACCATCGAGGGTAAGTCTTTTTCATCATAAGCAACCAAAAAATCTATTTCACTGATTTCCGCGAAGGTTTTCAACTGGTCAATCGCGCCTAACCTATATGTATCAAGAGAAATAAGCCCTATATCGAGTTTATGAAGAAGTTTAGAAATGATGGCAAGTTTGGCAATGCAAGTGGTTTTTCCCACGCCCGTAGGACCTGCTAATGCAACTATTTTCCCGCTTTTGCGTTTTTTAATTTCAAATCCGCTCACGGTAATCATACTTGCCAACAATGAAATAACAGTGGCTCCAAGATCCGCCGGTTTCAGAAATTCAGCCGTTTTTCCCACTTCCTCCACGATTGTTGCCGCGATCGAGGGATCAATATCTTTATCCAGCAAATCGGCACGCAAAGTATCAAGCATAAATGCCTGCTTCCCCGGCAATTTATTTGCCGAATCTACCGGTTTCCTGACAGGCACTTTCTTTTCAGGAGCAGGAGACTGCCCATTTTTTGCCTGATAAATCTTTAATTTCAACTCATCAAGAGCCTTTTGAAAATCCGGTTCTTTCGGTTTCCGCGGTTCCGCGGTTTCTTGAACAGAGATACTTCTTCGCGGTCTTTCAACCGGAATTTGCCGCTGTTCCTGTACTTGTTTAGGGTAGTTTTCTCTAATAGCACCGCCGGTTTTTGTTTTTTTTTCCACGGGGTCAATTCCTGCAACCACTTCAAACTGTTTTGTTCGCGAACCTTCGTCAATAACACGGGCACTTAGCACGATCGCGTCTTCCCCAAGTTCGGCTTTCATTTCTTCGATAGCCTCACGCAATGAGGCTGCAATATATTTCTTTATTTGCATCTACTATTATAACTCTAATCTTCCCAGAAATTCAATTTCAATATGAGATGGCAGTTCAGTATAGGAAAGAATAGCCAAATCAGGGAATGAAGCATTCAGCAATTTATAGAGATACGGCCTAATCGCCGCCGATGTTAAAAGAACAGGCGGATAGCCCATCATCCTGAAATTTGTTAAAAATTCATTCATTGATCTATTTAAATCCATCAGCGAACTTGGACTAAGTCCCAGCGTCTGAACAGCTTCTTTTTGTTTTTGCAAAGCCCCTGTAATCTGAGACTCAACAGCATCACCCAATGCAATCGCGTGAATAATATTATTCTGATCTTTGTAAATGGTTGCAATTGTCTCACCCATAGAATGACGCACGTACTCGGTGAGAACATCAACATTCTTTGTCACTTTGGAATAATCTATCAATGATTCCAAAATTAGCACTAAATCCTTAATCGGTATTAATTCCTTTAATAAGTTTTGCAGTGCTTTCTGAATGACACCCAATGGTAATTGGTCAGGATTAATATCATCAATAACAGCCGGATATTCTTTTTTCAAGTTTTCCAGCAGCTGCTTCACCGATTGGCGGCTGAGGATTTTGTCAAAGTTCTTCTTGATGGTTTCCTGCAGGTGAGTGGAAAGTACACTGATACTATCAACCACGGTAAACCCGAGCAGTTCTGCTCGTTCTTTTTCCTCCATAGAAACCCAATAGCCCTGCAAATTGAAAGCAGGGTCTGTCGTGGGAATACCGCTTACTGCCTCCTGTACATTGCCGGGATTCATAGCTAACCAGCGGTCCGGGTATATCTCGTAGCTGGATACAAGGTTGCCTTTTATTTTGATAATGTATTGATTAGGAACCAACTGTAGATTATCGCGCACCCTCACCGGCGGAACAAGCACGCCATACTCGAGAGCAATATACTTTCTTGTCGATGAAATCTTCTGGAAAAGGTTGCCGCCCTGCTGCTCATCCACCAAAGAAATCAGCCCATAGCCAATCTCAATTTCTATCGGGTCAACGGTCAAATATTCTTCTACCCGTTCTTCACCAGTCGCCGGTGCAGGTAATGCAGTTTCAGGTTCTTCGGTTTTAATAAGTTTCTTTTGATTTTTCAGCACATAGGCAACTCCTCCCATACCAAGACTAAGAAACAAGAACGGAAGGGTTGGCATTCCGGGTATAAGCGCGAACACGAACACCGCGCCGGAAACCGTTCCTAACGCGCGCGGATTTGAAAATAATTGAGTTTTCATCTGCGAGTCCATTCCCTCCCCGCCTGAACTGCGTGTTACCACCATACCTGCTGCAGTTGCAATCAAAAGAGCAGGTATCTGAGATACCAGACCATCACCAATAGTTAGTATCGTGTAGTGCTGTACTGCATCCGTGAACGACATACCGCGCTGCGCGATACCGATAATCATCCCGCCAAATATATTGATAAAATTAATGAGCAAACCTGCCATTGCATCGCCTTTTACGAACTTGCCGGCACCGTCCATAGCTCCATAAAACTCGGCTTCACGCGAAATTTTCTCTCTCCTGATCTTTGCTTCGGATTCATTAATAAGCCCGGCATTCATATCAGCATCGATAGCCATTTGCTTACCGGGCATCGCGTCCAAAGTGAAGCGTGCCGCGACTTCCGAAATACGCCCCGAACCTTTTACTATAACAATAAACTGAATAATTACCAAGATAATGAATATAATAAACCCAACTATGTAACTGCCGCCAACCACGAACTGCCCGAATGTCTCGATCACTTTTCCCGCGTAGCCATCCAGCAATACTAATCTTGTAGAACTTATATTGAGTGAAAGGCGGAACAAAGTGAGCATCAATAGTAACCCGGGGAAGATGGTAATATCTAACGGGGAACTGATATAAAGAGAAACTATAAGGATAAGAACCGAAAAAGTGATATTGACTGCAAGGAGAAAATCCAGCAAAAATGCCGGCAATGGAATAATCATTAATCCGAGGATCAAAATGATACCCGCTGCTAACAAAATATCCGAGTTTTTCAGTAACTTGTTCATAGATTAAATAATGCTCCGTTTTTTCTTTTCGTATTTAGACTGAAAAATGTGTGCCAATATTTGGGCAACCGCGCGAAAGAAGGATGTCGGGATTTGTTCTCCAACGTCACACACCTTATAAAGAGCACGGGCAAGCTGCACATCTTCGTGTATAGGCACCCCGCTTTCAGCAGCAATTTTCTTTATCCGCTGTGCAATCAGGTCCATTCCTTTGGCAAGCACTACCGGTGCAGATTTTTTACCCGCGTCATACTTCAAGGCAATTGCAAAGTGAGTAGGATTCGTTATAATAATAACATCTGCTTTCGGGACATCTTTCATCATTCTTTGACGTGCCATCGAGATCATTTTCCCGCGAATCCGGGCTTTTATCTGCGGATCACCTTCCATCTGCTTGTTTTCTTCCTTTGTTTCCTGCTTTGTCATCATCAAATCTTTTTTGTGCTTGATTCGCTGATAAATAAAATCGGAAATAGCAAGCACCGCGTAGAGCATTGAAACACGCCAAACAAAGCTAAATGCCGTTGAAATCATAAATTCGAGTATCTCTTCAATAGAAAACCGCACCAATTCCAGCGAGTGTACTATTGCATCCGAAATTATCCAGTAGGAAAATGTTCCAACTATCAGCAGTTTTGTTATTGACTTGGCAACTTCAATAAGGGAACTTGACGAGAAAAAAATCCTCTTTAAGCCGCTCAAAGGATTGAGCTTATTAAACTTCGGTGCAAGTGCCTGCGGAGTTAATTTGAATCCCACCTGCCCATAGCCGGCTGCCAGCGAAACCAGCACTAAACCAATAAAAATTGGCGAAAGAACAGTTACAAAGAATGAAAAAGCACCCACGGAATAAACCTGCAGCAACGGCACGCTTATCTCAAGAGTGTGCAGCGAACTGAAAATGGTTACAGTCAACTCGCGCACGTTAGTGGCAAGCATCGTTTTTGCCATATAGATTATGGTAATGCCCGCGGTGAAAATAGCAAATGAATTAATCTCGGGACTTTTTGCTACCTGCCCTTTAGCACGAGAATCTTCAAGCCGCTTACCGCTGGCTTGTTCGGTTTTTTCCTGACCGTCTTGTTCTGCCATATTTAATTGCTAATTCTTAATACTGCTTATGTATATAATTCAAGTAGATGTTTCTTTACTAATAATTACATCAATTTTCATACCCAAATATAAAGGGGAATTGTTAATGGTTAATTGTTAGTTCAAATCCTAAATCTAACCTTCGCGATCTTAGCATCTTCGCGTGAGAAAGTGTTAATGTTATTTCTGAACGAGTCCTAAAGTGCCCGCTGCCTGAATAATCAGGAAATCTCTTCCAATTCTTTTTCCAGTAATTGTTTTGTATATATATCCGCGTAAATTCCATTGTACTCGAGAAGTTCATCGTGCGTTCCCTCTTCTGCAATTCTGCCATCTGCAAGAACGATAATTTTATCCGCGTCTTTAACCGTGGAAACGCGGTGACTTATTAATATACTTGTACGTCCTTTCATAAATTCCTTCAGATTTTTCAAAATATCTTCTTCAGTGCTGGTATCAACCGCCGAAAATGAATCGTCTAAAATTAATATCGCGGGGTTCAGCACGATTGCCCGCGCCATTGCAGCACGCTGTTTCTGTCCTCCGGAAAGCGTGATACCGCGCTCGCCGATAATGGTTTCATATCCTTTTGGAAAATCACGCGCATCTTTGTCAAACTGCGCTATGGATGATGCCCGCGACACGCTATCTTTGTTGAATGTATCCAATCCATAAGCTATATTATTAGCGATTGTATCCGAGAACAAAAATGACTCCTGCTGAACAAATCCAATATTTGTCCGCAGGACATCCAATGGAATCAAATTAATAGGTATCCCGTCAATCAACAATTCTCCCTCTGTCACATCATATAAACGCGGAAGTAAATTCACCAGCGTGGTTTTGCCGCTGCCCGTGTGCCCCATAATGGCAACAGTGCTGCCGGCGGGAATTTTTAAATTTATATTTTCTAAAATTCTTTTTTTCCCCGCGCTATATTCAAACGCCGCGTTCCTAAATTCAATTTCACCGGTTATGGTTTCCTTCGAGTAATCCGCCTTTGTTCCTTCATTTGAACTCTCCTGTTCAGCAAAAATTCTATTCAACCGCGCCATACTTGCCTCCGCCTGCTGGATAATGTTTATCACCCATCCAAAAGCAATCATAGGCCAAATTAAGATTCCCAGATAAATAATCAGCGCGGTAATATCGCCAAGCAGCAATTTCCCACGTATAACCTGCATACCGCCTAACCAAATCACTACAATCACTGAAACTCCCGTTATTAAAAACAATATCGGCTGAAACAAAGCCTGCACCCGAGCTAAACTCATATTTTTCAACATATATTCTTTGCTCAGCACTTTGAAGTCTGCAATTTCACCCTGTTCGCGCACGTAAGATTTTATCACTCTAATTCCGGAATAATTTTCCTGCGCGCGTGTTGTCAATTCTGAAAATTTTTCTTGAATTTTAGTGAAACGGTCGTGTATTTTCTTCCCTACAAAATACACCAGCACGGAGAGGAACGGGAGAGGGAATAAAGCATATAGTGTCAAATACACGCTTATCTTAAACATAATAATAATAACTAAAGAAAAGCGGATGACCGTATCAATAGAGTACATAACCGCGGGTCCGATGAACATTCGTACGGCATTAATATCATTTGTAGCATGCGCCATTATATTGCCGGTCGCGGTATCCCTGAAATACCGGGTTGGCAGGTTTTGAATATGCTGCCAGAAATCGCCGCGCAAATCATATTCAATTTCACGGGAAACAACAATAATGCTCTGGCGAATCAAAAAGCGGAATACACCCGCGAACAGCGATGTTCCTACAATCATTACTCCATAATGAAACAATGTTTCTGTTGTTGTTTTTGTCTGCAGAAGGTTGACCGCGTCTTTCAATAATATAGGAAGATAAACGGTTGCAGCATTTGAAAGCAAAATAAACAAAAATCCCCAAATAAGTTTTGACTTATATTTGATGAAATACTTTTTAAGAGTATATAAATTTTTCATTGGCAGCAATCATAATAAATAATTTTCCGGCAGCAGTCAGGAGCTTGCACCTTGGTTTTAAACACACGTAATAATACGGAAAGCAAATTTATAAAATAAATTCCTTATATCTTAATGAAACTTAACTACTCAGCCTGTTCTTGAATTTGTCCCAACGGGACTAAATTTGAATAACCGTGAGTGCTAACTCACGGAAAAGTAAGCCCAAACTAATAACGTCCCCGAAAGGGGGCGAACTAACTACGCGGCATAAATTTGCCCCC
>CAIYTF010000166.1 GCA_903929035.1 uncultured Ignavibacteriales bacterium
AAAACCGAGGGTATAGATGCTGATCCGCGAGAAATAACCAACGCCGTAATATCTATGGCAAATATGAATGATATCGCACCGATAACCAAAATAGTCGAAAATATATTGAAAAAATTGTCAAATCGCGATCATATTAAATTCGATGAAAAATACATAAAACTCCTTCTTTTCGCCTATATTTCTATGACTAAATCGTATTTTATCAAAAGCGAACCTGAGACAAACAAGAAATACCCGGATTTATTGTTCCTGCGTACAAATCGTTTCCGCCCGAAATATGAACACCTTTTTGAAATTAAATACATTAAAAAAGAAAATGCCGGCAAACTTGACGAAGTTAGAACCGCGGGAATAGAACAGGTGAAAGGGTCCCTTGCTTTGGATGAGATAATAGCGATAACCAACCTGAAAGCTTGGCTTATAATTTTCACGGGGGATGTTTGTTCGGAGTGTAGTGAGATTGCTTTGTGATTTGGCGTAAACAACACCGGCAAATCTTTGGTCATTTTTTACCTAAACAGTTAACAAAAATCGTAATATAAAGGAGAACTTTTATGCCATTTTGCCCAAAATGTAAATCGGAATATATTTCCGGAATCACGATATGTGCCGATTGTGATATTGAGTTAGTTGAAGAACTCTTGGAAGATGAACATTTTCCTTCTGAATTCTATTCACTTATTTATACTACCGGAAATTCAATAGAAGCCGTGATGTTGAAAGACAATTTAGATAGTGCCGGAATAACCGCGTATATTCTTAATCAGCAAGATAGAAATTATCAAGGAACAAATAATATTAACCTGATTAAAGTTTATGTTGCTTCGAGTGATGCGTCCGATGCCCTTGAGTATGTGGAATCACTAAAAAATACCGAAATAAATTTATCTTTAGATGAAGAAAATGAACAGGAATAAATGAAGTTAAGCAACACTTCCACCAGAGTTTTGGTCGCGCTTGCAGCAATTCCTTTATTTATTATAGCTTGTTTAGTAGGTCGCTATTTATTTCTTGCCTTAGTATTATTCATCACGCTAATAGCTTATTCTGAATTTGCACAAATGGCGAGGAAAAAAGGGCACAATCCATACTATGTTTTTGGGTTTATCGCGATTGCAGCTATAGTCTTGAATGATTACATTAACTTTGCCGAGTTTCACTTGTTGGTTATTTGTATCGTGCTTCCGATAGTTTCCTTGGAAATGTTTAGAAAAAAGGGTTCGCCCATTAGTAATATTGGTTCAACATTACTCGGAATATTTTACATTGGCACTCTTGGCGGCTGCCTTGTAAAGATTCGCGAATTTTATAAAGATACGGATTATCTAAACGGCGGTCTGATAGTCTTAACAGTAATGGCTGCAATTTGGGTTTGTGACTCAGCTGCCTATTTTGGAGGTCTGCGGTTTGGTAAGCACAGGCTTTTCCAACGTGTCAGCCCGAAGAAGAGTTGGGAAGGGGCGATATTCGGTTTTATATTTTCCATTGTTGCCGCTGCAGCAGGTAAACATTTCTTTCTATCCTTTTTATCGTGGGAGGATTCAATTGTTATCGGTGTATTGGTAGGAATAGCAGGCCAAATAGGAGACTTGTCTGAATCGTGGTTAAAACGCGATGCCGGAGTAAAAGACTCTTCTAATTTAATTCCGGGACACGGCGGAGTTTTTGACAGGTTCGATTCATTAATCGCTGCCGCACCTGCAGTATATGTTTATTTGAAATTATTTGTGAAGTAATAATAAAATTGAAGCGTAAAGAAAAAATAAATATTGTTACCCTCGGGTGCTCTAAAAATACGGTTGATTCTGAAAGATTGATGAACCAAATCAAGCTAAACGATTTTCGCTTGACCGATTCAGCTGAAAAGGCTGATACGGTTATTATCAACACGTGCGGGTTTATTGAATCAGCAAAAGAAGAATCTGTTAATGCCATATTGGAAGCTGTCAAGTTAAAAAATGAAGGAACAATATCGAAAATTATAGTTGCAGGTTGTCTTTCTCAAAGATATAAAGAAGAACTGCAAAAAGAAATTCCGGAAGCGGATGTATTCTTCGGAACGGAAGACTATGAAGGAATACTCAAAGAAATTGGCGGTGCTTTGCGGTATGAACTTCTAGGTGAAAGGACTATGAGCCTGCCCTCTCATTTCGCGTATTTGAAAATTTCTGAAGGATGCGATAATCCCTGCTCTTTTTGTGCTATTCCTTTAATAAGAGGAAAACATAAATCCAAGGATATGGACGCGCTCATTGCTGAAGCCGGCTTTCTTGCAAAAAACGGGGCTAAAGAAATTATAATTATTGGACAGGATACAACTGATTATGGGAAAGACATCTACGGCGAAAGATTTGCTGCAAAGCTATTGACAAAAATTAGCGAAATTGATGATGTCAAATGGATTCGCCTGATGTATGCTTATCCCTCACATTTCCCCGAAGATTTGATTCAAGTTATTGCCGATAATCCCAAGATTCTGAAATATATTGATATTCCATTGCAGCATATTTCCGATTATTGCCTCCGATCAATGCGCCGCGGAATAACTAAACACCGTACAATTGAGCTTCTTGAAACTCTCAGGACAAAAATTCCGAATTTGGCATTGCGGACAACATTTATAGTCGGTTATCCTTCAGAAACCGAAAGGGATTTTTTGGAGCTTTGTGATTTTGTGAAAGAGTTTGAGTTTGACAGGCTTGGCGTTTTTACTTATTCTCCAGAGGATACTACCCCAAGTTTTATTCTTGGCGATCCTATTTCGGAAAAAGAAAAAAAAGACCGCGAGAATCATCTTATGGAGATTCAACAGGAAATATCGCGAAAAAAGAATGATTCTCTTATTGGCACTGAATTGGAAGTGTTGGTTGATGGCAAAGAAGCTGATTATCATATCGCGCGTTCTTATCGCGATGCTCCTGAAGTTGATGGCGAGGTGCTTATAGCAGCCTCAAATAATAAAATTAAGGCAGGGGAGTTATATCGGGTAAAAATTACTTCTGCCAATGAATATGATGTGTTCGCTGAACTTATTTAGCTTATAGTCTAAAATGAACATTTTATCTAAATTTGTTATTCTTCATTCTGTCCTGCAAGTTTTGCTGTCGGCACAGCCCGAGATGGGAATGCCTCGAAAAAACCGTTCTGAGGCTTTTCCGTTTTTTTATCAAGCCGTAAATTTTCCTATAACAGATTCATTGACGAATAGAGTTGATGTTTTTCTTCAAGTGCCGTTTAACAAAGTTCAGTTTGCAAAGGAAGATAACGGATTTAAGGCTGAATATTCTGCAGTGATTGCAATATATGATTCATCACTTTCCGAGCTTATGCAGGAAAAAATATTCAACGAAAAAATTGTTGTTAATGATTTTGACCAAACACATTCTCGAAGTAATTCGAATATTTCTATAAAATCATTTGTTATAAATCCGGGGATTTACTCTTTACGTGTATCAGTCACCGACAAAGATTCAAGACGTGAATATAAAGCTGAAAAAAGATTTGTTGTGAAAAAGTTTAAGCATCCTGTTGCAGTAAGCGATATAGTTATCATACGCGATGATGAAAACCGGAAAGGCAAGATGATGGTGCCGATAGTATCAAAGGTTATTTCCGGTAAACATCCAAACTTGAAATTCTATTGTGAACTATATTCTGATTCGATCCGGAACTTGCCGCTTTCGTACTGCATACTGAATATGAATAAAGGCTTGATGGTACGGTATGATTTGCAATATCCCGCGAAAAAAGGAATAAATATTCTGTCTTATACTTTCGATAGTTTGAGCATTCCTTCGGGGGATTACTATATTCAGGCTGCTGTATTAGATACCAATTTAAATCCCATAGAAATTGCTCTTTCCCAATTTACTTTGAGACTTCCCGGACTGCCTTTAAGCATTAAAAATCTGGATAAGGCAGTTGAAGAATTGCTATATATTGCCTCCACATCCGAATTAGATTCAATAAAAGATTGTAAAGACTATGATCATAAACTTCGCCTGTTTAATGAATTTTGGCGGAAACGCGATCCAAGCGAGGCTGCTGAAGAAAATGAAATATTCGAGGAATATTACCGGCGGGTAGATTTTGCGAACGAGAATTTCTCTCATTTCTCCGAAGGTTGGAAGAGTGATATGGGGATGGTCTATATTATGTTAGGTGCGCCGAGTAATATTGAAAGACATCCATTTGATATTAATTCCAAACCCTATGAAATTTGGGAATATTACCAATTAAATCAAAAAATAGTTTTTATTGATTCGTCAGGATTTGGGGACTATCGTTTAACAACACCTTTATCAGGAGATTTGTACAGGTTTCGATGATACTTATTTTAACTATTAACCCATTATTAGAATATCGATATTCGATTAATAATTTTATTCATCCCGGAAATTTTAGAAATACACCGCTCCAATTGGCTGCCGGCGGCAAGGGCATTAATATTAGTCGTCAGTTAAAAAAACTTTCGGCAGAGTCCCGCGACTATTATTTCGCGGGAGGCTTTGCCGGTAAAATGTTTAGCGAAATATTAGATAATGAAGGGTTACGGGCTAATTTTGTTAAAACAAAAAGTGATACAAGAACCGCATCGGTAATTATCGATAACTATAATAAAAAAGTTACTACAATATTCTCGGTGAACGCGGATATTTCTAATTCAGAGAAAAACGAGTACCTTTCCAAATTAGAAAAAATGATTCAAACTTGCGAAATACTTGTCTGTTCCGGCAGCTCGCCCTGCGACAACTGCAATTCTATTTTTCCTTTGGCTCTCTCAATCGCAAATAAATACGGAAAAACTTCTGTATTAGATACCTATGGTCATCATCTTCCGGATTGCTTGAATGCCAAGCCGACAATAGTTCACCTGAATCAACAAGAGGTAACCGAGTCGCTTACACCGGATATTAATTCTGAAACTGCAATGCAGACTTTTTTGCTTGATTTGTATAATAAAGGAATAAAGCAGGCATTTATCACCAATGGCAATAAACCATTCTATGCTTCTAATTTTGACTTCATTTTTAAGATATTCCCTCCGATAGTTGATGAATTTGACGGGACCGGCTCCGGTGATGCTTTTACTGCCGGTATTATTTATGGGCATTATAAAGACTATACATTTGAACAGAGTGTTCGATTAGCCTGCGGACTTGGTGCTTTAAACGCGACACGGAGCAGTGTTTGTTCCGGTACTGCCGAAGAATCAGAAAAATATTCAAAGGGGGTATCAATTGAAGCTGTCGGCAAAAAAATGAAATTAATTGATGTCACTCCTACAATTTAGGCTGATTTTAATTCTGTCAATAATTGTTTCATTTACTCTTCCCGCGCAAATAAATTATTCTTTTGAATATTCAGGAAACAAATTTCTTGAGCAAAGTGATCTCAACAAGTTATTTGCTCCGTTTAATACTTTCAGCCGGCCGAACCTTGATTCTCTCGCGACAGAATTAAAGCTGTTATATCAAAATTACGGATACTTTAACACTTCCGTCAAAACATTAACTGATGCAAATTCGGAAGACACTTTACACGCGAAAATACTATTTACAATACAGGAATATGAGCCGGCGATCGTTACATCAATAGCTTTCAATCAACCTGATTCACTTCTTCCTGCTGCTGTTTTCTCGTCATTTAATTTGCTTTTCAATACAAGATATTCTTCAACACGGTTGGAAGAATCTATTCATTCTGCATTGAATTATTATCAGGATAATGGTTATCCATATTCATCGATTTCAGTTGGAAGAATATTTATTGATACAAACCGTGCTAAAGTAAATCTATACGTGACAATATCACCTGATAATTTTACTTCTATCAAGTATATTATTCTTCGCGGAAAATCGGAAACAAATCCGGATGTTATTCAAAGAGAAATTAGATTCATCCCGGGCGAAATGTATAATCAATCAAGAATCAATAAAATTCCGATTAAGTTAAATAAAATGAAACTATTTGATAATGTCAGTCCGCCGGAATTCTTTTTGAATGTAAATAATGAGGGAGTATTATTACTTGGGCTTCAGGACAGGAATAACAATACTTTTGACGGAATTATCGGATACATTCCTTCTCAAAAACAAAATGAATCCGGATATATGACCGGATTCATTGACATATCATTTCGAAATTTGTTTGGCACTGCACGGAGCGCGATTTTCAAATGGCAAAAATTGAATCCGCTTTCATCAGATATTGAATTCTCATATTTTGAGCCTTGGGTTTTCAATTTTCCGATTAACGCGGGAGCGCGGTTTACACAGATAAAACAAGATACCACGTATATTTCGTGGAGTTTTGAACCGCGATTAGAGTTTAATGCAACAGATCAGTTCTCAATTATTCTGCTCTCAGGTTATCAGAGAACAATTCCCGCTTTAAATTCAACAAATATTTTATATGTATTCAATTCAACAAAAACCTCTGCAGGGTTAGCAGTTAAATTTGATTCTCGCGATGATCCTTTTGTTCCTTTAAATGGAATTTATTTCAAGACCGAATATTCTTATATCGCGAAAAAAATAAATAATTCGGGCACAATGGCCGCGGCAAACTTGGATAATAGTTACAAGCAGCAGTCAACAAATTTAAGTATCGGAATATTTACAGAATTAATGAAACAAAATGTTCTATATACAGGACTAACCGTAAAGACCGTGCTTGGTGATTTAATTGAGGTATCAGACTACTTCCAATTCGGAGGAACAAACACGTTGCGCGGGTATAGAGAGAATCAATTTATGGGGCAGAAAATCGCGTATTCTACAATTGAATACCGTATAATATTAGAACCAAAGACTTACGCTTTCACTTTCTTTGACGCGGGAGTTTTTCAAACTTCTGCTAACAGCCAAGGCAATGGAATTGCAAATCTTACAGTATATAAACAAGGTTATGGAGCAGGTTTGAATTTCCAAACAGGATTAGGCATTATGAATGTAAGTTATGCATTAGCGGCAGGGGAGAGTTTTTCTCAAGGCAAAATTCATTTCGGGTTAAAAAACGAATTTTAATTTCCTGATTTTTTGAGGGAATTCTAATTTTTCACTTTGGAATGTGGAAATATTGTTTTATATCAAGGCAAAGGTAACTACTCAGCCTGTTCTTGAATTTGTCCCAACGGGACTAAATTTGAATAACCGTGAGTGCTAACTCACGGAAAAGTAAGCCCAAACAAATAACGTCCCCGAAGGGGGCGAACTTACCACTCACTATCGCTACAAAGTTACTGAT
>CAIYTF010000167.1 GCA_903929035.1 uncultured Ignavibacteriales bacterium
GAAAAAGTGGGCACAACCGGAACAGAGAACGAACCAAGTACCGGTTTGGGACTAATTCTATGCAAGGAATTTGTTGAAAAGCACGGCGGCAAAATTTGGGTGGAAAGCAGGGATGGTGTCGGGAGTACGTTTTATTTTACGATACCGAAACATAATTGTTAATGGTTAGTTGTAAATTGTTAATTGAGGAGATTCATACCAAACCGACAACAAGTTGAATAGTATGCCGATACAATCCGCAATCAGTAAATGGAATGCTATTCAACTTGTTGTCGATTTGGTATGAATTGTTGAGCAGTAATCAAAATACAGGATAATTTGTCGTACACCCCAATAAAAAATACCTTTTATAAGTGTACTGGAAATGGTATTTTGGGTTGAAAAAGTATACACTTAGTGAAATCCGAAAAAAAAGAAAATGATAAGAAGCCCTGACCCAAATCAAAAGGATACTACATTGATAATGAATCCGGAATCTTGGGATGAACGATTTTCACGGGTAGAATTTATCTACGGTGTTGAACCTAACGAGTATTTTCGCTCTAACCTGAAGCAATTGACTGCCGGAAAATTATTACTTCCCGGAGAAGGCGAAGGCCGCAACGCGGTATTTGCCGTGCTTGCCGGTTGGGAAGTTGATGCTTTTGACAGCAGCAGCGCGGCACGGGCAAAAGCAAACCAATTAGCACAAAAGAACAATGTTACCCTCAACTATCAAATTGCAGAACACCATAGTCTCCCGCTATCTGAAAATTTCTATGATGCAGCAGCACTCATTTATATTCATCTTACAGGAGATAAACTTATAGATTTGGTAAATAAAATATTTATTATGCTGAAACCGGGGGGCATATTCATTATGGAAGGATTTAGTAAAAACCAATTGAGGCATACTTCCGGAGGACGAAAAGAACTCAGTATTCTTTATTCCCTCGAAGACATAATTGCTGCCTGTATCGATTTTGACTTCCAGCATCTTGTTGAAGAAGAAACGGAATTAAGCGAAGGTAAATATCATTCCGGTACTGCATCGGTAGTTCGTTTCACAGGGATAAAGCCTCTCTGATTTTTATGAAAAAAGCATTATTCTTAAGCTATTTTTGGCCGCCTTCCGGTAAGGCATCGCTCTTACAGCCCCTCCGGTTAGTTTCTTATCTACCGGATTTCCAAATTATTCCAACAGTTGTTACAGTCAAGGAAGAAACATTCACTGAAAAAGATTCGTCCTTGCTTTCTTTAGTCCCAACGGACTTGCGTGTTATACGAACAAAAAGTTGGGAACCTTTCAATCTATACAGAAAATTTCTTGGAAAGTCTAAAGATGAAAAACTTTTTGCATCAGAAACCATTTCAAATGACAACAGCTCACCTGCCCATAAATTCTCCGTGTGGCTGCGGATGAATTTGTTTGTCCCTGATGCCCGAATCGGATGGTATCCTTATGCAGTGAATGAAGGTTCAAAATTATTAGCGCGGGGAAAATTTGATTTCATAATAACGAACGGACCTCCTCACTCCACGCATCTGATAGGCAAAACATTGTCCAAGGCATTTAAGATTCCCCTTATTTCAATCTTTATAGACCCGTGGACTGATATTGCTTATTATCAGGGAATGAAGAGAAGCCGTATAACAGTAGCATTAGACAATAAATTTGAAAAGGATGTTGTTACTCACGCATCATTGTTGTTTTTTGCCACACCTGCAACCCGCGGCAATTTTATTGAAAAGTATCCTGCATTCCGTAATAAAATGCACGTGATGTATTGGGGATACGATGCCGATGCTTTCAAAGGAATAAACATAGCTGCAAACCAGCAGTTTGGTTATAAGACAATCACTCACGCCGGCAATATTTTTGACTATCAAAATCCCGCGAGATTCTGGCAGATGATTAGTAAACGAATTGCCGGAGGCGAATCATATAAGATTTGCTTTATTGGTTCAGTTTCACCGATGGTTAAAAAGTCGATAACAGAATATGGACTTGATAACGTTACTGAATATCTTGGCTTTCTTCCATACAAAGATATGCTGCAGCATATCCAAAACTCAGATTATCTTTTAGTGTGTGCAACGGAAAAACGGCATATCCCGGGAAAACTATTCGAATATATGCACACCGGAAACCCGATAATTGCATTCGCGGATGAGAATCCCGACATTGAATATTTACTGAACAAAACAGGTTCAGGAAGAGTATATAGCTATAATGAATCCGGTAATACTTTTTTTGATAACTTTACTGCCAAGCCGCGATACACGAAAGAAGCGTTGCAATTTGACCGGAAAGTATTAACCGCGCAATTTGCCGAATTGCTAAATCAATTATGACTGCAGCAATGAATCACCCAAATGTAAACGAGCTGCGAATTGGCATTCTCACTAATCATCTTAATAATATTGACGGTGTATCTAAACACATTTTTAATTTAGTAAATGGTTTGAAGCAGCTATCTCCGTCTATTTATTGTGTTGTTATATCTGAGGGCGGCAATTTTGTTGAGACTTACAAAGAAAATGGAATTGAAACGATATTAATGGAAGATTTTTCACACGATAATAGAAATCCAATTAACTTTCTGAAGAATATCTTGCTTGCTAATAATTTCGTTAACAAATATGGGCTTACAATCCTTCACTCGCATAATCACTATCACGCTAATATTGCACGGGCAGTGCAGTATTTTTGCAAGGTTAAAACAGTTCAGACTAATCACGGAATAATTCCGAGGGTTGGTTTAATTCCCCATTATGCTGCCGATAAACTGATAGCTGTCAATCAGCATATTGTCGATTACTTTTCCAATAAAAAACAATTCCCATCCGGAAAATTTGATTTCATCCGATGCGGGATTCCCAAAGAAACTTCTTTAGTCAAGAAAATTAACTCGCCAATAAAATTTATTGCAGCGGGAAGAATGGTAAAAGAAAAGGGTTTTGATATTTATATAAAAGCTGCTGCTACAATTAAAGAGCAGGTAACCATTCCAACAGAATTTTTGCTCGCCGGAACAGGAGATGAATTTACGGAACTGACTAAACTCAACAATGTACTGCATAATCCTGTTACATTATTGGGTGATGTGAAAAACCTTCCTGAACTTTTTCAACAGACTCACGTGCTGATTAACCCGTCCCGTTCTATGAGCGAAGGATTTCCGTGTACAATCGTTGAAGCTGTTTTCCGAGATAATTTTCTTATTACCTCTCTTTTTAACGGTATCGAATGTGATTTCGATAAAAATATTGATGGTTATGCCTTCAAGGTAGATGATGAACAAGCATTAATCCAATGTATTTTGAGTTATTTAAATAATCGGGAAGAAGCCGATCAAAGAGCAGCAAAATTTAGCAAAAAAGCAAGAAGCCTGTTTTCTCAACAATTGATGGCAGAAAAAACATTGTCACTATATTCGCAAATGCTTGAATAATTTAGACTATTTTTGTTAAAATTAGACTTATAATACTTCTTTGGTTTTGATTCGTCTAATTTCAAACTTATTACGAAATTTTGTAACTACTTCAGTCTCCTGAAATCAAGAAAATATATGGCACGGATATTATGTCCCAAAGGGACTAAATTTGAATAACCGTGAGTGACAACTCACGGGAGAATGATAAAAAGCATCTATGTCCCCGAAGGGGGCAAATTTATGCCGCGTAGTTAGTTCGCCC
>CAIYTF010000168.1 GCA_903929035.1 uncultured Ignavibacteriales bacterium
ACCTTAGTTCTATAGGAGTAAAATCGACCATATTTTTTTGAACCATAGCCCATTCCAATAGATTTTCCAACAACTGATAAACATTTACCACCGATTCACGCAATAAGTTACTCATTTGATCGTATTCCTCAATTGACATTTTGTTGCCTTCAGCTGTCATCAATTCGGTCAATCCCAATAATCCGGTGAAAGGACTTCTCAAGTCGTGAGCGATGATTGAAAAGAATTTGTCTTTTTCGGAATTTCTTCGTTGAAGTTCTAAATTAGTTCTGGATATTTCATCTTCCAAGTGCTTACGTTCCGTGATGTCATTGACAACCGTGTAACGCAATATTTTATTATTTACAGTAATATTTTCTGCCGACATAAGTACTTGCCTGATGCTGCCATCCTTGGTTCTTAAAGTAGCATCGATATTATAAAGTTGGTTGAAAGAATTGGTTTTCTCCAATACGGACTTTATGTCACTTTCGGTTAAAATACCCAGCTCAATCGGTGTTTTACCGATTACTTCATCTTTATCAAATCCCAGCACCTTGTAAAAGGCTTCATTAACTTCGACATATTCGCCTGTAGCCAAATCGGTTAAACCGCAAATTGATGGATTGAGATAAAACACTTTGGAAAATTTGTCATTACTCTCTCTCAACATTGTTTCTGCCAGCTTACGTTTGGTTATGTCGTGAGTGACTGACAACATACCTATCGGTTTCCCATCTGTATCGTACAAGGTGGAACAACTGAATTCACCGATATATGATGTCCCGTTTTTTCCCAAGAACGAATACTCGGCATTTCTAACCATTCCCTCGATAGAAATTTGTTGAAGCATTTCAAAGGCTTTTATTCGCTCTTCCATAATGAATAAGTCCAAAACGCTATGTCCAATCATTTGCAGAACGGATTCGTATCCGAATAATTGACACGCGGCAGGATTTGCCAATATAATAGTCGCGTTGATGTCTAATAAAACAATCGCGTCCGGCGAAGTATTATTAATTGCACGAAATAATTGCTCGCTTTCACGCAAAAGGGACTCCTCCGATTTCCGCAAAGTTATGTCACGCGCGGAAGCACAAAGGCGCTTATGGCTTCCCATAGCGATGCCGACAGCATTAATTTCGACATCCCGTAAACCACCACCGCGAATGCGGTGTTTTGTTGTAAAAACTTCGGGATTATAGATTAATTTACCTATCTTTATCAATAACTCTTCCTTGGAAAATTTAGCATCCCAATCAGCCACGTTCATATTCAAAACCTCTTCGCGTGTATATCCCAATAATTTACAAAACGAATCATTTGTTTCTACGACATTGCCGTTCTCGTCAATGATATGAATGCCATCGCTTGTCATTTGAAGCAAGGTTTGGTTTTGTAAGCTTAACGCGTCAATAGATTCTTGTTTTTTCTTGAGTTCGGTGATGTCCTGAGACGAAAATAACACGCACGGTTCTTTGTTTATTGTAATCACGTCCGCCGACATCAGAATATGTTTTACCTGACCTAATTTTCCTTGCAATTCGGCTTCCACATTGCGCAGCAAACCTGATTTGAAAAGCTTTGAATATACTTCTGTTCTCTTTTCCGGATGCACCCAAAAGTTCAAAGTACTTGCTTTTTGCCCGACTACTTCTTCTCGCGCATATCCGCTGGATATCAAAAATTCATTGTTTACATCTATTACGCGTTCATCCTCGAGAGAAGTGATCATCATAGCACCGGGATTTGAATAGAATGCTTTTTGAAATTTTTCTTCGCTTTCACCAGCAGCTTTTTCGGATTGCTTTTGCGCGGTAATAACATCGAATATGGCAATAAAATATTCTTTCTCCGGACTACACACGAAAACGGAAAACCACTTATCCAAAGATTTTAGCGGACTTTCAAATTGCTCAGATTGTCCTGTCAAAGCCACCCGCGAATAAATTTCAAACAATTCAGGTTCTGATTCTCTGACCCCCGGAAAAACTTCTGATGCTCTTTTCCCTGCAATATTTTTTACACCCCTTAAAGATTCGAGTGCAGGATTTACTTTTATAAACAGAACATCCCACGGAATACCGTCAACATATATCATCTTGCAATAGGCATATCCCTTGGACATATTGTCGATGAGGAATTGATTAACGTCTTTGCAGTTTTCGCGAGGCAGCACGGTTCCTGCATTTTCGCATAAATCATTATTACAAGTGGTTTTCAGAGATTGGTAATGTTGTTTTAGCTGTTCAAATTCATTTAGAAGTTCTTGGTAGGAATTGAAATTATTATCCATACATAACTTTCAGGATGTATTTTATCAAAATTTAGTTATAATAGTTGTAAACGCTAATAATAATATAATGTATTTTTAAAAATAAATATCGAGTATCGATAAATTATTTTTTTTGGTAACTACTCAGCCTGTTCTTGAATTTGTCCCAAAGGGACTAAATCTGAATAACCGTGAGTGCTAACTCACGGAAAAGTAAGCCCAAACCAATAACGTCCCCGAAGGGGGGCGAACTAACTACGCGGCGTGAATTTGCCCCCTTCGGGGACATAGATGCTTTTTATCATACTCCCGTGAGTTGTCACTCACGGTTATTTAGATTTAGTCCCATTGGGACATAATTTAAGTACCGTATATTTTCTTGATTTCAGGAGACTAAAAGTAGTTACGGGCAATGAAAGACTATTATCGTTTTAGCTACCCACGCAAACCGTTAAAGATTCCTTTTCTTATTCATCATTTTGGGAAAACTCAAATTAAAGTTTTTTACTTAACTATTTTCATTATTTTTCGATAATGAATTTAAGGCAATTTTTATTAACAAGATTAAAATATGAAATTTATTAAAAACCTTATCCCTGATAAATGGGAACAGCTTCTTGAGGAAGGACTTGCCAGCTATCGGGATAATCAATATACTGACGCGATTAAGTTATTAACTGAATCAATTACACTTGATCCAAATAATCCCGAGGCATATTTTTTTCGCGGACTTAGCTACCAGCAAGTTCCCGAGCACAGTCTTGCTATTAAAGATTTCCAGAAAACAAAAGAAATTGATCCCGAATTTCGCAGTATAGTCCATTATGCACTTGCACTTTCTTATAAGGAAATAGGAGATGAAGACCAAGCACTCGAAGAGTTAAACGTATTTCTTGCCCTAAAAAGTAATTATGCCAATGCTCTTATGCACCGGAGTAAAATACTCCTGCGAAAAAAGAAATATGATGAAGCTCTCAAAGATGTGATGCAGCTGCTATCCTCCTCTGCCGACAATTTTGAAGGCTATATTCTCAGTGCCCTCATACGGATAGAAACGGATGATTTTAAAAGAGCTATCATTGATTTGAATGCCGCTATTCGATTAAGGCCTTCCGGCGAAGAAGCCTGGATTCTACGCGGAGAAGCAAAGTGCAAACTTAAACTCTACCACGAGGCAGTTTTTGATTTGAGAAAGGCTCTTTCAATTAATCCTAAAAGTTATAAAGGACTTTGCTCTCTTGCAAAAATTTATTTTGCTATGAATAGTTTCTCTGATTCTTTAAGGGAATTAAACAACTGTCTTAAAATTAATCCCGAGTATCCGGAAGCTCTTCACCTTCGTTCCGAGTGCTACATCAAACTCGAACGATTTGATGACGCGCTAAATGATTTTGGCGAGATTTTAAAAATTGACCCTGACAATAAAGATATCCGCGAACGCCGCGGACATCTGAAGAAACTGCTCAATGACACCGAAAGCGCACGCGATGACTTTTACAAAGTTTTGGAACTTAACCCCGATGAATCTAATTCATATTTTCTTCTTAGCGATATCGAAATAGCTTTCAGTAATTTTGATAAGTCTTTGGAATTGATTGAACGCGCGATTGAAATAGAACCAAATAACGCGAAATATTATAATCAACGCGGATTAATAAAATATAAACTTAAAAACTTCGGTGAGTCTGTTACCGACTATTCCAAGGCGATCCAGCTCACTCACGATAATTATATGTACTACTATAATCGGGCACTCGCGAAGATTGAACTAGTTGATTTTACAGGCGCACTTACAGACTTTACTAAGGCACTTGTTAAACCCGATTTTATTAATGCTTATACCGCCCGTGCCGAATTGAAAATTAAGATGGAAGACTATAGTAGTGCAATAATGGATTACGACAGAATTCTCCATATTGACGGGATGAACAAAAAAGCTTTTTTTATGAAATCATTTTGCTACAATATACTTGGTGAGCACGACAATGCTCTACGCGAAATTAATCGGGCTATTAAAATAGACCCCCGCTATGGCGACGCGTATTACATCAGGGCTATTATAAATCTTAGTCTTCTATATTATAAAGCCGCGAAAAGCGACTGCGAAAATGCCATTCGCTATGGTTCAGTTGATTATCAACCCCACGCTCTCACCTTACTGCGCGAACTAAATAAAAAAACGACTCTGCTTAGTGAATAGCATTGCTGACCAAAAGGGTAGGACTCGTTCAGAAATAACATTAACACTTTCTCACGCGAAGACGCGAAGATCGCAAAGGTTATCTTTAGAAGATGTAAAAGTTATTTGCGGGCAAACACTTACCTTTTCTTATCGGGACAATACAATATACAAGTGTTTAATGCCTGAACTTACAATCGGCAATAAAAAAATATTGAGACTGTTATTTCTTTGCATCATTTCCGCGACAAACCTTTTGGCTCAATATGACACTGCAAGAATATTTTATGATACAGGGAATATTAAAGCTGTTATTCCAACCTATGGGAAAGTTCCTGAAGGCATAGCGCGATATTATTATCAAGATGGTATCCTGCAGGAAGAGCGGACATACATTGCAGGCAAAATTGAAGGAACAGTAAAACACTTTCGTCCTAACGGAAAATTACTTGACGTATTTACGATTGAAAATGGAAAACGCGAAGGACCTCTTTCGCGGTATGATGAAAACGGCAATTTTGCCGATGAGCAATATTACAGCGGCGGCATACTCCAGCCGCTTCCTCCGGCGGATACGATGGATGCTCCTGATGTTGCCGCGGCTAAAGATGGTCCTCCGCCGGCAATAACATCTGTACCTATTCCGGCAGAGATTGAAAACCGAACTCCTCCGGTTGAAGAAAAGGCGTTTATTATCAGTACAAAAGATACACTTGTTCTTGACTTAGTTCATCCCGATAATGATTTAGTAAAACGATTTGAACAAGTGCCGATACCGGCGCGGGGGATGGAATATTTTTACAAAAAACTTATTATTCCGGACTTTGCAGTAAAGAATAATATACAAGGCACAGTGGTCGTGAAAGCACTTATTAATGAAAATGGTGACGTGGCTGCCTGCGATGTGCAAAAAGGTATTGGCTATGCCTGCGATGAATCGGCAGCTATTGCAGTGAACTATACAAAATTCAAGCCCGCCTTATTTAAAGGAACAACTTTGAGAGTATATATACTTTTCCCTGTTGAGTTTAAAACCCCTATACAACAGTAAACCGAAAAGCCCGCAATACTATTGCCTTTTCTTGATTATATGGCTCTAATTCTATCATATAGCTGCTAAATTCGCGGCGAAGGCTGTAATTTTTTCGTAGTTTGTCGAAATATTTTCCGCGGGCCATTTGCTCCATTTCCACTCCTTTCTTTAACGCGATAGTATCAGTTTCAATTTTATATACATACCGTGTTGCTTCATAGAGAAGTTCAATTATCGACTTTTCTGATTGGAGAACAACGCGGTTATTTTCAACTTTAGGCACTGTTATATTAAATTTGGCGGTATTCATAAAAAAACTATCCATCGCCTGCCGCATCATCAAAGTGCCATTTATTTTTCCCTCCAATGAATATCCGGCTATATGCGGTGTTGCAAATTTGGCTGACTCCAATAAACGAGCATTTATAAAAGGTTCATTTTCCCAAACATCCAGGCAGAGCGGCACCTTACGCTCGGTGGCGATAGATAATAATGCTGCCGTTTCCGCGGTTTCTCCCCGCGAGGTGTTTATAAAAAATTTCAGCTTTTTGGCACTGTCGATATTTTCCCGCGAAATTAAATTATGTGTTTTATATTCTCCGGTCATTGTCAACGGGGTATGGATAGTTAAAATATCTGCCTGTAATGTTTGTGCCAATTTGGAAAACGGATATCGAACTCCTGAACGTTTTAAAGGCGGATCATTTACTAATAACTTAAATCCTAAATACCGTGCAAGTTTTGCAATTCGTCCTCCAATGTTGCCGCGCCCGATAATTCCAAGCGTTGTTTCATTTGGCGATAAATCGTTCTCAACCAAAAATTTGGCAATGACCGTATATACATATTCAGTAACTGCATTGGCATTGCTTCCTTTTGCATCCGCGAAACCAATACCCGCGTGTTTTAAATAATTCAAATCAATATGATTCACCCCTATGGTTGCTGTGCCTACGAATTTTACCGCGGTGTTCCGCAGCAGTTCCTCGTTCACTTCGGTAATGGAACGCGCGATCAATGCATCGGCATCAAATAAAATTTCATTGGAAATATTTCTGCCGTGCACGAGCACAACATCACCATATCCTGAAAATGCCTGCTCAGCGTATGTTATGTTTTCGTCAACTACAATTTTCATTTTCTTCGATCAAATTTAAGCATATTCATTTTCCGGTAAAAAGATAAAATGCAATCTGCAAGATATAGGTTTTCATAAATTTTTATTTGGCGGTTTTTTTTCTATTTTGCAATTGTTTAATCAATTTATTCATCAAAGATAAGAATATGCACGAAGAAAAAATTAGTATAAAAGAGTTATTTAATCTTACGGTCATTGTTTCGGCACTTGGTTATTTTGTTGACATTTATGACCTAATTCTTTTCGGCATTGTTCGTATTCCGAGTCTAAAAGCAATAGGTGTGAATGGGGCAGACTTGGTTACTGTTGGTGTGTTTCTGCTCAATATGCAAATGGCGGGAATGCTCATTGGCGGAATATTCTGGGGAATACTTGGTGACAAAAAAGGTAGATTATCGGTGCTTTTTGGGTCTATTCTAATATACTCTATCGCGAATTTTGCCAACGCGTTCGTGCACACTACAGAACAGTATGCCGCGCTTCGCTTTATCGCTGGGTTTGGTCTTGCCGGCGAACTCGGGGCAGCCATTACATTAGTCAGTGAAGTGATGCGTAAGGAAACACGCGGGTATGGCGCGGCTATTGTTGCATCAATCGGTGTCAGCGGGGCAATATTCGCCGCGGTTATCGGCGAATACTTTGACTGGACTATTGCATATATTATTGGCGGAATTATCGGATTCCTTCTCCTTATTCTTCGAATTAAAATGTCTGAATCCGGAATGTTTCACTCTGTTAAACAAACGGAAACTAAACGCGGCGATTTTTTGGCTCTCTTCACTTCATTCAAACGGCTGAAAAGATATTTCAACAGTATCGCGATTGGTTTCCCGATATGGTTTGTAGTAGGTGTACTCATAACTTTCTCACCCGAGTTTGCAAAAGAATTAGGCTATACAGAAGCTATTATTGCAGGCAGAGCAATAATGTTCACATATACAGGATTGATATTCGGCGATTTCATCAGCGGTTTCGTGAGTCAGATTCTGCGCAGCCGCAAAAAAGTTGTGCTGATCTTCATTATTGCTACAACTGCATTAGTTGTTGTTTATACAATTTTTCCCGGCAAATCAGCATTCTATTTTTATACATTGTGCGTGCTTCTTGGCTTTAGCATTGGTTATTGGGCGGTATTCACAACTATTGCATCGGAACAGTTTGGCACAAACCTTCGGGCTACCGTCACGACAACGGTTCCCAACTTTGTACGCGGGGCAGTAGTTCCAATTACGCTCGGCTTCACATTTTTCAGAGGAATCTTTCATTCAATGACGAGTGCCGCGCTTGCTGTCGGCATTATTGTTCTTGTCATTTCTCTTTTCGCTCTATTTCATCTGAAAGAAACATTTGGTGATGACCTTAATTTTCTTGAAGATATTTAAAAGATGCTTTGCATCTCAGGGAGATCATCAAATGGGAAAAAATAGGATATATTTTTGCTATAAATTTTACCCCTACTCTTTCACCGCGACCACCTTTTTCACCCCGTGGCAATCCGTGCATTTTTGAGAAAGCACCGAATTTGAGAGTTCACCCGGATGCGTGAACGGCATTCCTGATACGTTGCTTTGCTTGCCGATTCGTGCTGTTTCCTGTGCTATAATCGTATGGCAGCTTTCACATTTATTGCCGATTACATTGCCGCTTGCTGATTTATGCTTGCCATCGTGGCACCGGAAACATCCGTCATAATATAGATGCCCGATATTATTCGGATAGTTTTTCCAGTTTGCTTTCATTTCAGGGAAATAGTTTCGTGAATATAACCGTTGAACCGCGGCAATGGCTGAATCAATCACAACTGATTTTTGCTTTGAAATGCCCGGATAATTTCCGGCATAAAAAGTCCGTATGGTGTTGGTGATTTCGTTTGCAGCTTCTGCTTTATCTCTATAATCTTTTTCTAAAGCATCCACTGCCACCGTCTTTATATAAGGAAGCGATGCATCTATCGCGCCGGTTGATATGGCGTGGTTTACTTCCATATCAGGTTCGCGATAAATATGCGATGGGCGGTTATGGCAATCGATACAATCCATACGGCGCAGTTCTTCTTTTGATTTCTCGATCACGCTCTTATCAACATCAGTTGCATAAAATACTTCTTCGGTGCCGTCTTTTTTCACCCATTTGATATATGGAATTGATTGTCTCCTTTTATCGGAAAACCCGTAGAATACCGCGTTAGCCTCGTTAACGTGCCAATGGATACCGCTTGCCACTCCCCCGTCATTTTTGCTTTGCCCGATTTTCACGAGCATTGTCATAGATTCGCGCGAGTTATTCTCATCAGGGAGGTAGTAATTTCGCTCAAGTTTTTTTTCGGTATAGAAATGTTTGGGCCAGTGGCACTGCTCGCAGGTTTGCTGGGCAGGGCGCAAGTTTTCAATCGGCGTGGGAATCGGACGTGAATATTTATTAAACATAACGGAATACATTTGATACGAACCCGATATTTTTGCCCGCACGAACCAGTCCGCTCCTGAACCTATATGACATTTAACACACCCCACCCGCGAGTGCGGTGAATCTTTATAAGCAGTGTATTCAGGGGTCATAACTGAATGACAAATAGTACCGCAAAACTCATCTGAATCCGTATATTCATAAGCCTTAAAACTGCCGAATGCCGATCCAACCAGCAAACCTATTGTTCCTGCCGTGAAAACAATTATTGTTCTTCTCTTTACCGGATCGTTAAAATCTATTACGGGGAGATGTTTACCTCTGACGATACCTGTCTTTTTTCTAATGTAATCTCTATATGCGCCATAGCCGATAAGTACAAGTCCGCTTATCATTATCGATGGCAGAATAATGAATGCAATAATTCCCATATAGGGCTTTGGCTCTTTTGTAAAAAACTCGAGGATAATCAAAAAAGCAATCAGCCCCGCGCAAATTGCAGCAATTACAGAACCTGCTACTGATATCGGATTATAGAACTCATCAGGAAATTTTCTTTTCATAATATATCTTAATTATATCTTTCAGTTTTAACGGTATGCAAAAATCATCGCGTATATTATCCATATAACGATGAAAAGACCAAGTGAGAGGGCAGTCCACCCGAAAATTTTAATTGTCCGAATGACAATTGGCTGATAAGGTTCCACGAGGTAATTTTCCAGTTCGCCTTTTTCTACAAGCTCTTTATATTCGGCCGGACGGTCGAGCTTAAATTCTTCAAGAGGAATACGCCCTGTAAAAATAACTATATCCATCGGAAATTTTTCAGGTCTGAGGTGCGTGTTGAAAAAATGCACGGTAAATATAAATCCCGTGGCAAGCAGTGCCTCATCGCTATGGATTATTGTTGCCACGTTCAATGCCCATCCGGGAAGGAATTGTGTGAAAAAAACCGGAAACCATAGCGTTGCACCTGTTGAGCCGATAACGAATATACCCCAAAAAACTGCAAAGTAGTCAAACTTTTCCCAATAAGTCCATCTCCCGTATAGCGGACGTTCGCCCCTGAAAGCGAACCACTTCATTGATGCTTTGAAATCATCCCAATCTTTCCTGTTAAATAGCATTGAATCCGGACCTAAAATAAGAGATTTCCAAGAATGAAATATTTTCCGTTTCATCCTGATAATGTCGAAAATATGGGTGATAAAAACAATTATCATTATTATTGCCGCGAAGCGGTGAATATTTCCTGCAGTTTCAAATCCGCCGAGCAGATGCGAAAGAAAGTATGCCCAGCTTGTATATGCGAATTTTAATGACATACCCGTCAGTGCCAAACTAATAAAACTAACTATCATCAGGATATGCAATAGCCGCTGAAGGCGGGTGAATCGCTGAAACTGTAATTTTGGCTTTTTAGTCATATTATTACTCCTTTCCCTGTTCGTTTTGTTTTATAGTATCCGGTTCTTCGGCTGAATCAAGTTTTTCTTTTTCTTCCAACTCTTTAAGTTTTTTCTTCCATTGAAATGATCGCGGCAGCCACAGCAAAGTGTGGGCACCGGCTATAATAAAAGTGCTGACCAGAAGCCCCGTCATACCCCAGAATACCCAAAATAACCAAGGATATCTTTGTGGATCGTGATGGGTGGCGTGGGTAAGGTATCCCGCGAATCTTCGCGTGGCTCCCGGGTGGCATTTTTGGCAGGTTTGCGCGACATTCTGCCTGCTTAAATGTGAAGCAGGGTTAGTCGGGGGAAGAATATCGTGCGAACCGTGGCAATCGTAACATTTTGCCGTTTTTGAATAGCCAAGCTGCGAAACTTTACCGTGGTAGGTTTCAAAATATGTTTTAGCAATTTCTTCGTGACACTTTCCGCACATCGTCATCACGCCAAGTTTAAAATTATCTCCATCGGTGCGGGTGATAGTATGCGATGAATGGCAGTCGTTGCATTTTGGCAGTTTTTTATCAGTCTTTGTAATATCAGGCGAATGGATGCTTTTTGCAAATTTTTCCTCGATACCGCTGTGACAATTACCGCAGGTCGCGGCAATATTCTTCGGGTTAATACTTGAAAGTGCATCAGAACTCGGTAATTCGCGATGTGCCGTGTGGCAGTCGGTGCATTTGGCGGTAACGGTAAGCCCGCTTTTCAAAAGCCCTTTGCCGTGAACACTTTCCCTGTATTCTTCTATAATGTTGTCGGCTTTGTTCTTTATTCTTTGGGCGGCAACCTGTCCGGGACGATGGCATTGAGCGCAAAGTTTTGGGATGTTGGTGGCGAAAATAGGAGATCGGCTGTCGCGCCTGCCAAGAATATGATGAGTTCCGTGGCATTCAGAGCAGATAGGGGCGTTTTCATCATTCTTTGCAAATAATTTTCCGTGAGTGCTGAGTTTATATTCCTCGCCGACTGCCGCGTGGCACGACGCGCATTCAACTTTCTTTGTAATAGATTCACACGGTCTAAGTTTCGATGGATTAACAGTGGAATGGCATTGGCTGCAAGCAACCTTATTATGCCGCGAGTCTTTAGCTTCTGCAATATCAACAAACATTGAATGCCCGTCTTTCGATGATTTCAATCCTTGGTTAGCGTGACATTTCATACAATCGCTGTCAGCCATACCTTGGTCATAGAATACTTTTCTTGCTTTATGGGGCTGATGACAGTCAACACAAGCCGGCAGAACGTGGGCTTCTTTTTCCCAAAGTTCACCTTTTATTATTTTCCGGTGAACATTCTCTATACCCATATGGCATTGAGTGCAGGTAGCGGCAATATTTTTTCGCGCGATGCTTGAACGCGGATCGGTGTGCGGAAGAATACGGTGCGGTGTATGGCAGGAAGCACAGGTGGCCGATACGGTAAGACCCTTCTTTAATAATCCTTCGCCGTGAATACTCTCTGAATAATTTTCAATAATATGGTCCTGCGGAATATCGCGTTGTAATTGAACAGGCGAGCCTTCTCTATGGCATTTCCCGCACAGGAAAGGAACTTTAAGAGCAAAGGTCATCGAGCGTGGGTCTTTTTTCTTGAGAATATCGTGATTTCCGTGGCAGTCAACACAGCCGGGAGCTAAGGGGTCGCCCTTGGCTTTTGCTTTCCCGTGCAAACCTTCAGAATATAGTTTTTGAGCTTCATCGTGGCAGGCTCCGCATTGGGCACGTTTCAGTTTTTCCTCGTGCGGAAAATCGGCACCTTTTAAGTCAACGTGACAGTCTATACATTTGTTTTTAATGTGGACAGAGCCTTTGAGCTTTTTTTCATCCACGTAAACGGAAAACGATTTCCCGTTTCGGGAGCCTTTGGCGGTTTTGTCATCGTGGCAGGAAAGACAGTCGCCGTTTTCCTGAGCAAAGGTGTAAAACCGTAAAAACAGGATTACTAAAAGAATAAGCCTTTTCATTTTTAAGCCTTGTGTAAATTTTTAAAGGTGCGTCTTATATGCCGCAAAATTTCTGAATCACAGTTTAAAAGTTAGGAAATTGTTTTTCTATTAAAGAAACCCTTTACATCTTCTAAATCTTACCTTTGCGATCTTCGCGTCTTCGCGTGAAAAATTGTTTATGTTATTTCTTAACGAGTCCTAACGCGCTTCAAGAATCCGGTTAATCCGTGATTCAGACAGTTTTGTTTTCTTCAGAAGCTGACTGCTCTTTTATTCTTTCCAGCTCAAGCGGGTGCTCATCTGCCATCTCTTCTTCGGTGATTGTGCCCTTTATCCAAGCTAAGTTCATCGGGTAAATGTCAGGATTAAATAAAACAAAATAAAAATGCCAAACAAGGACAGCGAGGAATGCTAACCAAGCTTCGTAATAGTGTATTGTCCTGGCAACATCCCATCCTAATTTGGTGAAAAGACCAATAAAAGTATTATCAAACCACAAAATAAATCCCGTTGCTGTCATTACAATTGTGCCCCATATCAAAGCCCAATATTCGGATTTTTCAATATAGCTGAATCGGTCGAGTTTTGGTTTTTCGGAACTCAACCCAATGTTATACTTTAAAACGCCAATTGCATCGGTAATATCTTTCAGCCTTGGCAGCAGATCAAAGAATAATTGCCGACCGCTCTGACTGAAAGCAAGATAGTATATATGGAACAAACTTGTGGTTACCAATATAACAGCCGCGATACGGTGGAGGATGCTTCTTAATTCAAAAGCATAAGGACTAATGTCTCTTATTGTACGCACCCACCAAGAATCTGGGAAATGCAGCATAAATCCGGTAAGTATCAACGTGAAGAAACCGACTGTAAGCAAAATATGCTGTATTCTTTCGTTGAGTGTCATACGAAGGTATAGCGAGTGACCGTGATGTTCATAAGGGATAAGACCGCGCTGCCTCATCTTTTTGATTTTAGCTTTTTTGATAAAATCAATGAAATTATGGATAAACATACTGCCGATAGTAACACCGATAATAATCATATAGATGCTGACAATCCAATATAACAGCGGCTCTTCTTTTTCTTTTAACGTGATATGAACACTGCCAACGGTAAAATTCCTGTTGGCACCCGGATGACATTTGCCGCAGGTCTTTACCAAGTTCCGTTTATTTACTGTTGAAGTTGTATCTGCTGAAGCCTTAATATTGTGAATTCCGTGACAACTGCCGCAATTCGCTATGGTTACAGAACCACCTTTCAATGCCAATCCGTGGTATGAGTCGGAAAATGTCTTGAAACGGTTTGCCTGCATTCCATACTTATCAGTGAGCGTCATAGAACTGTGGCACTTGGAACAAATTTGTTCTGCTACATTCCTGAATGCTACTGCCGCGTTCGGGTCATTATGCTTTAATATGGTATGTTCGCCGTGGCAATCGGTGCAGACAGGTGCATCATTGCTTCCTTTGGCGACTGCCAATCCGTGAACACTTGCCGCGTATTGCCGTGCTATTTCGGTATGACATTTTCCGCAGGTTGATGGAATATTCTTTTTAGCAATAGAAGCACTTTTGTCTTCGGTGCCTTGAATTGTATGAACTGTATGGCAGTCAACACAGCCGGCGGCAGCACCTTTTCCTGCACGCAATGCTTTCCCGTGCACGCTTTGGTCGTAGGACTGAATAAAACTTTTTTTGTAAGAAAACTTTTCACGCACGGCAGGGTCATCAAGATGGCAGGCAAGGCACAGTTTTTCTTGAGCTAATTTTGCTTTTACCGTATCACCGCCAAAACCTTTAGTGGTAATTTGTTGGTTGTGGCAGGTTAAACAGGAAGGAGCTTCTTTTTCTCCTGATTGACCGGCTCTAAAATGCGATGATTGAGCAAATTGATCTGCCTGCTCTTTATGACAATTCGCACAAATCGGGGCAGCTTTGGAAGTGCTGCTAAGTTTAATCTGCTTTGCATTGTGCGTGCCGTGACAGCCTTTACAATCTGTGCCTGCAGAAATTTCGCCGCCTTTCATCATTCGCGGGTGGAACTGGTGTTTTACAGGTGCGTTTTTGTGGCAGCTTTGGCAGTTAATGGGCTGGATATTTTCTTTGTGGGGAACATTGCTAATATCAAATCCGGTATGACAGGAAGCGCATTGCAATTTTTTATGAACAGAAACTGCTAAAACTTTATCGTCAACAAAGAGTTTTACTGTTTTTCCTTTCCGATCCAAAGAAAGGGTTTCATCACTATGGCAGCTCAGGCAATCTTCATTTGTTTGCGCTTTGTAAGAGGGAGCGATAGTTAAAGAAATTACAAAAAATAAGAAAGAACATTTCCTTAACCAGCCGGTAAGCCCGGCACAAAATTTAAAGTGAACTGCCATATATGATTTTTATTTCTGCTCGATATGTTATTTTTTTGCTGACTTTAAGGTGCCAAGCCAATCTGCCAGCTTCTTCAAGTCTTCATCAGGTCCTTTGAAAGAGACAGGATGAGCTTTCCCTTCCATTTTTTCTTGTTTTACTAAATATTTTTTTAAAAAGTCAGCGTTTTTCACAGAACCGATAGTTGAAAGATCGGGAGCCGGTTTTTTCGACTTAGTTTCGAGTTTAGCTGACTGAACCGCGTGGCAGGTTCCGCATTTTGAAGCAACAAACACTTTTTTACCTGGAGATTCTTCACCAGCACTTGCAAATGCAGCTCCGTAAAGAGCGATAATAAAAAACAGGAATAAAATATAAGCGAGTACATTTTTCATTTGATTTTTCCTTTAAAGAAATATTGTCATAGGCTTGCTAAAGGGCAAATATAGTGCCAAAACAAAAAACTTACTTAATTGTAAGCATTCACGTTAAATAGGCTTTATTCTCTCAATCTTGGGAAACCAAAGCAGAGGCATTTTCACTTTTTAGAATTGCCTGAATCAGAAACGCTAAAGAGGCTATTTTGACTTAAAATTTAATTCGCTATATTACACTTGTAGGTGGGGGAATAAGATGGTTATTTATTATGGCAGTGCATTTTATGTTCCCGTTTTATAAAATGGTGCCTATTCGATTTAAAAATAAAATTTATTTCTCATTTATGCCACTACTTCTACGCCTTCCTCTTTTACTACCGCTATGATAGGAGAAGACTCATCGGTTAAAAACTTTTGCTCGCCAACAGGATAGGGTTCAATTCTGTATTCACAACGCTTTTTTCCACCCCATAATAATGAAGCGTACTTATCTTTTTGTATGTCAAATTGTGGCGATACAATCATAACGTCAATATCGCTTTCAGAAGTAGCAGTACCTCGTGCCTGACTACCATAGATAAATGCTTTGGAAATTGTAATTCCTTCGGAAGTAATTATTTCCAGGTATTCTTTTACTTTCGCTAAAACTTCGTCAGTAACCATTCCAACAAGTCCTTTGATTCCATAAAATAATTTTTCGCTGCCTTTTTGCTTGGCGGGACTGCTTTATCTTCAGGGTATCTTCACCTCCAACTGATAGAGCATAAGAAAATCCAATAATTTAGATTGTTCCAGACTTAATAATAAATCAGTATTTTGAAAGAGATATTCAAGGTCGTGTGTTTTTGGAGCCAGTTTTTCAGTACAACGTATATAATGTGCTTTCAATATTTTTTCAATCGCCAGATGGCAGAAGAAAAGTCCAAAAGAAATCTTGTTCTTCTCAATCAAAAGATCAGCCGTTTCCAAAGCCTCAGTTGCGCCGCCTTTCCATTGGTCAATTTGCTTTTGAATATTAAATCCGGGCATATTAATTTTTTATTATGATAAATTGTCAAGTTTCACAAGATTGTTTTAAGAAAACTTGAATAATAATTTTGTTGTAATAATAATAATTTTAATTTAAACCCCCAAGGGGTTTGTAAAAAAAAGTTTTGGCTTTAACTCATACCTATAAAATTACCCCAGCATCTAAAGGCTGGGGTAAAAAATGTAAATCAGAACCCGGGCTTTAGCCCAAATTTTGCTTAAATCGAGAGTATGTCATTCTTTCTTGCCAAGATTCAACGAAGATATGTCCATTAAATATTGCTTCAAGGTTCTTTCGCCCGGTTTAGCGTCCCGGGAAGATGAAAATGTTAATAATTTACCATCGGGAGAAATTGCCGGAAACCCGTCAAATGAATCGTTAAAGGTCAATTGCTTCAATTCAGGCGTTTTTAAATTACCAAGGAATATCTCGAAATTTCTTTGCGGGAGAACTTTTACGAATACGAAATGTTCCCCGTCCGGTGCAGGATGCGGAGCCCAATTTGTTCCGGGTTCGCGCGTGATTTGCTTGAGATCAGTTCCGTCATCTTTTATCGTGTAGATTGACATAGGCATTCCACGCTGACCTTGATCTTTGATATTCCACGCGCGGAAAATTATAGTATGTTCATCAATATAGAATGATCCGCCTTCCTGAAAATCTTTTGTTTTAGTAATTTGGGTTTCTTCCGTTCCATCGGGTCTTATCTTCCACAAATCCAATTGACCGTCAATCTGGCGGGTGAATAATATCCATTTACCGTCCGGTGATACTGAAACCTCCGCATCGTAGTATTTATTCTTCGTCAGTCTTTGAACATTATTCCCCAAGAGATCGCTGATATATAATTCGGGACTTTGCGGATAATTATTTGGATCGGAAAAATTTCCGCCGGGCAAATCCGGATTGTCCTTGGTCGAGGTATATATAAGTTTTTTACCGTCAGGAAAATAAAATGAGCAGGCATCCTCTCCATTATCGTTTATTTTTCTAATTTCTTTGCCGTCAATGCTTACCGTGTAAACGTAAAATGTCGTATCTCCCGGCTGCTTTGCATTACCGATCAGACTTTTCCCGTCAGGGGAGAAATAAAATTCGGCACCCTGCTCAATATTTGGCACCTGCCATACTTTGAACTGTTCGGTTTCCTTAGCCTGCGCGAACACGATTACACCCGTGATCAACTTGATGATAATTGCCGCGCGGGCAATTTTCGAGAATATTCTCATAACTACTATCCTTTTTTTATTTTGTGTTTATTTTGCGATTAATTCAATTTTGGTTCTATTTTCTTGTTCGCCGCGCAGGAAAACAACTTCAACAATATCCCCCGGTTTAAAACTCTTCAGCGCATCGGAATATGCACGGAGGTTTGTTATCGCGGTCAGTCCCAGTTTAACAACAATATCACCTTGTTGTAATCCGGCTTTTGCCGCGGGTGAATCCGGAGTAAGGTCTGCAACGCGGACACCCTGACCTTCAAACGCGAAATCAGGAATAGTTCCTGTTGATACTTTTCGCTCGCCGGCGGACTGAGGTTTTGCTGCAGCGGCAGCCTGTCCCTGAAATTCAAGCGGTTCAATTCTATCAGCTAAATACAGAAGTGCTTCCCGCCCGAGTGCTGCAACTTTAACTAACCCCGCGGCATCAATTTTATCGGGAGTATCGCTTGGACGATGATAATCCGCATTAACTCCTGAAAAGAATTGAACCCCTGGCACTCCGATTTCTATGAAACTACGCTGGTCACTCGCGTCAAGTTCCTGTGAGATTATATTCGATTCAACTCCCGTAACATAACTTGCCCCTTGAAAAATGAATCGCCATTCCCTCGCGCTTGATGCACTGAGGATAGAACCTTTTTTATTCTCCAATCTGCCAACCACATCAAAATTCAAATCCCCGATAACTTTTTTCGCGGGAAACCGCCGCGTGTTTTTTACATAATATTTTGAACCAAGCAATCCGGTTTCTTCAGATGCAAATGCAGCAAAAACAATAGTCCGCTGAGGCTTTAGCGACTTTCCCAAAGTTTGCGCTAATTCGAGCAAAACCGAAACACCGCTTGCATTATCATCCGCACCGTAATGGATTTTCCCATCGTTGCCTTTGTATACACCGGGCCACCCAAGACCGAGATGATCATAATGCGCGCTGATAACTACCGACTCATCTTTCAGTTTTGGATTTGTTCCGGGAATAATGCCGATAATATTTTTTACAATCGACTTGGTTCCCAGCGAATCGACAACCTCGCGCCAGCTTTGAAAATAAGTAGTGTCATCTGCACCGGGAAGCAGTCCCGCCGATTTGAAATTGTTTTCTATAAATTCCGCTGCCTTGGAAATTCCAGCTGTGCCCGGTGCGCGTCCCGCGAGTTCTTCACTCGCGAGGAAGTCAACCGATTTCTTCAGCCTTTCCGGAGAAAAGACAGGGTCAAGTGTCGCGAGTGCTTTTCTTTTTGGCAAATCGGAAGCCGGTTTTCCGGATGCACCTGATGATGTAATGGTTATATCAAGCGGTGAACCGATCGGCTGCCACTCTCCCTTAGCAATATTTGTCGGATCAGCTCCTTCAAAAACAAGATAGCTATACTTACCGTAGTGAGGTATTTTTTTCGCGAGTCCCTGTATCGCGCTCTTGTTATCTGTTGACAGCAAGGCAATAACCCCTGACTGGTTATTAGGATTTCGTGTTGTAATTACAAAACTTCGGCTACGAGATTGGAATACCGCCTTATCTAATTGAACAGAATCTCTTGTTATGTATGCTCCGTATTTCTGCAGTTCAGAATTAACGGCAGCTGCAAAAAAATTTTCAGTGCCAAGTATCCATACGCTTTTATTAGCAGGAAGTTCCGTTATCGCGCTGTCATAAGCTGTCGTTATTTTCTTTGATGCATCTCCAGACCAGCGAGCTGCAAACTCCTTATAAAGCTCTATCTGTTCATTGCCGGCTTTTGACGGAAGCAGAATGAGTATTTCCCGCGCTCCCAATATTTTGGTCAATGACGGGGGAATCTCATTAAAATGAAGTTTACGGAAGACATTAAATTGCGGATCGACTTGAACCCGAATCGGTTTTTCAGCAAAAGTAAATTCAATTAATGTCTCCCGCTGATCAAGCGATACCTTTTTAACTTCAACATTATTTTCAAATGAAAAAGCGACAGGCACAGTCAAAGAAAATACGTCTTCTTTCTGAATCTGTCTGAGTATAGCTTTAAGCCGGTATCCTGAAGAATCCTTTTTCACATCAACATCGGAAAGTTGCAATTGCGGTGCTCCTGTCCGCTCGACCCACCGCGAAAAAAAAGGCTGAAGTTTTTTACCTGTTGTTGATTCAAATGCCCCGCGAATATCATCAAAAGAGGCTTTCTTAAATTTATTTTCTTTGTAAAATCTCTGCAGTGCTTTTACAAACAGTTCATCACCAACTTCATCGCGAAGCATATTCCAGACAAATGAAGTTTTACCGTATCCGATAGCCTCGGAAGCACCATTAAACCTTGAGCGGAATTTGCTCAAGGGAAAATCATTTTCAGGAGTGACAAAATCCGTATATTTTTGAAGTGTCGCTCGGCGGTAATCTTCCGCCTGTCCGCGCTGCTCTGCAATTAGATGGTCCGCCAGATAGGCGGTTAAGCCTTCACACCAATTCCCTGATTTTGAATCAACATAAACACTGTTTCCCCAATAATTATGCAAAAGTTCGTGAGGATAGGATGAATTGAGAATGAACGGGAACCTGATTATTTGTTCACCAAGCAGAGTGAATGAAGGCATCCCGTATCCTGTTTCCCAAAAGTTTTCGACAAGCGCGAATTTTGAATACGGGTATGGTCCGATTAATTTTCGATATAGTTCAAGATACTGCGCGGTTGTTTCAAGATATTTGCTGGCGAGTGCTTCATCGGGTGTCCGCAGAAAGGCAAGCACATCTATCGCGCCGGCAGTACGCGAATACTCGGTAAATTTCGCGGCAATCAGATATATTTCTTCTGTCGGTTCAGGGGCATCCCAGATAACAGCGCGATAGCCGTCTTTTACTTCATTGAATGTTCTTTTACCCTGACTAACCACATTCCATTTCTCGGGAACTTTTACTTCCAACTCAAAACTAATCAGTTCATCATCGAATTTCGGAACCCATATTGATGAACCGGCAAGATATACACCCTTTTCATCAATGATACCCGGCGTTTGGCTGAACCCTCTCGCGTATTCTTCTCCTGCCTGACTAATAGGGTAATTTAATACACCGCTGATATTAAGCACAAAGGCCGTATCTAACTTCTTTTTGTTTTTGAATGTAACCTTATATTTATTTTGGTTGAGTCCAATAGATGAATCAAATTCTTCGCGATCTATACCAACATCTTCCGGTTTTTGATTCCCTGCAATTAACTTTACAATAACATCGCGAGTTTTTGAAATAACCTGCAAATTGTTATTCAACACAAAAGTAATTCCTGCTTTCGCTTGCTTGGAGCTAAGAGTAATCTTATCAACAGCTTCAATCGTATGTTTTTCCGGATTAAGCGTGACAGATAATTTATGATGAATTATTGGACCCGGATATACAGGAAATATTCCTGCAAAGACAAAGACCGCGATTAGAAATATTTTAAGCATAGTATTCTCCATAGTTTTATCGTATAACAATTGAAATCGGGTTCGTGATGTTCAAATATTTTTGGGCTGCCGATTTAACATCAGCGACTGTTACCTTTCGTAAATCATCCAAATATTTTTTATCGTGTTCATAATCATTATCAAGATAAAGTGAGCTTCCAAGATAAAAAGCCTTGTTGATACTTGACAGTCTTCGGAAAATCATTTTTCCGAAATATTGATTAATCGATATTTCTAATTGATCCTGCGTCAATGAATCGATTACAGAACTTTTGAAAAAACGCGGATACTGTGCAATTAATGTATCAACATTTTTAGGACGGGTTCCCTGATTGATATAGAACAATGCCTTATCGCTTATAACTTCGACACCCGCGCTAATTGTATAAGCAAGTCCCTGCTTTTCCCGTATATCAAATACTATTTGATTATTCAGTATTAAGGATAACGCCTGCAGGGAAGGTGCATCTTTAGGTTCAATTTGTTTGACAAATCCCCAAAATAAATATGAACGCTCACCACCGCCGGATTTTTCAATCGTAACAGGTTTACTTGGCAGCTGTAACGCGGGAATGAATACCGCGGGCTGTTCTTTTATTGGCGAAAATCCATAGTTGTTAAATGCGGTATTTACAGAATCAGGATTGACGGGAGATACCGCTGAAATGATAATATTTGAGGGATTAAAATATTCTTTGGCGAATGCAGCAATATTCTCATAAGTCAGGTCAGGTTGATTTTGTAAATATGGATTTGGTTCATATACAACGGACTTATAAGTTTCTTCAAACAGTTTTTTCCCCTTATCACCGCCTGCCAATGCTTGTTCAATCCCTTTATACTTTTGGACTGCCTTATTAAACTCATCTTTTGTGGGTACAAAATCTTTGAATTGTGAATTTAAAAATTGAATCGCACCCGGGACATCATCCGCTAATCCTTCAACCCGGAGATATCCGAAATCAGGATGCAGATATATATCATCCATCGGAATATATGGATTATCGTTGACGGTAAATGTAAATCCGAACCTGCCCGATATTTTTTTATTTTTATCGGAAGACAGCCGCTGTTCTACTGCATCGTGCAATATCTTCGATGCATCCTTACCATATTTTAATTCATACGCGGCTTTGTGTTTTACTAAATAATGAATCGCGAGCAGGTTATTAGCTTCGTTTTGAACAACAATCAGTTTTTTGCCATTTGTTGTATCTTCAAAATATTTTGTGACCGCAGAAGATTCCGGTTTATCTTTTTCACCTTTCGCGGACGGTGTTTGAATAATAGTAAACCGATAAGCGGGTATCTTTAATGTTTCAAGTTCCTTCGCGGCAGATATATATCCGGCACCGGAAAACGAGGCAAGCAGGGATTCTATCCCGTTTTTCACAATCACGCTTGAATAATAAATTCCAAACATATGCGGTTTCTCAAGATTCTTGACAAATTCTGTCTGCGCTTTTATCGCCTCTGTTATTACAACATCCGCGGGCAATTTGAATGCAAGTTTTTCGACCATCGAGGAAAGAGATTTTGCAATATTATCAAGATCGGTTTCTGCATTAAGTGTTACTTTTCCTTCGAGATAATTTCCCAGATGAGATGATCGTGTTGAAAAACTTACGGATTTAGCCTGCGGGAACCGGGACTTGAGCGAAGATTGAATCGAGTCTTTGTTTTTATTAAGAACAAATTCAAGCAGGTGAAAATATTCCGATGTCTTATCGGACGGCAACCGGAAAAACAATTGCAGGACATTTTCCTTGCCGTCATAAAAACGATTATAAACAGCCCCTTTCAGAATTGAATCTCCATCGAGTGTTTGGGATCCTGTTTTCCAATCTGAATTTACTTCACGAGTTACTTGTCCCGGCCGGCCCTTGCCGTATATTTCTTTAATCAAAGGGAGCAGTTTAGCTGTCTGAAAATTACCAATAACTGTTAAAATCATATTATTGGGAACATAGTTGTTTTTGTAAAATGCAAAAACATCGTCACGTGTCAGTGATTCAATTGTTGAATATGTTCCCAATGCAGGCAGAGAAAGCGCGTGCCCGTTATACAATATAGAGATAGTGTTTCGTTCCAATTGTTCATTGGGATTCGCCAGACTTTTTGAAATCTCTTCAAGAACGATTCCTTTTTCTTTCTCAAATTTTTCTATCGGCAGAGTTGAATTGAAAAGCATATCCGCCTGAATTTCCAAGCCTTTTTTTGCATTCTCAACCGGAACGACAAACATATAATCGGTAAAGAAATCTTCCGTGGTTGCATTATTATATCCCCCGATGCGGTCAACATCATCATAGAGTTGCTTCTGATTTCGTGATGTTGTTCCGTTGAATAAAAGATGTTCCAAATAATGGCTCGCCCCGCTTGTATGGAAAGATTCATACGCGGAACCTGCCTTAACGATAACATTGGCTCCGATAACCGGCAATGCCGGATTTTCAATTAATAATACCTCTAAGCCGTTGTCTAACCGGTAAATGGAAACTCCTTTCGGCAATGATTTTATTTGAAGAGATAACTCATCCTGTGATTTCTTTTCGGAGGCAAAAGTTAGCGTTGAGACAACTATCGCGATCAGCAAAAAGATGATTCTTATTTTAAGTAATCGAATATTTTTCATAATAGGCACTTTCAATTTAAAATTTCAACCCGACAGAAAATCGGGATACTTTTCCAAGATCGTTATAATCTACATACGCGTAGTCGAAAATAAATTGTGTCTCAGCAAAATTTACTTTTACACCGGCACCAAATGTCCACTTCTCAACATCATAATTAATCTTATATCCCGATCTAAGGAATATGGTTTCATCCCAGCTATATTCGCCGCCGATATTCGCGCGTTCAACATTATCATTGGGATGGTTTCCGTCAATAGCTAAAGTAAAGCGATGTTCATCTGATAAAAACACCGGATCATTTTTCCCGACAATATCTAACGCGGCTCCTATTCTGAAATTCAAAGGTAAAGACCACTGTTCGGTCGATAAATCTGAACTCGGATTATAGTCGCCTGAGATATTCCGGTTAATGTCCGATGTTGAAATCAGATCTCTTCCTTCGAGCTTCAGGTTTCCTCCAAAATTAGAAATAGCCATTGCTATTACCAATCCGTGAAAACCCGTTTGCAGCAGCGACCCAAAATCTATTGCTATTGTATTTGCAGATTCGTTATAAAGATTCTGCTGAATATATTTGGCGGTTACTCCCACCGAAAAACGATCTGTCAATTTCCGCGAATATGAAATACCTATTGCCAAGTCGCTTACCTGATAATAGACTCCTGTTCCTTCCGGCTTTTCAATAGTTGTAACTTCCTGTTCAGGAACACTTAACTCTGTTACACTAAGTCCGATATAATCACTTTCGCTAAGCGGTGCAACAAATCCGGCGTAATTGTGTGCTATATCCGCAAACCATCGGGAATTGCTGACGCCCAATGAAATAGAACTTAATTTTGTTATGCCCGCGGGGTTCCAATACAGGGCATCAACATCGTTTGCTGCCGCGGCAAGCGCGTCACCCATTGCCGCGCCGCGGGCACCCGCGCTGATTTTCAGGAATTGCGCTGCCGCTGTTCCAACTTTTGAGAAATCTCCTCCGAACACCGCTAACGGTATAAATATCAAAACAAGTAATATTTTTTTCATATCTGTTCTTAATAGCTTTATCATCATTTGATTACCAAAAATCTTCCTACTTTTTTCTGTCCGTTTGGAATCGAGACAACATATACATATAATCCATAGGATATATACTGACTGTTAAATGTTTTCATATCCCAAAATTCATAGCCGTTGACATCGTTATGATTTACATCCGACACGTGGTCTCCGGCTACTGTATAAATCGAAATCCTGCACTCTTTCGGAAGATTTGTAAACATTAGTTTTTTCCCAAATTGATTTGTTTCGAAAGCATTCGCGACAATATATGGATCCGGTACAACCCTGATTTTATCAAGCTCAATGTTTTGCTTTGCAGAGATAGATGACTGCCGCGTGCTGAATTGATACCAAATATCTTTCCTGAACGGTTTATATGTGCGAATGGTAAATTGGTCGCCATTTGACGGAGCAACAGCCGGTCGAGTTATCGTGTTGCCATCGGCGTTTATATATGTATCCGGGAAATTATTTGTCTGCAGCCATAGTCCGTTATTGGTAGTATCCTTAGTGACAGGGTTAATTTTGGGTTGTTCAAAAACCAGAATATCAACATATTTTTCATAATAACCCGGGCTGCCCATAGTGTAACCTTTCCCGCCCGGAATAATATCCCAGCCTAACGGACTGTAATAATTTATTCTATATGAGTCCCAAGGTGCAAAAACTGAAAAATCGTACAGCCACGTATTGCTGCTGATATCAACAGGGTTTGCCGGATCGGTTATTATTTCAACTTTTAGCGGCAAATGCTGAAGAGTATCAATTTCTTTATTCTTAACAAAATCATACCAGCGTGCTTTCAAGCCGCCGGAAGTCGCGGTATCTATCGTGATTCGTATATCATCAACTGAATAAATATTTTCCTGAACAATTTGATTGCCCAAACTTTTGTATTTCGGTATAGGTCCTGTCCGCCAGTCAAAATTTGAAGTATCACCGTTCACTTTTGTCCATCCAATCGATCGGATACCGGCAGCTGAGTTTTTTACCGTCAGCCTGAAACCATCCACTATCGGCAGGTTATCGCCGCTTTCATCTGTAAATGTTTGCCTGTTCAATACTAATATTGTATCTCCGGTGGTTTTTGAAATCCGGTATAGATTAAATCCGAGTGTATAAGTAATTTTAGTCCCGACTATCTGTTTAGCTGAATCGACAAAGGTGATATAATAGTTATCACCTGTTATTTTTTCAGGCTGCACGATATCAAGCTTTACTAATCCGTCCGATATCCCGCCTTCAGCAGGTATCGCGCCGGCAATTGTGGTTTGCGGTGTATATTGAGGCTGATTATAATTCTGAGCTTTGGCTCCCGGAATCACAGCGACAGTATTTGACTGCAGCAATGAACGACCGAGTGAAGATTGATATGACTGCTCCAAACTATCTTTGGTCTGATTTCCTTTGTCATAAGATGTTACACAATACCAATACTCAACTCCATTATACACTGTTGAGTCAATAAAACTGTGCTTTAATCCTGTATCCTCGCCCAGTGATTGATTAAAAGCAGGGTCTTGTCCTTTTATTCCGTCAACAAGATCATATATCTTCAGCGGTTTATACCCGATAACACTGCCTGATGCATCAGTAATTGATGTTCCCCAGGTCTTACCCTGATCATCGCTTCGATATATTTTATATCCTTCAAAATCGTTTTTGCCGGTTAATACATCAACTGAACTTTCGGCATCTGAATCCCAAGACAGCAAAACATTCTTGTTACCCGGGGCTGCAGTTACCTTTGGAGTTTTTGGCGCACCGGAACCCTGAAAGTTTCTTTTATACATTTGTTGAGCGATGCGGACATTCTTCATCAGATCACTCGTATCAGGAGCATTTGGAACACTGCCCGAATTTCCCATAACTAATGCTGCAGAAGATTTAACTGTTTCATTCGGCTGCAAACTAAACGGACCGGAAACAACGAAATAATTGATTGGCGCGCCATCCGGAAAATATTTCTTCAAACTATCCGGATGCGACTCATCAATTCGGTGATTGCTTCCGTGAAAAAATGCCCGCGGTATCGCGAGATGTGAATCGTCAGGATTGCTGCTAATGACAGGCCAGAACTCTTCATCAACTTTGGGAGCAACATCCCTCGTGAAGTAATGAAAATCTGTCACCCCTAAATTTTTGGGTGTTGCTAAAATATTTAATCCAACTATTCCCAGCGGACTGTTATCTACAGCCCAGGCACCGTCTCTCGTATTATTAATATCATATAAATAAACAAAGTCTTTGTTTGGAGAAGAAGGAACAGACTTAATGAAATTGACATAATCCTTGTTATCGTAATCAGCCCTAAAGATTGCATAGTATCCCACATATACACTATCAAGCTGTTTATCGCTTGTATTATGAATTGTAAAATCCCAGAATAGCAGGTCTTCAGCGTATGGTCTTCCAAAACTATAACCTGTTTGTTCCACTTCAATCCCGAGAGAGCCTTGCGGATTAGTATTGTTTTTGTCATCAAAGACACTGTAAATATCTCTATCTGAAACAAACTCGCCGTCAATCTCTTTCCCGTAAGTCGGGGAAGCAGGATCAATATCAATTCTAAAATGCCCTGGCCAATGCCGCGCGCCGGATGTACTTACCCAATTTTTATCCTTATCATAATATCCACGCGGCCAAGTCTGCGGGTTGTCACTGCTTGCAAGAAAAGGCGTTTCATCGGACGAACTTACCTTTACATCACCCGAGTACAGTTTCCCACGCGATTCAGCTTTGGGAGACCAGTCAACTTTTTCGGATATTCCTCCGAGTACCGAAGTAATCACATTTCCTTTTGAAGCAACTACAAGACCTAATCCAAAGGAATATTGCCGTTCAGTATTTGCATTCGCAGGCCAATGAATTGCATCATTGAAATACTCCAAGTAGTTTGATAACACACCATAATTTCCTAAGTAATTAGAGACCTGTCCTTTATCCTGAATTCCCAATCCTCTCTCGGTTGACAACGAATGTACTTTCAATAATCGGTTTGGTATTGCCGCGGTCTTCAAATCATTATGGCAATTTGAGCAGTTTTTGTTTTGCGCTGATAAATTTGATCCTGCAATAATCAAAACTATTATGAGATAAATAATGTTTTTTAAAATCATATTATTATTTCCTTAAATCTGTGTAATCCTTTAATCCGCTTAATCCGTGATTCATACAATTTCCCTGTTACCAACTGAATTGAACTCCTGCTTTAATAATTCTTGGCGGACCTACATTTGCAGGATTATGATCGGCATCCGGAGATGAACCCACAAGTCCTTCTACACCCGTATCAAATGGTTTTCCGGTGCGTGAATAGACATTACGAACATTTTCAACATTTAGCAGATTCGTAATCTCCAAGAAAACATTTGCCGAATATTCTGAACTCCATATTTTTTTAAGTAACCGAAGATCAACAGTTGATGTCCACGGTTTGCGTGCCGAATTAATATCGACACGAACTGACGGATCAACATACGGAGTATAGGGCAGTCCGCTTGATGCCTGAATCAAAATACTGAGGTTGATATCCGCAAAAGGATAAATACCTAGAAATTCTAATCCTCTATCCTTGGGAATATATACGCTCAAATTCACTGCAAACGTGTGCGTCTGATCGAAATCCAAATAATATTCCCTATGTGGTATATCTTCTTTTGAATAAGCACTGACATAACCGCCAAGTGGTTGAGAATTGTTTCCTTTGGCAGCCATATAAGTGTAATTGATTGACCCTGAGAAATAATTGCCGTAGCGTTTATTCAATGTTATATCAATTCCTTTCACGCTTGCATAATCTGAATTGTAGTAAACAACATAATCGTGCGAAAGATAGCTGACCTGCAATGTTGAAAGGAGATCGGTGATGTCTTTATACCAGCCTGAAACCTCAAGCGCATAGTCATCATTTAATTTGTATTTAATGCCTGACTCATACGCCACTGTTTTCTGTGCCTTGACGGAAGGGTTCCCCAGCAATGGCAACGAAGTAGTCAAATCCTTATTATGATTATAATATAGCGCGTTATAGTCGGGATTTTGGAAAAACCAGCCATAAGAAAAATGCAGGACTGCCCGCTCTGTAACCGGATGGGCAAACCCGATGCGCGGACTCAGCTGAGTCTTCGCGGCAGCTTTTTGCTCAGGTGCCGGAATCCATTTATTGTTTTCATCATAATAACCAAAACGCCTTATATCAGACCATCCCGATGCTTTCGGATCAGCATAATCAAAACGTAATCCAAGATTAGCTATCAGATACTCATATTCTACTTTGTCTTGAACATAAAATGCGCCTTCAAGCGGCGAGCGTGAATATACATCTTTATAATGCGCACCTCCTGCCCAAGGCTCTGACTCTTCGTGAACCCTGATATTATGACTCTTTACTTCAATACCGGATTTTAGTAAGTTATAGTGATCCCATTGATAAGTGAGGTCAAACTTTCCGCTGTTTGTAGATGTTTTGTTATCTGAATATGGAGAATCATCTCCGTTTACATAAAAATATACACTCGAACCGGTTTGTCCGCGAACATATTGTGACGGCAATAAATTTCCGACTTGTACCTTATAAGAATAGTCAAAGCGGGAAAGTTGTATTGTGTAGAACAAATCACCACTAACCGTGCGCGTTAAAATTGCCGCGTACCTGTCTGTTGTTTTATTCACGTGACTTTGATTCTCGCTCAAGTATTTCCAAGCGTGGTCGTAGTTTTGATAATTGTTCTTACTGCTCTGGGCAGATAGAGAGAGTTTAATAACAGAACTGATTCTGTATGTCAGTTTTGAAAAGGCATCTCTTTCTAAATTATATCCGTGAGGAAGATAACTATCCTCGTTTTTTGTTTTCGCGGATATGAAAAATGAAATATCATTGGCAAACGGCAGAGGTCCGCTGAAAGATGCGTTAATCATTCCTGCAATAGGAACATCTAACTGTAAAGGTTTTAATGGAATGTCTTTTATATTAGATTTATTGGAATAAGTATTTAAATCCTGAACACCGCTAAAAGGATTAGATTTCCTATAAATTGACTGATTGAGCATTGATGATGTATATTCAGCTTTGCCGTGAAACGATTCACCCCCTTCTTTCGTGACAACATTCACGATACTTGACATTGCTTCTCCGTACTCTGCATTGAATGAGCCGCTGACAATCGAGAGTTCCTGCACCGCATCTTTATTTATTGTATTATTAAAATCGCCATACAACGGGTCTTTCACGTATTGCCCGTCTATCAAGTATGCAATCTCACCGTTGCGTCCTCCGCGGGCGTGGATTTCGCCGTCCGCGCCTTTCGTAAACCCTGCTTTAGTGGATAGAACATCCTGAATAGAACTTACGGGCAGATTGTTAAATTCTTCCGATGTAATAACGGATAGTTTAGCTGTATTATCTTTTTGAAAAAGCGGACGTTCAGCAGTTATGACATTTTCTGTCAGCCAGACTGCTGTCGGTTCCAATTGAAAATAGACTCGCGTTGTCAGATCTGCCGAAACAACCACATTTATAATCTTTGTTGGTTTATAACCAACCATTGACGCGCGTGCTGTATAAGTTCCGGGAAGAATGTTAAGAATAAAATATTTACCATCAACATCGCTGACCGATCCCAATTTTGTCTCTTCTAAAACAATTGTCGCGCCAATGAGAGATTCACCGGTCACCTTGTTTTTCACTATTCCTGATAGTTTTCCTGTTGTGCCGGCTAAGAGAAAAGATAAGTTCATTAAAATAGCCAATGACAAACCAACTGTTTTTCGTAATGTAATATTCAATTATTATTCCGGGAATATTGTTAATAAATAGAACCCCCCGGTGCCTATCCACCGGGGAATTTAACTCTTCTCTATATTACTTTAAGAGGATCATTTTTTTGTTTTGCGCACTATTGCCGGATTTCAGCGAATAGATATATACACTCGAAGGAACTGCTTTACCGCTTGCATCTTTACCGTTCCAATTGACGGAATGCTGTCCCGCGGTCTGATCGCGTGATACCAATGTTTTTATTTCTCTGCCCAATTGGTCATATATTGTCAATGTAACAAATCCGGCTGAAGCAAGGTTATAAGAAATTTTTGTTTCAGGATTAAATGGATTCGGGTAATTCTGTTCCAAAGCAAAATCTTTGGGAATGCTCTGAATACTTTTATCATTAACACTTGTTAAAGCCGGCAATGTTTTTACAACAATATTATCGAAGTAGGCAGGAACTCCGTCAGCGTCAGATTGAAAGCTATAAAGACCAAATTGACCTGCAGTCAGGCGGGTTGACAAAGTATCGACTGTCGGACTAACATTCAGCAAAACATCGTCCAGATAGCTCCAAATTGTGTTTTGCGTAGCGCTTGTCGAACGTACTTCTATCTTTAGCTTATGCCATCCATCCACGGTCGGAAATAGTCTGGGGTTATTCGCTCCCTTGTAATCTTTGTTAAAAAACGGCGCGAAAGTGTTTGTATCGGCTTTCAATCCTGAAAGATTGATTCGGTCGCTTGCATCAAAGTCTGCACGGAGTTTATAAAAATCTTTTTTTGAACTGTCGGCATATACGACTAATCCTGTATATGCAGAGAGGGGTTGATTAACATAAACATAGACATCTGCTTCGATGGAATAGTCTTTTAGGTTTAGTGCTCCTGCAACAGCAACTGCAGAGCCGGAATAAGAGCCATTTATGTCTTGAAGCCACCCAACATAATTTCCCCCGGTCGCTAATGGTTTGGGAGCCTGTGCAATTGGTACAGCCTTTAATGAATCCTCATTATTATAATATGTTGTCCATTGGGAGTTTGGACTGCCGGATTCAAAATCTTCCTTGAAGATTATTGTTTGAGAAAACGTGTTTTGAGAAAATAAAGCCAAAGAACTAATAATGACAAATAACAATTTTGAAAATAACTTTTTCATAGTTTTTCCTAAGATTACTTAAAATAAATATTTATTGAATTAAAATTTTTGACATAGTATTCGAATCATCATCCAATCGAAAAGGGCATAAGTATCCCTGCCGCGAATGTGACTATTAAAAAAATTATGTCAGGATTAAGGACTATCTGTACCTACAACAGAGAAAATTTCCGTTGGAGTAAGATGAGAGATGTTTTAATGTCTGTTTATTTGAGTAAAATGAATTTGTATCTGTAAAAATTTTCATTGCTGTTGATTTCTGTAATAAAACATAATGACTGCAATGGATTTCATTGCATCATAAAAAAAATATGTTTGGGTTTAAAAAAAGGTATTACAGAGAACAACAACAACGGCAGTCACCGCTGAAGTCGATAGAGGTATTCCGCGGAACTTGCCTGCCGGAATAAAAAAGGGATGTGTTAGAAATATCTAACAAATTTGAGAAAATCATAAACACAATATAATAAAAATATTTCATTTGTCAATACATTTTTTCCATAAAATAATTTAACTGTTTAGTACTTCACCAAAAATAGTAACTACTCAGCCTCCTGAAATCAAGAAAATATATGGTATGGATATTATGTCCCAAAGGGACTAAATTTGAATAACCGTGAGTGACAACTCACGGGAGAATGATAAAAAGCATCTATGTCCCCGAAGGGGGCAAATTCACGCCGCATTAGTTCGCCCCCTTCGGGGACATTATTTGTTTGGGCTTACTTTTCCGTGAGTTAGCACTCACGGTTATTCAAATTTAGTCCCTTTGGGACAAATTCAAGAACAGGCTGAGTAGTTACATTTTCTTTTAAATTATTATTGTGAAAATGGAAATTCTTTTCTATCATTGTTACACAATTAGGCAAATTAAATAATGCATAATGGAAAACTACTTGGGAAGCTGTTTAAGTGGTATTACTAACCCCCATAAATAAACTTCCTCGCGTTTTTACCTTATAATTAAATTATTGAGCTTACAACAATTCAAGAAGAAATCGTGAAAAATATTGATAAAGAATCAAAATTTGCAGCCCTTCGCCCAAAAGCTGAAAGGTTCCTTAAAACAGGCAGTGAAAAACCGGATTTACCCCTTTCCGAATCCGATATGCTCAAACTCATTCACAAATTAATTAAATAGCGTAACCCTGATGAGGAAATACTTGAATCGTGTCAGCATTAAATTAGTATTTGTTATTACAGGGGTATTATTTATCACGCTGCTTATTTATACTGTAGTAACTGCAAATCGTACTCGTGAGCAAATTGTCAGTTCATCAGCAACCAACGCGTATGCTATGAGCGATATTATTAAAAAATCTGCCCGTTACAGTATGCTCTTGAACCGAAGTGAAGATGTAAAAGAGATAGTCAAAACTGTTGGCGGGGAACAAAACGTGAAGAAAATACGCATCTATAATAAGTTCGGTGCAATTTCGTATTCCACGGACAGCACCGAAATCGGGAGGAAAATCGCTCTGTCCTCTGACGAGTGCAAGACCTGCCACGTTGAAAATCAAATGACCGCGGAAACGCCGCGCGACAAAATGATTCGAATCTTCAGAAATGAGAATAATGAAAAAGTACTTGGACTAATTAACCCTATCCGAAATGAAAAGGATTGTTCGGTCGGCGGCTGCCACGATGCGGATAAAAAATTGCTGGGAGTTTTGGATGTAGTGCTATCAATGGAATCAATTGACCGGAGCGTTGCTGGCAACATCGAGACTGTTGTTATAAGTTCCGTGCTGATAATGATTATTATCGCGTTAAGTTCAGGATTTGCAATTGCAGTAATAGTGAACCGCCCGATGCGGCGCATAGATTCAGGAATGCGGGAAATAGCAAACGGCAATCTTAATTATCGGATTGATGTTCATACAAATGACGATCTCGGCTCAATGGCGCAGCGGTTTAATGATATGTCACACCGGCTGAATGAGGCACACCGCGAAATTAAACAATGGAATGAAACACTCAACAAAAAAGTTGATGACAAAAATGAAGAACTGAAAAAAATATACGAGCAAATAGTGCAGGTTGAAAAGCTCGCCTCATTAGGAAAGCTTTCCGCGACGGTCGCGCACGAACTGAATAACCCGCTCGAAGGTATATTAACATACAGTAAATTAATATCTAAAATTCTGACTAAAGACAACACCTCCGGAAAGCACGACAAGATTTTACAATACCTTGAGCTTATCTCGAGTGAATCTTCGCGCTGCGGGAGAATTGTAAAAGACTTGCTTATTTTTTCGCGGTCTTCCGATACTCAATTCAGTCAGCACGATTTGCGCGATGTAGTTGACAAAAACATACTAATGATTAAACATCATTTAGAAATGCATAACATAATCCTTTCAAAGTTTTATGACAAAACCCCGATTACTATTTATTGCGATGCGCAGCGCATTGAACAGGCAGTTCTCACGGTGCTAATAAATGCCATTGAATCTATGCAGGATAGCTGTAAACTTACAATTGTTGCCTCTAAAAATGACGGTATGGGTACACTGCTTGTAAAGGATGAAGGAACAGGAATTGCCCCTGATGTTTTGCCGCACATTTTTGAACCTTTCTTCAGCACGAAGCAAGATAAAAAAGGCACCGGATTGGGACTTTCAGTCGCCTATGGAATTATTTCGCAGCACAAAGGCTCCATCAATGTTATGGAAACTTCAGAAAAAGGAACAGTATTTAAAATTCAATTGCCGCTATTTTCAAAGGAGACTTTACCCGTATGAACACTAAAGGTTCGATATTAATTGTTGATGATGAAGAAATTGTCAGGCAGTCTTTGTTTGATTGGTTTGAAGAGGATAATTACGAAACAGTAGCGGCTGAGACCGCGGAAATAGCACTAAAGAAATACAGGGAAAAGAAATTCGACCTCATTCTTGCAGATATGAAAATGCCCGGGATGAGCGGATTGCAGCTGCTGGAAAAAATTAAGGAAATTGACGGTGACGCGTTCGTGATAATCATTACCGCGTTCGCCTCTGTTTCAACTGCTATTCAGGCATTGAAAGACGGTGCTTATGACTACATAACCAAACCCGTTGACCCCGATGAACTTACACATCTTGTTGAAAAGGCATTCAGGCAAATACATCTGAAGAAAGAGAACTTTCAGCTAAAATCAAGTTACGATGAAATGATTCGTCCCGATAACCTTGTCGGTGACAGCGAGCAGATGCAAAAAGTGTTTTCACTCATTCAAACAGTCGCGCCGGCTAACACCACTGTAATGATTCGCGGTGAAAGCGGAACCGGCAAGGAATTAGTCGCGCGCGCGATTCACATTAACAGCGCGAGAAAATATTTTCCGATTGTAACAGTAAACTGCGGCGCACTTGCAGAATCAATTTTAGAAAGCGAATTATTCGGTCACGAAAAAGGGGCATTCACCGGCGCGCATTACAAACGCAAAGGAAAATTTGAGCTTGCCGATGGCGGTACTATCTTTCTTGACGAAATCGGCTCTGTCACGCCCAAAACGCAAGTTGAGCTATTGCGCGTTCTGGATACAAAACAATTTACAAGGCTTGGAGGAAACGATGTTATTAACAGCGATTTCCGAATTATCACGGCTACAAATGAATCGTTAGAGGCAATGGTGAAAGACGGGCGTTTCAGGGAAGACCTTTACTACCGGTTAAACGTGTTCACGATATTTATTCCGCCGCTCCGCGAACGTGCAGAAGATATTCCCGCCCTCGCGTTTTATTTCTTGAAGAAATTTTCAACCGCTATGAACAAGCGTATTCACGACATAGACTGCGAAGCAATTGACTTTATGACCCGGTACTCCTGGCCCGGCAACATTCGCGAATTAGAAAATGCCATCGAGCGGGCAGTGGTTATTTGTAAAGAATCGTCTATAGGTATTCAGGATTTGCCTATCACTCGGGACAGATTTACAGTATCCGGCGCGGAGGATAAATCGCTGGCTGCCCTTGAAAAAAGATACATTGCAGCAATGCTATCGGAAAATTCTTGGAATATTTCAAAAACCGCGGAACAATTGGCAATTGACAGGGTTACATTGTATAATAAAATCAACAAATACAATCTGCAAAAGCCCTGATGACCTCGATGGTTTTTATCGCGCCCCTGCAGCTTTCCAATATAGATATTCTGCCGGATATTCAACAACATATTGTTAACCGCCTGCAGTGTGATACGCGATATATTGACCTGCCGTTAGATGTTGAGTCAGTAAAATCACCGGAACGAAATCAGTATTACTCAACAAAGCTGATAGCACAGGCTTTGAAACTGACCAATGAATATGAAGGGACAGTGCTGCTGCTTGTTGATGTGGACATATACATACCAATATTTACATTCCTGTTTGGCGAGGCGCAGCTGCGCGGAAAACATTCTATTGTTTCGCTATGCCGGCTGCACGAAGAATTTTACACCGGCAAAAGCGACAACAAACTGCTCTTCCGGCGCGCGATGAAAGAAATCTATCACGAGCTCGGGCACAACTTCGGATTATTGCACTGCAACAATTGGGAATGTGTTATGCACTCTTCATCGGCAATAGAAGAAGTGGATTTGAAAGGGGACTTTTATTGCAAGCAATGCAGAGCAGCAGCCGGAATCGCGGATTAAGTCCTTGTAAAAGAAATAACTTTTTCATCTTCTAAAATCGTAACTACTCAGCCTCCTGAAATCAAGAAAATATACGGTGCTAATATTATGTCCCAAAGGGACTAAATTTGAATAACCGTGAGTGACAACTCACGGGAGAATGATAAAAAGCATCTATGTCCCCGAAGGGGGCAAATTCACGCCGCATTAGTTCGCCCCCTTTCGGGGACGTTA
>CAIYTF010000169.1 GCA_903929035.1 uncultured Ignavibacteriales bacterium
CCCCTTCGGGGACATAGATGCTTTTTATCATTCTCCCGTGAGTTGTCACTCACGGTTATTCAAATTTAGTCCCTTTGGGACATAATATCAGTACCGTATATTTTCTTGATTTCAGGAGGCTGAGTAGTTACAAAAAGAGTATGTTTTGTTTCACGTTTTTGCCACTTATAATAAATCGCTCAACGCGGGCGGGAGTTGATCTACAAATAAAACAATGCTGCCTATTATTTCTAACGGCAGCCTTGTATAGGTTCTCGCGGGGAAACTTATTCAGTCTCTATTTGCGGTGCTAATTTTAATGTTTTGCGAAACTTTTTGTTAACGTACACTCGTAATTCTTCAATTTTAGTGTAAACCACCGGCACTACCACCAATGATAATAATAACGAACTTATTAAACCGCCTATTAATCCCCAGGCAAGTCCGGTCTTCCATTCTGCCCCTGATGATTTTGATAGCGCGATCGGGAGCATACCGAACACCATCGTAAGTGTTGTCATAACAATCGGGCGAAGCCTGGTCCTTCCGGCATCGATAAGCGCATCGTGTACAGATTCGCCCGCCTCTCGCATCATATTTGTCCTGTCAACAAGCAGGATGGCGTTCTTCCCCACCAACCCGACCAGCATTATTATTCCGAGGATTGAGAAAAGGCTCAAAGATTTCATTGTCAGCGCGAGTGCTAAAAACGCTCCAATCATTGCAAGCGGTATTGAAAACAATACCACGAACGGATAGACAAATGAGTTATACAATGCAACCATAATCATATAAACGAACAAGATCGCGCCTGCAAGCGCGAGTCCAAGTGATGCAAACGATTCTTTTTGGTTTTTTATATCACCTGAATAGCCGACTGTTACTCCCGCGGGATAAGTAAAGTCTTTGATTTCCTTGTCTATATCTGCCGAGACTGTTCCTATCGGTCTGCCGATTACTTGAGAATACACGATCACTGAAGCATTTCTATCCCTACGCTGTAATTTTGTCGGACCAACCGTTCTTATAATAGATGCAAACTGCTGCAGTTCAACTTGTTGACCGTTTTTGTTCACAAAATTCATTCTGCTCAGGTCGGATGTTGAAGACCTGTCAAATTTATCAAGCACTATACGAAGCGTGTATTCATCAGGACCATCGCGGAATTTTGAATCTTCATCGCCATTCAGTGCAGTACGTAATGTTCCGCCTACATCGGCAATAGTAAGCCCAAAATAATTCAGTTTATCGCGGTCAATAATAATCCGTGTCTCAGGCTTTCCGTCTTCAGAGGACAAGCGTATATCAGCGGTGCCGGGAACTTTTTTCGCGGCTTCAGCAATCTTCTTAGCTGAAACCATAACATCGCTGTAATTTGGACCATTGACAACCAATACAATCGGGGTTTGATTCGCGACACCGAATAAACCAATCGGGTTAACGCGCACTTTCACACCGGGCATCTTAGAAACTTTATCCTTTATCTCGTTCCCTACTTCATCAGTGGAGCGTTTGCGAAACTTCGGATCATAGAGTGTCACGTTTATTTCGGAAGTGTTGTTCGATGAGAACCCGAGCAAGCCTTCACTTGATGCGCCGACATTCACGAAAGTTCGTTCAACTTCAGGAAGTTTATTAATTACCTGTTCAACCTTAAACGATGTATTATCCGTCTGTTGAAGGGTTGCTCCCGGCGGAAGTTCTATCGTTACAGAAAATTCACCTCTATCTGTTTGCGCGAAAAACTCTGTGCCGATAAATCCTAAGGGTGCCAATGACAGTGCTGCTGCAAACAATGTTCCGGCAAAAATAAAAACTTTCCAAGGGTGCTGCAGACTACGTCCAAGCACGTGAACATACCACTCCGTTGACTCTCTGAATTTTTTCTCAAACCAAATAGCAAATTTACCAAGCAGATGGCGGTTGCTCATCGATTCCAGCTTCGCGAATCGAGACGCGAGCATTGGTGTTACAGTGAATGAAACAAACAAGCTAATCAATGTTGCAACCACGACTACCAATGAGAATTGGCGCAAAATATTTCCGACCATACCCGTCACCAACGCCAGCGGCAAAAACACAGCCACGTCAACCATTGTTATAGCAAGCGCGGCAAAGCCTATCTCGTTCCTGCCTCTCAACGACGCGGTCCGCTTTTCTTCCCCTTTTTCAAGGTGATGGTATATATTCTCAAGAACCACTATCGAGTCATCGACAAGGATACCGACAACCAACGATAGCGCGAGCAATGTCATCATATTAAGCGTAAGATTAAAGGCGTACATTGCTATGAATGTTGATACAAGCGACGCGGGAATGGCAACCATAACTATAACCGAGTTTCTTACACTGTGCAGGAAAAGCAGCATAACCATAGCAACAAGCAAGACAGCAATTCCAAGGTCTTCTTTCACGGCATTTGCAGCATCGATAGTGAATAAAGACAAATCACTAGCTATTTCAAATTTCAAAGCGGAAGAAGCATATTTTGTTTCAAGCTCCTTTATCTTTAAGCGCAGCTGTTTTGCAACTTCAACCGCGTTTGCATCCGATTGTTTTTGAATGGTCATACTTATAGTAGGGTGAGCAGACAAACGAGTAATGTTCTTAGCATCTTCAACACCATCCTGAACTTCAGCGATATCACCAAGCAGAATCTGCCCGCCGCTTTTTGACTTACCTATGCTCAATTTTCGTAATTCATCAATGCCGGCATATTTTCCGGCGACACGCACCACGAACTGCCCGTCAACATCTTCAATCTTTCCTGTCGGAAAATCAAGATTACCGTTCTTGATACTCGTGTTTACATTCGTCAGAGAAAGTCCATAGGAACGCAATTTCTGCATATCAAGATTTATTTTAATTTCGCGTGTTTCACCTCCGATAACGCTTACCTGTCCTACGCCGCCAACCTTAGAAAGCTGAGGCTTGACTTGGTCTTCAATAAATCTGGTGAATTTTCTCCTGTCCATATTTGATGAAAGCGCGACGCGCAAAACCGGAATTTCATCTAATGCAAATTTTGATACCGTGGGGGCTTTAGCACCTGCCGGAAGTTTAGCGGTTACTTCTCCGACTTTACGCAAGGCATCCTGTAAAGATAAATCAACATTCGCGCTTTGCAGAAGTTCAATTGTAACAAACGAAACATTTTCCGATGAAGTTGAACTGACTTGAGAGACTTTGTCCATACCGGAAACAGCATCCTCGATTATCTTCGAAACACCTGTTTCAACTTCTGACGGCGAAGCTCCGGGATACTGCGTGACTATCGTTACAATCGGAGGACTGATTTTCGGCAGCAGTTCATACTGCAGCTGAAAATAGCTGTAAACCCCAAGCACACCAAGCGCGGCAAATATCACGATGATGAGCGAAGGCCGCTTGATTGATAATTCTGTTATTGTCATTTTAATTTCCTATTTATAATTTCTTTGTTGACTACTGATTAATAACAGTTACTTTAAAGTTCTCAGAGATGGTGTTTTGTCCGCTCACCACAACCTGTTCGCCTTCGAGTAATCCGTTCAATACTTCAACTGACTGTCCAAATTCCGCGCCTGTTAATATTGACCGGGATTTTACCACGCTGTTATTATCCAGAACAAATACCCGCGGGTCTTTGATTGAACCAAAGATTGCTGTCCGGGGCACGGTTAATGCTTCTGTCCGGCGCAGAGATGTAAATTCAACTCTGGTAAACATTCCTGCTTTTAATTGATTCTTCCCCGTGTTCGCTACAACAATCTCAACAGGATATGTATGGGCTTCATCGCCTTTTGCGCTTATCGTTTCAACTGTTCCGCTAAATTTTTCTCCGGGATAAACTTCAGTGGTAATTTCAACCTTATCACCCTGTTTCAGTTTAAAGGCATCTTTCTCTGCGATGCTTACTTTAACTTTGAGTTTAGATATATCAACCACGTTGCCAATCATCATATTGTTATTTATCATAGTCCCTATATCCACGGTACGCGATGTTACAACACCTGAAATTGGCGTAGTAATTTTCGTGTCACTTAGCTGGCGTTTCGCGATGGTATATTGTGTCTCAGCATTAATATATGCAAGTTTAACCTGGTCAAGAGTTGTTTCACTTACAGACTTTTGGTCAAATAAAGATTTATACCGCTCATAATCTTTTTTCGATTTTTGGTAATTGGCTTCTGCAGTCTGAAAGTTGGCGCGCTTTAATTCATCGTCAACCTGCACTAGTACAGAACCCGCTGATTTAAAATCGCCGACCTTGAAAAACAGCCCTGTCACCTTACCGGATGTTTCCGAAACAATATTTACATCATTGTTCGCGGCAACTGTACCAATGAAAGAAATGTTTTCGTTTAATGTCTGCCGCGCGACTTTACCTATTGAAACATAATAGGCTTCATTTACCACCGCGCTTGTTTTAGCGTTAATTTTGGATTTATTATTCATTAGTACCGCGACTATAGCCGCGAGTACTACAACCATAATGAGTATATATTTAAGATTTTTCATTTAAGATTTTTCCTGATACTTTTGTTATTTTATTATTATTTAGTACCGATTGATTTTTGCATTTTTGCAAGCGCGACTTCATAATCGACCACTGATGTCGTGTAGTTTGTCTTTGCCGTTAGTAGTGCCACTTCCGCGTCTATTAAGTCACTGCTCAAAGTCAAACCTTGTTTGAACTTCTCGCCGGTAACGCGATAGTTTTCATCTGCCTGGCTTCGTGCTAATTCCGAAATTTTGATTTTTTCTTTCGCGAGATTCAGGTTTAAATAGTTTTGTGTCACCTCAAGTGTCACACCATCGCGCATCATACTAAAGCCTTCTTTTGCCTGGAGCATTTGTGCTTCTGCCTGCTCGGTCTGGTGCCCTGTCGTGTTCCAGTTCCATAAATCATAACTCAGGGCAAGCGTCAAATCCCACGTTCCGTCAAACTGTTTTTTCGGAGAAAGCGAGGATACACGTTGATTTGGATTCGAATATGTATAGTTACCCGCGAGAACCACTTGAGGATACCATCCGGATTTAGCCGCTGTCACTCCTGATTCAGCTGCCTGAATTCGATATTTTGTTGCCTGCAGGTCTGGTCTATTCCGGTATGATGTTTCAAGCAATTCGTTAATGTTGCCAAACTGTTCCGAATTTAGTTCCGGCACCGATGCAATTTCAATCTTTGTCGCGATTGAAATGCTTAGTGTATTGTTTAGAGCGAGCATTGCAAGCTGAACGCCGTTGTTGGCATCTGCCTGTTTATATTTTATATCTGAAAGCTGGACTTCAATTTTCAGCAAATCATTGCGCGTAAGTAATCCCTGCTCCATTAAATTCTTAGCATCCTTCAAATGCCCTGTTACCGACTGCACATTTTCATCTAATATTTTCTTAAATTCCTGTGCCTTGTATAGTATCCAATAAGCATTACGAACCGCGAACAATACTTCGTCATTATCTTTTCGCGAATCAAGTTTGGAAGCCTGAGCAATGTTCTCAACCATCTCACTGCTTGCCGATAGTTTATTTCCAAGGAACAGCGGCTGAGTTAGCGAGAGCTTTGAAGTGTAATTGTCAAGGATTGGGTCCGGAAAGGAAATTGAATTACCCATAAAAACCATTGAAAGTTTTGGCACTTCGCTAAGTCTTGTATAAGAAGCAGCAAATTTCAGGAGGGGATATTTGCCCGCGTCCACTTCATTCAATCGCGCGAAAGCCGCTTTTACTTTGCTTTCAGAAACTTTTAAGGTGTGACTTTTATCCTGCGCGATTTGCAAGGCTTGGTCAACGGTTAACCGCAATACATCCTGTGCCTGCACCGAGGGTGTACCAAGACTAATATAGAATAGACTAACCGACAATAATATTTTATTTCGGACTGACATTAAATTACCTCCTTATGGAATAGTTCTTCTGTTTTTTGTTTATAAATGTAACGCCCGTTATCGGTCAATACTCCTTGGAACAAGATTTTCATAATCTCACCCATAATGGCATCAACGGGCACCGATATTTGGGCGATTGAATCCGGCGTGATAAGAGCGTGAATTGAGCTGACATACATTACCGTTGCAATTTCTTTGTTCACATCATTTCTAATGAAACCCTGTTCCGCTCCTTCAGCAAAAAGTTTTGCTATTTTTTCAGTTGTCCTGACTTTTCTGAACTCGTGAATATCGTTCCAGATTGCAGGATTGTTCCGCATAAGGTCCTGCATCATAGGACCCACAAATCTCCTCGACTGCGATCCGACATACGAGAGAAATCTTTTCAGTTTCTCCATAAAATCAAGAGACGAATCATCAAGAATTTCATCTATCTTCTGAATTACTTCGCATTTATGTGAATGTACAAGTTCTTTGAGCAGGTGCTCTTTATTGCTGAAAAACTTGTAGAGAGTTTTCTTGCTGATGCAAAGGCTTGACGCTAGTTCTTCCATCGTGACTCGGGTTGAGCCAAACTGAAGGAACATCTCGTAAGCCCGCGTAAGTATCTTTGTCTTAATTTCGTTTTCTTCGTGCATAACCGGCAATTTTATTAATATTAACTAATTAGATAATAACAAAATGATTCTTCACATCACCTTTGGAAACATTATATGTGTGAATAGTTTCCGTAACGTGATAAAAAATAGCCAATTCGGCTTTCTAAAGAATTAAAGAAACATATTTTGTATATATCGTTTCCAAAGTTAAGGACTAAATGAATGATTGTCAAGAGTTTTTTATTACAATCAAGAAATAATTTATTGAATTGCCTTTTCTTCACATTTAACATTTTGGTAATACTAAAAATAATATATTTGTACCGTGATTATCACACGATCTATTTTACATATAAATTTAAGGATTCTTTTCAATGAAAAAAATGTTTATTCTCACATTTTTATTTCTTTCAACAATCTCACTATTCTCCCAAGATAAATCGGATTTTAAAGTAACCGGTTATGTCTTCGGTGATTACTTTTACAAAGCCGGTGGTGATACAAACAAAACGGGCGGCTATAAGTCACAATATTATGGGAACACTCTCATAACGCCAAATCAACAATATGGCAAAAGTTTCAGTGGATTCCAGATACGCAGATTATACCTTGGTGTTTACTATAACTTGAATGACGCTTTTGCCACAACAGTTTTGTTTGAAGGCAATGATAAAACATTCGGCGGTTCACAGTCCTCAAATCTTAATAAACAAGGAATCTATGTGAAACAAGCATTTGTCGAATGGAAGAACTTGGTTCCTAATGCAAGCCTTTATTTAGGTTTGGTTCCAACCCCGACTTTCAGCACTGACGAAGCTATTTTGAATTACCGTTCAGTTGAAAAAACTCCCGGCGATGCCCGCGGTCTTGGCAATGCTTCAGATTTTGGTGTTACTCTTAAAGGTAAATTCGATAATGACGGAATGATTACCTACCACGCTACCATTGGTAACGGTTCCGGTCAGGGATATGAAACAAACAAGTATAAAGTATTTTATGGAAGTATTGACTGCAAACCTGTAAAAGATCTTATTGTTGAACTTTATGGTGATTATGCACCAAGCTCAAACGGTGTCGTTGATAAGAATGTTACTTCTTTGAAAGCGATTGCCGGCTACAAAATAGCAGGGCTGAGTCTCGGTGCGGAATATTTTACCCAAACAAAACAAAATGGTACAGAAGTTTTTTCGATCGCTACTCCAAAGGTAATCGGATACACGGATATAACCACAAATGTTTTCAGCGTGTTTGGCCACTATGCCCTTACGAGCAATCTTAATGTTTTGGCTCGTTTTGATTCTTATGATCCTGATACAAAAGCTACAGCAGATGCTATAGATATACTTACGCCGGAGATGACTAAAAAAGTGACAGTGAAACCGTTCCCTTCCTTATACAAAGAAAAGTTTGTGACTGTAGGACTGGATTATGCTCCAACAGCAAACGTCCACATCATTCCAAACATTTGGTCTAATTCATTTTCAGCAAAAGGGACAACACCAAGCAAAGATGCTGATCTTGTTTACAGAATTACTTATCATTTCATCTTTAAATAAACATTTAATTAACATATAAGGAAATAAATATGAGAAATCTATTTTTGTTATTACTTGCCGGTCTTTTAAGCTTTGGCTTTACAGGCGACAAGACAACGATTACCGTGAAAGGCTCTGACACGATGGTTATTTTAGCTCAGAAATGGGCTGAGGTCTATATGGAAAACCATTCCGATGCAGCCATTCAGGTTACCGGAGGCGGCTCAGGCACCGGAATTGCAGCTTTAATAAACGGAACCACTGACGTTTGTAATTCTTCGCGTCCTATGAAAGATAAAGAAAAAGAACAGTTGAAAGAAAAAAACGGTTCAACAGGTATCGAAATTAAAGTTGCTAAAGACGGTATAACTATATATGTACACAAGAGCAACCCGCTTAAAGAAATATCGCTTGAACAGTTAAAAGACATCTTCACAGGAAAAGTTACTAACTGGAAAGAAATAGGCGGCAAAGATCAGAAAATCACAGCTTATGGCAGAGAGAACAGCTCCGGAACTTACGCTTATTTCAAAGAAGAAGTTCTTGGAAACAAAGATTTCTCGGCGGGCATACAGACTTTACCCGGAACGGCAGCAGTTGTAAATGCAGTTCAAAACGACAAAACCAGTATCGGATATGGCGGAGCAGCATATACCAAAGGTGTAAAAACCTTGAAAGTAAAGAAAGATGCAAGCTCACCTGCAATTGAGCCTAACAAAGCCAGCATTATGAGCGGCACATACCCTATCAGCCGTTACCTCTATATCTATCTTAAAGAAAAGCCGACAGGCGCGTTGAAAACCTATATCGACTGGATATTGGGAAAAGACGGACAAAAAATCGCGGGCGAAGTCGGTTACTTCCCGCTCAAGTAAATTATGTCGATAGAACAAGCCAAATTAAATACAAAAGCGGTTCTGCGAAATGATAAAATTGTGGAGACGATCATCAAGATCGTCTCTTTTATTTCTTTCGCGCTAATAATCCTAATTTTTGTTTTTGTTTTCAAAGAAGCCGTCCCGCTTTTCTTTAAAGCAATGGCACCCAAAACAGCGGCAGCCGCTCCAATAGAACAAGAAACTTATGGAGAAGAAGTTACCGGCAAACTTGAAGATATTAAATCCAATAATGCATCAAAAACGGCGGCAACTGTGGAAGATGCAGCACAATCGCTGCTAAGTCTTGGTAACAAAGAATGGCAGCCTGTTTCATCAAATCCTCAATACGGACTTGCTCCTTTACTTTGGGGCAGTCTAAAAGTAACTGTAATAAGTCTATTGATAGCAACTCCTATTTCAGTGCTTGCCTCTCTTTTCACGGTTGTTTTCGCGCCAAAGAAATTGCGCGAATTTATTAAACCGGCAATTGAATTGCTGGCAGGTTTCCCATCCGTGGTAATCGGATTTTTTGCATTAGTCACGATTGCTACTTTCTCTCAAGGGGTGTTCGGGTATCAATCTCGACTTAATGCTTTTGTCGGCGGACTTGCAATGGCAATTGCCGTTGCCCCGATTATTTTTACAGTTACGGAAGATGCTCTCAACGCTATACCGAAATTTATGTCTGAAGCGAGTCTCGCGCTTGGCGCGACTAAGTGGCAGACTGCTATACACGTTTTACTTCCGGCAGCTACACCCGGTATATTCGCGGCAATGCTATTAGGCTTTGGCCGGGCTTTTGGCGAGACTATGATTGTTATAATGGCAACAGGCAACGCATCTCTAAACAGTCTTAGTATATTTGACTCGGTCCGAACGATGTCAGCTACAATCGGAGCCGAAATGGCAGAAGTTGTTTTCGGTGATATTCATTATCATATATTGTTTCTGTTAGGCTCAATCCTGTTTATACTGACATTCGCGCTGAATGCTGTTGCAGAATTTTATGTACGCCAAAGATTAATGAAAAGATTTAAAGGGAGCTAATATGCAAAACTTTCGAAAAAAGTTCAAAGGTAATTTAGTTATTGGAATGTCAGGGCTTGCCACTGTTATATTACTTTTTGTATTAGTCTATATGCTGGTGGATATTACTATCGGTGGTATTCATAATTTCACTTGGGAGTTTTTAACACAGTCTCCGCGTGAAGGAATGACGCGGGGCGGAATTTTCCCTGCTATCGTGGGGACGGTTGCCCTCGTGCTTATTATGGTTGTTGCCGCGGTTCCTGTTGGAGTGATAACCGCGATTTACCTTAATGAATACTCTAAGAAAAATTCGGTTTTTACAAAAATGATCAGGTTTTCGGTTAATACACTTGCCGGAGTTCCTTCAATTGTTTTCGGGTTATTCGGTCTTGGTTTTTTCATTCAATTTATCGGCACAGGCATTGACAAGATTGTTTCAAACGGGCAGACACTTGTATGGGGGCAGCCGAATATCCTCTGGGCTAGTATGACAATGGCTTTACTAACTCTGCCTGTTGTTATTGTAACTGTTGAAGAGACACTTCGTTCTATACCGGACGATCTTCGTGCAGCAAGTTTAGCACTCGGTGCCACAAAATGGCAGACTATCAGGAAAATTGTACTTCCTAATGCTGTCTCCGGAATTCTTACAGGAACCATTCTTGCAGTGAGCCGGGGTGCCGGTGAAGTAGCCCCGATTCTTTTCACGGGGGCGGCATATTTTCTTCCCAATCTTCCACACTCGCTGTCTGACCAGTTTATGAATCTGGGATACCACGTTTATATTATGTCAACCCAATCCGTTGATGTAGAAGCAACCAAGGGGATTCAATATGCCTCTGTTATGGTTCTTTTGATGGTGACTTTTTCGTTAAATTTCACCGCGACTATCATACGTTTTAAAATGAGAAAAAGAAGGATTCAATAAGTAATGAGCAGAATGCTTAAAATATCAGTCAGCGACTTAAACCTTTTTTACGGTGAAAAACAGGCACTGATGAATATTGCACTCGATATTTTTTCTCACGAAGTTACCGCGTTTATCGGTCCTTCAGGCTGCGGGAAATCGACTTTTCTCCGGACACTTAACAGGATGAACGATCTTATTGATGATGTTCATATTGACGGAAAAGTTGTTTTAGACGGTGAAGATATTTATCTTCCGAATATGGATGTTGTAGCACTTCGTAAACGTGTTGGAATGATTTTTCAAAAATCGAACCCGTTCCCAAAATCCATATTTGAAAACGTGGCTTATGGACCAAGGATTTATGGTATTACCGATAAATCTGTTCTATATGAAATTGTTGAAAGCAAGCTGAAACAAGCCGCCCTATGGGAAGAAGTAAAGGATGATCTTAACAAAAGCGGACTTTCACTTTCCGGAGGGCAGCAACAGAGGCTCTGCATCGCGCGGGCACTTGCAACCGAGCCTGAAATTCTGTTAATGGATGAACCGGCAAGCGCGCTTGATCCGCTTTCAACGGCAAAAATTGAAGAGTTGATTTTTGAATTGAAAAAAAATTATACCATTGTTATTGTTACTCACAATATGCAGCAGGCTGCCCGGGTAAGCGATTATACCGCGTTCTTTTATATGGGCAGTCTTATTGAATACGGCAAAACGAGAAAAATATTTACTGAACCAACTAATAAACAGACGGAAGATTATGTCACAGGACGATTTGGTTAATTCTAACGTGCTTAATGAAAAGGATACTGCTTTTAAGCGTCATTTTGATATACAGCTTGAAAAACTAAGATCAAAACTAATAAGAATGTGCACCTTGGTTGATGAGCAGCTCCAGTTTGCATTGCGCACGATTGACGAGCAAAATACCGAGTGGGTTAAGCTTATTGTCGAGCGGGACGCGATTGTTGATAAATACGATGTCAAAATCGAAAAATATTGTCAAAGAATGGTTGCGCTTAATCAGCCGGTAGCTATGGATTTGCGCCAAATAATGTCCGCGCTGAATATTAATTCAAATCTTGAACGTATTGGTGATATTGCAGTGAGTATTGTCGAGAATTATTCACTTCTCGAAGATAGCCGTAATATCTACCAACAAACAAAATTAAGCGAAATGATTGGCATTGCAAAAGTAATGCTTAAACATTCCATTGATTCTTATATTACAGGGGAACCAAAATTAGCCGAGAAAGTTATATTATCCGATAAAAATCTGGATAGACTGAATAAGGAAAACCACAAAATTCTTATTAATATTATGAAGCAATCGCCTGATAATATCGAAGCGGGTGTCGTATTTTTGGTAATCTCGCGCCTTATCGAACGCTGCGGCGACCACGCGACCAATATTGCAGAGGGTGTAATCTTCATTCACGAAGCAACAGTTATCCGCCATAACTATGAAAGCCTGTTTTTTAATGATGAACAGGAAAAGGAGATGGAGGAGGAGTAGAAGAACCTTAAAATTGCTTTATTATAATTTGCCGGCTTAATGCAGGAGAAAAGAAATGACATTAGTTTTTTTAGCTTTTTTTGGAGTAATCAACGCTGCAATTGCGAAGAGAAAAGGTTATAATGCTGTCATTTGGTTTTTTGCTGCAGGAGTTATAGGCTTAATCTTTATTTTATTTTTACCGGATACAAATAACAAAAAGTATAGCCCTGAGAAAGCAAAAGATTGGGTTGGCATTGGTAATAAAATTGGGGGCAGTATTGGGTGTATTGCAATAATTTTTTTCATCTTTTTAATCTGGATTGCCTGAAACCCTACTTAAAATGCTCTAAAAATATTTTATTAATTTTTTGATGTATGATTCATCAATTTGGCTGCAAATTATTGATTTACGATACTCTAAATAATAAGAAATTATTATTTTCTCAGTAGCCTTGTCTATTTTTTGTAAGTCAAACATTTTAGCTTTATTAATGTCATTTGGTTCAAATTTTTGCAGCCCATTACCATATTCACGGCAATTGTCATTAAATATCTCTTTGGCTGTTTCTGTAAGGAGATATGCAAAAAATAAATCTATATCTATTCCCCCGAAAAGTTCATTATTAACCGGATATATACAATGAAATGTAGTTAAATTTGCAATATTTGCTTCATTACGTATGAATTTTAATCCTGTTCTATTAAATACCGAAACCCATATTGGAGCCGGCAATCGTTTTTCAAGCGCAAACCAAGGATTTCGACTTCCTGTGAGAAATTTTTTATCAACTTGTTTTTCAAGTCCACTATTTAAATAATTTGAAATATTTTGATCAATTGGTGGCATTACATTAAGCAAGTAACAAAATTTATCATTTTCAGCTAATGCATTAAAGTCATCAACGGAAAAACAAGCATTTTTAACGTCCATAGCTTTACAGATACAAGGCAATAAATATTTTGTATCTATATTGTGTTTACCGGCTTTAGATTTATTAAAAGTAAAGTAATCATTTGCGCCAGTTGCTATTCCTCTAACAACTTTCCCGTATTTAGAGAAAGACACTAAATTATTATATTTAAGAGAATTCTGTTCTTGATAATATGCTTTCCATTTTATTTCAGGCTTTAGTTCGGTAATAAGTTTTGTTGAATATCCATTGAAATATTTAGGGTAAGCTGCAATTTCATATTCAATCAGACCCAAATCGCTCAATTTATTAATTACACTAAAATGAACTCGATTTGAAACTAAATCATTAGAGCATAGAATAATTGAAGCAGTTGTAAGAGCATCTTCGAAAACATTTTCTTCAAAATTAATTACTATTATGTGGCGGACAGATTTGCTTTGTATCAAAAATGATTTAACAAATTTCCCATAATCAGAATTAAGAAATTCAGAAGGAATAATATATGCCGCCCGCCCGTTAAAATTTAATTGGTATATTGATTTTAAAAGAAACAAAGTGTATAAGTTCGTAAATCCATTGAGCTTAAAACATAATTTTGATTCGACTTCTTCTATCATACTTATATTATTATAATTATGGAACTTAAAATAAGGCGGGTTGCAAATAATCCCGTCATATTTAGTTTCCCAGTCGCTTGAGATATAATCTTGAAGTGTTAATTGGACATTTTCATTTTCATCGAAAATCGTTTTGGCTTGATCTAAAATATTTTCATCTACCTCGAATCCTTTAATTTTCAGATCGCTTTTTTCCGACAGTAAATATCTCGAAAAGATGCCAAGTCCGAACGCGGGTTCTAACACAGAATCCAGCCCAACATTTCCCAACAACCATTTTGCCATAAAACGAGCTATAGGGGGGGGGGTGAAAAATTGGGCGTATTTTTTCCGATGTTCAATAAGAGTATATTTGGAATAGTCTTGCTCAATATCATTTGATAAAGCCTGCTTTAAAACAACTGACATTAAAAGGTTCTTGTATCTATATTAAGAATTGAACATAATTTATCTATATCAAGAAAAGCTGTACCTCCCTTAAAAGTAACATAAAATAAGAGCCGCCCTCTATCCATTTCTTTTCTTATACTTGAGTGCATAGGCTCTAAAACTTTAGAAGCGATCGGAATACCGCTTTTTGATTTAATTTTTATCGTGGTTTTGTTTTGGTTCTTTGTGTCGCTTTCGATAGAAAATATGATGCCTTCTTTATCAGGATCCGAAATGATTTTTATGATATGCTCGAACGAAATGCCAAAAACTTTATCAAAGAATACCTGAAAATAATAGTGCGGCACATTAAATGTCTCAATCCATTTATAAACGACCTTGATGTCTTCAACTTTTGGTGTGATTGAAAGAAAATCACGTTTATGAATTTCTTTGATAGCATTCTTGAGTTCTTTAAACTGTGCTGTTAACTCAATAAGTCTTGAAGACGAGCCCCAAGACGGAGTCCTAAAATTGGTAATACTTAGGGTTTCTGTTGTTATCGCTTCCAATAGAGGAACATATTTCTTCCTTGTCGAATGCTCAAATAAATCTTGATAATCGTAAAGTATTTTATTTCGAATTTGCAATGCTAAAGTTGTGTATTTTTCTGTTCTTGCCTGCATTACCGTGTCGTAACGGTCAATTAAAAATGCGCTGGAACGGACTTCTATACCGGCGATTGCTTTTTTTACATACTCGGTGATTTCGGTATGAGGAAATTTACTTATATCCTCCCCAAGCGAAGTATCAAATTCAGATTTTTTAAAAATTAATAAATCAGGCCTTTTCCCGATAGTATTTAATTCATTCTGAAATTCTTGATAAAAAGTATCAAAACCATCTTCACCTGCAACAAGATTATCTGATTTCCCGTATTTGACCGCAACATAGTTTTTAGATGTCTCATTAATTGCTCTAAAAATAAGATTTTCTGCCCAGTCCCCTTGTTCCCTATTTGTAATAAAATTAGACGATGCCTGTGTTGGTGTTCTTGCAGAGTCACGTGGTAAAGAGAAATCTACTAATCCGGTTGGTACAAATTTAGTTAGTTCTTTAATTCGATTATAATATTCCATTCTTGATTCCTTCAGTAACAATTACAAAACAAAAAGCATCTTACTTTATCCGGGTCAGTTCTATTTTTTAATGTCACAATATAATTAGAAACTAACATTTAGTTTACTCTTTCTACTAAAAAAAATTGAAATGCCGATAATTTTAACAATTGCTTTTTGGAACCGTAAAATAAAATGTGCTTCCAACACCCTCTTTGCTTTCTACCCAAATTTCCTCGGTATGTTTTTCAACAAATTCCTTATATGGTAATTCACTTGACTTACTCTTTCTTCAAAAGAATTGAAAAAGATGAGTAAGTTGTTTATTCGTCTTACTCTCTAAGCAGCAAGCAAAATACTTAACAATTATTTAACACTCTGTTTACATTCCCTTAATACCGGTTTATTAATATTGCCAAGGTTCTTTCACCCAATAAATATAAGCATCATATTCTAATTTGATGTTGTTAGATATTTCTTTGGCGAAGCACTAACAAGAGTAATTTGATTAGTGTTCTTATTACTTCTCTCAATAAATCATTCATTATTTAGGAAATCTTCTATGAACTCAATATGTACCCGGATAGCCGGAATAAAGGCGGTTAGTTTAATCTTTTTTGTCTTTCTCTTGGCTAATATCTCGTTTGCCCAGTCAATAATTCAGTTTGTTTACACATCTGATCTACACTATGGAATAACAAGAGCAAACTTTCAAGGGGACACTACAGTGAACGCGAAAACTGTTAATGCAGCGTTAATCGCAAAAATTAACACGCTGCCAACATTAACAATCCCTTCAGACGGCGGTATTAACGCGGGAAATCTTGTTGGAGGAATTGACTACGTTATCAATACCGGAGATATTTCAAACCGCGAGGAAGCCGGAATTCAAGGGGCATCTGCTTCTTGGGCACAATTCAAAACGGATTATATTGACAGCCTTAAACTGACAAATAATTCCTCTC
>CAIYTF010000170.1 GCA_903929035.1 uncultured Ignavibacteriales bacterium
AGTCCTTTTCACAATCGCGTGTGAATAAATATTATTCTTATAGTTTTTAAATAATAGAATTTAGATATTAATTTCAATCTCTTATTATTGGTTGAGTTAGTATGAATTTCCATTAATAATGTGTTTTGGAGTCTTTTATATATGAATTTCAAATTTTCGCCGAAAATAATATATCCGGTTGTGGCTTTGGTCTTGGTTTCTATATTGATAATCGTGGCTTATAACACTAATTCAATACCTGCAGCAGACAAGGATGCCCGGGTGAAATCGGAAAGTGCCTCTAAAGGAATACCTCAGGATGAAAGTCATAAAGGTATAGTTCCCGGTGTGCCATCGAAAGCCAATGTTTCGCCGGAATATCAAAAACAGCTAAACGATCTTTCTGAATCCGTAAAAAAGAATCCAAGTGACACGCTAAAAATGAGAGAATATGCTGATTTCTTGATTCAGAGTCATAAAATTGATGAAGCAGCAACTTATTATGAAAAAATATTAAAGAAATACCCAAAGAGAACAGATTTGTTATTCTCGATGGCGTACTTTAACTATATGTCACGCAAACTTGATAAAGTTGAAATGTATATGAATAGGGTTTTGGCTATCGAACCAAATAATTTGGATGCGAAATATAATATCGGTGCAGTTTATGTGGATATGCAAAAACCAGGGGAAGCCAAAAAAATATGGCAGGAAATTATCACGAAGTACCCGAACTCACCACTTGCAAAAAAGGCAAAAGAATCTTTAGCTCAAATAGGAAACTAAATTTTGGAACGTTCCTTACTTAGTATGAAAATAGAATATTTTTTTCACATATCCGCGGATGCTCGTAACAGATATGGGATTGACTCGAGTTTTTATTCTATAATCGGCAATATTATTATAGCTGATTTCGTGCAAGCTAGAATTCTTTCTGCAAAAATTAACGATGTTCGGCGAAGCGAAAATAGGACTAATGAACTTGTTACACCCGGATTGGTTAATGCAGCTGCACTGCTGCACGAACTATTTCATTTTATTATAAGAGAATATGATGAAAAGCAAAATCCGGGAGCATTGAAACGGACTCTATCGTATTTGCGTGAAAATATTGGCGATAATGAAACTCAAACTTTGCTTGAAAAGTTTACAGTGCTTTTCCCGCCTCTTTCAGTTTACAACGGCGAAATAACTTCCGCAGAATTTCTCTCGGGATATACCCTTGATAGACCTAATTCAGAAATAATCTTTGAAGAGATGCTTCTTCTTTATCTTGAGAACTATAATCCTGCTCTCGCGAAATTAAAAGAATTATTTGATGAAACTCCTTTGAAAAATACCGGATATTACGAAAAAGCAATTCAACAGTCGGTGCTTTACTTCGAGAGTGAAAAACCTGTTGGGATAAGTAAAGAATCATTAATCGCGTACTTATTGAAACCAATAAAAGAAAATCCTCAAAGCATTGACTTACAGTTGAAATTCATAATGGAAAATTGGAATGTTTCAGAAAGAATTGTTTTGAAAATATTGGGCGGTATGGATTTAGTCTATGAAGATTCTAAACTATTTGTTGTCCACGGGTTAAAAGGCGGCTCGCCTGAAGTGCCTGTATATAATTTTTACACGGAGGAAGAAAAAAGACAATTGCTGTTGAAGCAGCAGCTGGGGTCTCAAGGTAAATTCATAACTATTGATGATGTAAGTAACTCCTATCTTTTTGAAGAAGAACAGTTTACCGAAGATACTGATTGGATGCCCCGTGTTGTAATGATCGCGAAAAACGCTTTTGTTTGGCTGGATCAGTTATCAAAAAAATATGGGTATCTAATAACAACATTGGATCGGATTCCTGACGCGGAATTAGATACTTTAAATCGTTGGCATTACAACGCGCTTTGGCTCATCGGAGTTTGGGAGCGAAGTCCGGCTTCAAAAAAAGTGAAGCAGTTTTGCGGAAACCACGACGCGGTATCTTCTGCCTATTCACTTTTTGACTATGAAATCGCGGCTGATCTGGGCGGATATGATGCATATATTAATCTCCGCGATAGATGCAAGACGAGACATATTCGGCTTGCAAGTGATATGGTGCCAAATCATACAGGTATATACTCAAAATGGATTATGGATAATCCCGATTATTTTGTACAAAGCGCAAATCCCCCATACCCCGGTTATACATTTTATGGTCCCAATCTTTCGGAAAACCCCGATTTTGAAATTCGTATTGAAGATAAATATTATTCAAGGCAGGATGCTGCTGTCGTATTTCAGCTAAAGAGCGTACACGATAGAAATGAACGATATATCTATCACGGAAACGATGGCACGAATATGCCTTGGAATGACACTGCTCAGTTGAATCTGCTTATGCCTGCTGTTCGCGAAGCATTATATCAAAAAATAAAACGTGTTTCGGAAATGTTCCCGATTATTAGGTTTGACGCGGCAATGACATTGACAAAAAGGCATTACCAACGACTTTGGTTTCCTCAGCCGGGTACCGGCGGTGCCATTCCATCAAGAGCTGACCACGCGCTGTCTAAAGAGCAGTTTGATGCTGCTATGCCAACGGAATTTTGGAGAGATGTTGTTGACAGGATGAACGCGGAAATGCCCGATACACTCTTATTGGCGGAGGCGTTTTGGCTGATGGAAGGTTATTTTGTCCGAACTCTTGGTATGCACCGCGTGTATAACAGCGCGTTTATGCATATGTTTATGAAAGAGGAAAACCAAAAGTATCGCGAATTGATTAAAAACACCATTGAATTTAATCCTGAAATTCTAAAACGGTATGTTAATTTTATGAGCAACCCTGATGAAGAAACAGCTGTTAACCAGTTTGGAAAAGGTGACAAATATTTTGGTGTTTGTGTTATGATGATTACTTTGCCTGGGCTGCCTATGTTTGCTCACGGGCAAATAGAAGGCTTTACTGAGAAATACGGTATGGAATACCAGCGCGCGTATTATCAGGAAATTGCTGACCAATATTTAATTGAAAGACACGAACGCGAAATATTCCCCCTCACTCTCAAACGCTATTTATTCTGTGATGTTAAGAATTTTTGGCTCTATGATTTTGTTGGTGAAATTGGAGGAGTAAATCAGAATGTTATTGCTTTCAGTAATATGAGAGGAAATGAGCGCGTGCTTGTTCTTTATAATAATGCATTTGGAAAAGTTCACGGGAAAATCCAATTTACAACCGGTAAAGTATCGGGTGACGCGTTAAGCCAAGAAAATTCTTGCCTTATATTTGGCGATATAATATCCGCGCTTCGGCTTAATAAAGATGATGACGTGTATTATATTGCTAAAGATACCCGTACAAATCAAGAACACTTGTGGAAAGGATCTGAAATAGCACAAAATGGATTCTATTGCACTATGGCAGGATATGAGTATAAGGTATTCATTAATATTTCTGAAGTACGAGATAAAAGCGGACTGTTATACTTGTTGTATCAACATTTGAATGGCAGCGGAACCCTTTCCGTGCTGCTTTCTCTTAATGAACTCCGCACGGCTCCACTTCATTTGGCAGTTATGGATTTGTTCAATACATTAACGATGAAAGAGTTTTATCAAGTATTGCAGGCAGGTATTTCATCAGAGGTTAGAGCCTTTACCCCGTATGTAATCGGGAAAATATGTGGTGTGGTGAATGAACTTTCAACTCTCGGTTATCAATTAGAGCATACCCATTTACTTGGAGCTATGATAGCAGAAGATTTAAGGATATTGAAATCTTTACAAAACACATATTTTAGAATTAATCAGGGCACTGTTGCTGTATCGTTTCCTGAAGCAAAAACAGTTTCCTTAAAGACACAGGCTTATAATGATTTGGTCGTAATTTTTGATGTGGTGTATCTTATTCTAACTTCAATAATACAAACGGAAGATAAAAAAACCGCGGTTCAATTATTTGATGAACTAATGTTAGCAAAACCATTATGGCAAAATCTTATTCGTTTTAATAATAATTATGAAGATGTTCGCGCAGAATTTAATTTATTGCATATAATGCTGTCGGAATTTTCCGGTCTGTCGGTACTCTATAATGATGAATTGAATGAGTCAAAAGTATCGGCTGAATTTGTCAGATGGTTAGAAAAAAAAGAAATTCAAACATTTATCGGAATAAATGTTTACCGTGATATAACCTACTTTAACAAAGAAAACTTTGAGTTATTAGTCCGGTGGTATTATTGGATTAATTTGTTTTTTATGGGTAAAGAATTTTTAAAGAATCAAAATAAAAAACAAATAAAATCTTTATCGGGCAAGAAATTCGCGGGAGAGGTTAGCAAGTTCCAAAATGTACTGACCATTTCATCTGATGCCATCATAGAGAGTGAGTATGATTTCAATAAATTTTTGGAAATACTTAAGGGAAAAACTGCAATGGTCAAGGACGGAAAGGTATCTAAAAAAATTGCCGGTTTCAAAAATAATTCAGGCATTTTAGGTTCGGTAAAGAAAGTGAATCCGGAGAAAAAAAACACCGCGAAAAATAAAAAAATATCACCAATGGCAGGAAAGGAATCCAAGACTAAGAAAAAACCTTAGTCACCGGTTTTATTTACTATATGATGGCAGAAAACAGTAAATATATAAGTAGTTTGATTGAAAACACAAAAAACGGAAGTCATAAATCATTCAATCAATTAGTCCAATTATTTGTAGATGGTGTCTATTCGTTTGTAAATAGATTGCTATGTAACCACGACCACACGACTATAATGACGATAGATGTTTTCCGTTTTGCCGCTGATAATATTCATCAGGTGCGAATGAATAGTTCCTTTATTGGATGGCTGCAAGGAATTGCATTAGTTAAAATAGTAAGTAAATACAGGGAAAACAAAGAAAGTTTTGTTTTATCCGTAGATCGTCATAAACATCCAATGAAATTAAGTGAAGTTGATTTAGCACTTGCAGGGCTGGATTTTGAACGCAGATTATTATTGGTTTTGCACGATATCCGCAAATACTCACTTGAAGAAATTGGTGACTTGCTCCCCGAATTTTCACAAATAGAATTGCGGACATTATTAGATTCAGCTAGGGTTCAAATTGCGAATGGGTTGAAACGATGAATTGTGATGATTTTTTGCGGTTATTAGGTCCATATATTGACGGTAAACTTCCAAATCATTTATTGGAAGATTTTGAAATCCATTTAAAAATTTGTAACCTATGCTTGGTAGAATACAATAAATTGAAACGCTATTTAAGTAAACTTGCTGAAATGCCGCCTGTATTGACGCCGCCGCAGGAACTCAGAAATCTTATCATCGAAACAGTTTCTTTGAATAGTAACGTTGAAACCAAAGAGTCTCTTATTCATAACCATACAAAAGAAACAAAAAAGCCGGAAAAGTGCATCAAATACAAAGACGAAAAAAACAGAATATTTTGGGAACAAAAATTCATATATTATTTTTTCGTTAGTATCGGGCTTATCTTGTTGATATTGTTTACTGTATTTAAAATATTGCGGCACTAACTTGAATAGCATTGTGTAAATTTATTTATTAAACTAATAAGGAAAAGAAATGGCTTCATCATTGAATAAAGCGATGTTAATCGGAAATATCGGAAGAGATCCGGAAACTCGTTATACAACAAATAAAAATTTGGCGGTTTCAACTTTTTCTGTCGCGACAACTTATAGTATTAAAAATGCCGATGGTGAATGGAAGAATGAAACTACGTGGCACAATATAGTTGCTTTTAGTCTCTCGGATTATGTTCGAAATGTTCTCAAAAAAGGATCGAAAGTATATGTTGAAGGCCGTATTCAAAAACGCGAGTATGTTGATAAGGCTGGTCAAAAGCGAGAAGTATTTGAACTTATTGCTGAAAGAGTTTTACCTCTCGATGGGCGCGTTGATAAAGTTGGCGGTGATGAAGGGGCGTCATATTCTCCTGAATCGGCTATGCCACTCCGGTCGATTGACGAAGCAGCACCCGCTCAAACTGAAAGTGAAACTGATTTACCTTTCTAAATACTGATCCTTAACTATTGGAAACAACATCAGTCTTACTAAGTATTACTTTGCTTTTAATGGCTTCTGCTTTCTTTTCGGGAGCAGAAGTTGCATTATTTTCTATTGATAAAAAAAATATTGACAGAACTTTAGTTCGGAGTCCTTTTTTGCTCAAGAAGCTGAATCACCTTCTTGAATTTCCGCGGCGGCTGTTAATTACCATTTTAATAGGAAATACTCTTGTAAATATATTGCTGTCAATTTTAACTGCTTATTTTGCAATTCAGATAGCAGAGCATTATGGATGGGTAAAAGATATTGTTATTACCTTGCAAATTGTTATAGTAACTTTAGTGATATTGATATTTGGAGAAGTTACTCCAAAACTTTTATCAAGCCGAAATCCTCTACATTACGCGAAATTATATACTATCCCGCTTTATGTGATAAGTGTTTTTCTTTATCCGATTGCCGAGATACTTACAGAGATGATGAAAGTACTTGTTTCCAAATTATCCGTTCATTCAAAATTTCATACTCTTTCTAACGATGAAATTCCGTTTCTTGCTAAATTAGGACACGAAAAAGGAACAATTGAAGAAGATGAGCACGATCTTATTCAGGGTTTAGTTTCTACCAAAACTAAAGTAGTGAAAGAAATAATGATTCACCGCACTGAAATATTTGCTGTCCCAATCAATATACCATTTGAAGAATTAGTAGTTTCATTGAGAAGTGCTTTACATAGCAGGATTCCGGTTTTTGAGGAAAGTTTGGACAATATTAAGGGCGTTCTTTATGCTAAAGACCTTTTGAAATATTTACACCGAAGTACCAATGATAATTCTTTTTCATTGATGAAGATTTTACGGAAGCCATTGATTGTTCCGGAAACAAAATTGATTAATGAACTTATGAAAGAATTTCAAGAAAATAAACTCCACGTTGCGATAGTTGTGGATGAATACGGCGGCACCGCTGGTTTGGTCACGTTAGAGGACATTATTGAAGAGGTTGTGGGCGAAATCAGTGATGAATTTGATACGGAGGATGAGTTTGTTAAAATGATTTCTGAAACTTCATTTCTCGTAAATGGAGGAATGCCAATAAGAGAATTTGCCGAGCAATTCGGAATCGCGATTAATTTTAACAGCATTGAATATGAAACTGCTGCCGGTTGGATTTATGAAGAGATGGGAAAAATTCCAACGTGCGGTGATAACTTTCAACGCGCGGATAATAAAATAACCATTACAGAAATGGATAATAGCAGGATAAAATTTTTCACTTTCGAAAAAAGCTTATGAAATATTCCTGCTTTGTTCTTGTAAAGAAATAACCTATACAACTTTATAAATCTTACCATCGCGGTCTTCGCGTGAGAAAGTGTTAATGTTATTTCTGAACAAGTCCTTAATAAAGAGTTAGATTTTTTTTTACTGATATTTTGCCATATATATATACAGAGAGTTATAAGAGATGAAGGACGAAAGAAAAACTGAAATCAGAGTAGGAATTACAGTTCTACTCGCTATTATTGGAATGTTGTGGATTGTAGGCTGGGCTAAAAATGCCTCTCTGAACTCATCGAGATTAGTGCTGGGGGTACGGTTTCCTTCAGTATCCGGATTATCAGTTGGCGATCAGGTTACTTTAAATGGTGTTAAAAAAGGCTATGTAGATAAAATATTTCAAGAGCCATCGGGAGTTGTGATAGACCTATCTCTTGACCCTGATGTGAAGATTAAAAGAGATGCACGGTTTAGCATAGATATGCTTGATTTAATGGGCGGGAAAAAAGTTGAAATATTACCCGGTATTGCATCTGAAGTAATTGACTATAAACAAATTGCCGAAGGTGATTTTTCGGCTGATATTCCTGTTGTGATGAAAACGGTTGGAGCATTTAGCAAAAATATACCTCCTATGCTGAAATCGATTGACAGTTCACTTGCAATGGTAAATAAAATGCTTACCGAAGAAAGCAATCAAAAAAATCTTCAGAGTTCCCTAATTGAATTGAAGCAAATCACTTTGAAAGTAAATTCTATCATTGATAAGAATCAAGGTGAAATTACCGCATTAATTCATAATAGTAATTCTTTGATAACTGAAACTAAAGAAGTTATCGACAAGAACAAATCAGATATTGGTGCTACAATTAAACAGGCAAACGAATTAACACAAAATGCCAATAAAGTTGTCAGCCGAATTGATGATTTATTTACTGAAACCAAAGCCAAGAAAAACAATATTGGCAAGGTTCTTTATGATGACAGTCTCATAACTAAAATAAAAGATATTACAACATCATTTCAAAAGGTTATCGATATACTAAATACTCAGCTCAATGGTAAAGGTGTGAAAATTCAGGCAAAAGTCGATTTATTCTAACTGTAGTATGAATCTCGAACAAATTCGCGAGTATGCCTTGTCAAAAGCTCAAGTTACTGAAAGTTGTACTTTTGGTATTGATTTACCCCAATTTAAGGTTGCAGGGAAAATATTCATTATAATGAATACAACATATCCTTTTTCACTAAATTTGAAATGCAATCCGGAGAGAGCCATAAGTTTACGCGAGGAATATGAAGAAATTCAACCGGGTTATCATATGAATAAAGTTCACTGGAACACTGTTATGCTCGAAGGAAGACTCCCTGATACCCTCATCAAGAATTTGATTGATCATTCCTACAACTTAGTGATAAGTTCATTGCCTAAAAGAAGTCAAGAATTATTTAAGAAATAATCAACTGTTCCTGCATTTACCCGCTGATGCAAATATTTTATGAATACAATTAAAAATAAAATTGTTTCAATAGATATAGCCTTAATAAAATTTTATGGCATCCCCAAAAGAAATGAACGTACACCCGATGCAGTTACAACACTTATCGGAACAATCCTTTCTCAGAACACGAATGATAAAAATTCCTATAAAGCATATCTTAATTTGACCAAGAATTATCCAAATTGGGAAACCGTTGCAGATTTGCCGCTCTCGATGATTGAAATGGAGATACGAACCGCCGGACTTACAAAACAAAAAGCAAAAGCAATAAAAGGCGCGCTGAATGGCATCAAACAGGAACAAAATAGAATTAGTTTAGATTATCTGACTGAAATGGATAATAAAGCAGCAATCAAGAAACTAACTGCTTTCGATGGGGTTGGTGTAAAGACAGCATCGTGCGTATTGCTTTTTTCCCTATCGCGTAATGTTTGCCCAGTTGATACACACGTGAATAGAACTCTAAATAAAATAGGCGTTGTAACTTCTTCTAATCCGGAAAAAACATTTTGGACTATCTTTTACGATATTCCTGAAAATACAGCACACTCGTTCCATACCAATCTTATACGGCTTGGCAGAGAATTTTGCCGTCCATCCAAACTTTATTGCGGTAACTGCCCTGTAAGAAATATTTGCAAGTTCGAAGATAAAACCCAAAATATTTTGGAGCATAGAGATAACTCATTTTTATTATTAGATTCGTTATAAATCTAAGGACTCGTTCAGAAAGAACATTAACACTTTCTCACGCGAAGACCGCGATGGTTAGATATTAGAAGTTGTATAGTTTATTTATTTACAAGAACTAAGCCGTATTCAATATAATAAATTAGGCAAAAACAGTTTCAGCGCGTAAAACGGAAGTAACTTTTTTTGCAGCATCTCCAAGGGATGAAGCTACTTCAAAAGCCAATCCGGATTCAGCAAGTAATTTTCTTGCTTCAGGAGCATTAGTTCCTTCAAGGCGGACTACTATCGGCAGACTAATTTGAACTTCTTTTGCAGCATCTATTACACCTTGCGCGACACGATCACAGCGAACAATCCCGCCAAAAATATTAATTAAAATTGCCTTGACATTTGTATCAGAAAGAATAATCTTAAACCCGTTGGCAACAGTTTCTTTATTCGCTGAACCCCCGACATCAAGAAAATTAGCCGGTTCACCGCCTGCCAGCTTAATAATATCCATTGTTCCCATCGCGAGTCCCGCTCCATTTACCATACAACCAACATTACCATCGAGTTTGATATAGTTAAGATTATATTTTGATGCTTCAATTTCCAAAGGTGATTCTTCATCTAAATCACGAAGTGCCAAGATATCCTTTCTACGATACAGCGCGTTATCATCGAAATTCATTTTTGCATCTAATGCTATAACTTCACCTTCTTTGGTCACAACTAACGGGTTAATTTCAGCGATTGAAGCATCAATTGATGAATATGCTTTATAGAGAGCAAGGAAAAAAGATACTGCATTCTTGTGCTGCAAACCTTCAAGTCCAAGTTTGAATGATAAATCACGCGCTTCATATAGCTGCATACCAATAAGCGGGTCGATGAATACTTTCAAAATTTTTTCAGGTGTTTCAGCAGCAACTTTTTCAATCTCAACGCCGCCTTCAGTTGATGCCATAAAAACATTCTTGTAAGAAGTTCGGTCTAAGGTAATACCAACATATAACTCTTTATCAATATTTACACCCTGCTCAATCAACAGGCGTTTTACAACATTTCCTTCAGGACCGGTTTGATGGGTTATTAATGTCATTCCAAGAATTTGCTGTGAAATTTTATAGACTTCATCCAGCGAGCGTGCAATTTTCACTCCGCCGCCTTTACCTCTGCCGCCGGCGTGAATCTGAGCTTTAACTACCCATAAATCTCCGCCTACTACTTCTTTTGCCACCTGCACTGCTTGTTCTGCAGTGTAAGCAACTGCTCCTTTAGGTGTAGGAACATTAAATTGCCGTAAAATTTCTTTAGCCTGATATTCGTGAATTTTCATTTTGTAATCCTTAATTTATTATAAACTGCTTAGGTCAAAAAAAACAATCAAATAGGTTTGTAAGATAATAATATTTTGTATTTCTGATATACACTAAACTGAAGGAAAGAAAAAATCTGATAATTGGCAGCTGCTTAACTCCAGCTAATTCCAAACTGATAATTAGTTAGATTAGGGTCACCTGAAAAAATCAAAATAGCGATATTGTACAATAATAACGCGGTTCAAATGGATTTGAATAATTTATAGGTGCACGCTTTTTGAGCATAATCCGCATTTTTTCGTGCACTTGCTAAAAAGCACTTAAATCGAATACCACGAGAATCAATGATCTAAAGTAGCCGGACTTTCAATTTTAAACTCATTTAGCTATTTAAATCCTCTTTTCCCGCCATTTTTTTGAGCGAATCTATACTTTTGGACCGATTTCTCCGTGCCTATGAACAGATGGCAGGCAAGCGGGTGCCATTTAGGAACGGCTAATTAATCTTTTGACTTTTTCAGGAAACCCTAAATATCCATATCTGATGCCAAGAAGTGAAGACCGCGATGATTGCAGTAAAAATATTAAGGGAAAAAGGTATAAAATATTTGTAAAGTTAACAGCGATTGAGTAAATTTGTAATATAATTTAGCACGTGCCGGAATGGCGGAATTGGTAGACGCGCCGGACTCAAAATCCGGTGAGGCTTAAACCTCGTGCCGGTTCGAGTCCGGCTTTCGGTACTAAATGGGGTAGGCGGCAAGCGAAAAGTTCGCTTGCAGACTTTCCACACCACCGTACGTGTGTCGTTCGGCATACGGTGGTTCATAAAGTATTGTTTCCTCTAAAAACAGAAACCAGACTATTGTAACCAATCAATTTGAAGTAGTTGTTAGTCAATGTTGCTGTTTTCGTCTTTAATTTTCTGTTCACTCCCATTAATACTTCAGCACGTTGGCTCTCGCTTGAAGTTCCACTCCTGTCTTTTGCTCCCTCTTTCTGTAGGGATTTTCTCCTTTCTTCACTATTTCAATATTTTCGAGGAAATCACTAATTTTTTCTCTTCAACCAATTTTGATTTCTCAAATAGGACCTCAACAGTTACAAAATCAAGATAATTAAATATCAAAAGTAGTTGATTGAGAAGCTTCTATTATTTTAATTTCTTCTTCCGTTAAATTGTAAAGCTGATATACCGCCCGATTGATTTTATCTTCGTGGTAGTTGATGCGGCTTTGGAGTTGTTGAGACTTAGACTGCAGCGTTTCACTTAAAATTGCTTTGTTTAGATTTAGCAGCTGACTTACATTAGATATAATTTCCGCTTTTTGCTTGTCTCCCGGTGATTCCCAAACCACTATCGGCAAACGTCCAAGCTGATTCGTTCTAAACTTTGTAAAAGCACCCTTGGTTAAATTCAAGGCGATTAATTTAAGATAGTAATTTGCCAAGTTGGAGTTGATAATAGCCAATAGGAATTTTAATCGGGCGGCATTATTTTGTGAAGGGTCTTTATAATAAATTGCATATAATGAACTCAAGAAATATCTTTTCTCTAAATCCAAGGTCGCTATGATTCGATTGCCGGTTTCGCGAATTGCTATTTTATTGGTTTCATAGAATGATTTGTTCTTCCAATTTCTGGACAGCCAATCACCATATTTTACGTACAGATTTGAATTAACAACTCCAAATCGGATAATGGATTTACCGCGCAATGATTTTACCCAAGGTTCAGCCGGCGGTATATCGGAAATGGTCACATATTTTTCATCATCACCTGTTTTTATACACTGTCTAATAAAGCATATTTCGGATAGTTGAACGCCATTCGCATCCATCTTGCCAATTATACTTTTCGCAATGGGGTCAACGAAAATATCTATCACGAAATGTATATTGGCTTTTATATCTGATTGACGAAAATAAAAGAAATCCTTTAGCTCAAGATCTTCAATTTTGTCTATTTGGTTTTTTATGATTATTCGATTTTCACCAATTAATTGTTTGGATAAAATTATTATACAGGAATGAACTGTCGGATCATTGAACACCTGCATAGAGAAACTGACTATTTCCTTGATAGAATATTCGAGAGTTAAATATTTTCTTAGTTTTCTTGAATATAAATTCGTGAGAAATGGACTCGGTATAATATACCCGAGAAGACCATTGTCTTTTAACAGTTTCAATCCTTTTTCCACAAACAATTCATAATTATCATATCGTCCTTCAACTGTCATATATGAAGCATTAAAATATGACTTTATTCCTTCTGTGCCGATTGAACCATACGGCGGATTCCCAATGACAACATCAAATCCTCCCCGTTCATATTCCGCATCATCTTCCCGCACTTCCAAAAGCTTGGTCTCGAGTTCCGAAGAATATTCAAGTGTTTTCCGCGCGTGATGCTTTACTTTCTTTGCAAGTTGAAGTAATTCATCGCCATCTTCTTTTATTTCATTTACTGCAATTGTTTTCCCTCCCTTAAACACATCAGGAAATGCTCTTTGCCAATTAAACGGCTTTATTTTGCGGTCTTCACCGAAGTCAAGTTGCGAATCATAAAAATCAGTATCTAT